>NZ_JACBZM010000001.1:4775000-5069211 GCF_013408525.1 Nocardioides aromaticivorans
CGGCGACGACCTCCTCGGTGAGCTCGTGCCCCTCGCGCAGGACCACGACCGCGGTGACCGCCTCGCCGAACTTCTCGTGCGGCGTACCGATCACGCCGACCTGGGCGATCGCCGGGTGCTCGGCGATGACGTCCTCCACCTCGCGGGGGAAGACGTTGAAGCCGCCCGTGACGATCATGTCCTTGGTGCGGTCGACGATGTACCAGAAGCCGTCCTCGTCCTCGCGCGCCACGTCGCCGGTGTGCATCCAGCCGTCGCGGAAGGTCTCGGCCGTGGCCTCGGGAAGCTGCCAGTAGCCCGCCGACAGCAGCGGGCCGGCCACGCAGATCTCCCCCGGCTCGCCCTGCGGCACCGGGTTGCCCGCCTCGTCCAGCAGCGCGGTCCGGAGGTACGCCGAGGGCCGGCCGCAGGAGGTGAGCCGGGACTCGACCGGGCGACCGTCGGCGTCGACGTGGTCGCCCTTCGGGAAATAGCTGATCACCATCGGCGCCTCGGACTGGCCGTAGTACTGCGCGAAGATCGGCCCGAACCGCTCGATCGCCTCCTTGAGCCGGACCGGGTTGATCGCGGACGCGCCGTAGTAGACGGTCTCCAGCGACGACAGGTCACGGGTGCGGGAGTCAGGGTGGTCCATCAGCGCGTAGAGCATCGTCGGCACGAGCATCAGCGAGTTGATCCGCTTCTCCTCGATCGTCTGCAGCACCTCGGCCGGGTCGAAGCGCGAGGAGACGAACAGGGTGCCGCCCTTGAGCACGACCGGCACGAAGAAGGCCGCGCCGGCGTGCGACAGGGGCGTGCACATGAGGAAGCGCGGCTCGGCCGGCCACTCCCACTCCGACATCTGGACCTGCGACATCGTCGAGAAGGCGCGGGCGGTGCCGATCACGCCCTTCGGCTTGCCGGTCGTGCCGCCGGTGTAGGTGATCGAGGTGATGTGGTCGGGCTCCAGCACGGCCGCCGTCAGGGTCCGCGGCTCGAAGGTGGCCGCGACCGCGGTCAGGTCCGTGCCCACCTCGGCGAGCTCCTCGGGGACCGGGCCGATGGTGAGGACCTGCTTGAGGCCGGGGCACTTGCCCAGCAGCTCGACCGCACGGGCGGCGAAGTAGGGGTCGATGACGAGCGTGGTGATGCCCGCGTCGTTGATCACGTAGGCGTGGTCGTCGGCCGAGCCGAGCGGGTGCAGCGAGGTCCGCTGGAAGCCCTGCGTCTGGCCGGCGCCGAGGATGAAGAGGACCTCGGGCCGGTTGAGCGCGAGCAGCGCCCCCGGCGTACCACGCCCGGCGCCGAGGGACTCGAACGCCTGGATGTACTGGGAGATCCGGTCCGCCGTCTCCTTGCCCGTGAGGGTCACGTCGCCCAGGTGGACGATCGGGCGGTTCGCATGCCGCTTGAGGGCGGCGACCATGAGGTGGCCGTTGTGGGCAGGGGTGCGCAGCGTGTCGGTCACGAGCGCAACATTAGAACGTGTTCTATTTCAGGGCAAGCAACCCGCAGCTTCAGCCCGCAGCCTTCTCGACCGGCGCGACGAGCGGCCGCACCCCACCGAGCCGGCGCTGGAACCGGACCTGCTCGGCGTGCGCGTCCAGCACGTCCCACAGGGCGCGGTGGGCGGCCCACGGCAGCGGGTCGCCGCCCGAGGCCCAGCGCTCGCCGAAGCTGATCCAGACCGGCGTCCACCCGGCAGCGCAGTCCCAGGCGCCCCGCTGCGCCTCGACCAGGCGGCGCCGCACCTGGAAGGCGGTGCGCGGACCGTCGACACAGATCGGCGCGGTCCGGACCGGCCAGACCCACAGGTCCAGCTCCATCAGCTCGATCTCGAGGTCGCGCAGCAGCGCAGGATCGACCAGCACCGTGGCGACGTTCTCGTGCGGCTCCCGCCTCATGCCCGGAACGCTAGTCGGCACCGCCGACAGCGGCCAGCGTTCCGGACAACCGGCTCAGCGGGGATCCAAGCTCAGGCGAGGACCTCGGCCACCTGACGCACCTCGGCGGCGCTGCGGCACGAGAGCAGCAGCGTGGTCACGCCGGTCTCCTCCCACTGCGCGACCCGCTCCCTCACCTCGGAGGCGGTGCCGATGATGTGCATGTCGTCGACGAGCTCGTCGGGGATGAGCGCGGTCGCCTTGTCCTTCTCCCCCGACAGGTAGAGCTCCTGCACCTGGGCCGCGAGCTCGCCGTAGCCCATGCGCGTGAAGACCTGGTTGTGGAAGTTCTGCTCCTTGGCCCCCATGCCGCCCATGTAGAGCGACACGAACGGCTTCATGGCATCGACGACCATCTGCTTCTGCTCGGCGTTCTCCACCACCTGCAGGTGGCAGGTCGCGGAGATCTCGAAGTCGGCGCGGGTACGACGGGCGCCGGGTCGCGCGAAGCCCTCGTCGAGCCACGGCTGGTACATCCCGGCACTCCTGGGCGTGTAGAAGATCGGGATCCAGCCGTCGGCGATCTCCGCGGTCTGGGCGACATTCTTCGGCCCCTCGGCCCCGAGCCAGATCGGCAGGTCGGCGCGCAGCGGGTGCACGATCGGCTTCAGCGGCTTGCCCAGCCCGACCGAGCCGGGACCGCGGTAGGGCAGCGGGTGGTGCGGTCCGTCGTTGGTGACCGGCGCCTCGCGGGCCAGCACCTTGCGGATGATCGAGACGACCTCGCGGGTGCGCGCGAGCGGCTTCTCGAAGGGCTGGCCGTACCAGCCCTCGACGACCTGCGGGCCGCTGACGCCCATCCCGAGGATGACCCGGCCGCCGGTGAGGTGGTCGAGGGTCAGCGCGTGCATGGCGATCGAGGTCGGCGTACGGCCGGACATCTGGACGATCGAGGTGCCGAGCCGGACCCGCGAGGTCTCCCGGCCCCACCAGGCGAGCGGCGTGAAGGCGTCGCTGCCCCAGGCCTCCGCGGTGAAGATCGCGTCGAAGCCGGCGTCCTCCGCCGCGGCGACGAGCTCACCGACGCCCTGCGGGGGCTGTGCGCCCCAGTAGCCCAGCTGCAAGCCAAGTTTCATGCTCCGCATCATGGCGGATCGACCGGATTCATTTCTAGAACATGTTTCACTTTCGAGCAGAACATGTTTCACTTTGGCCCATGAGCCGTACCTTGCAGGCGCCGGTGACGGTCGCCTTCGACTACACGCGTTCCACCGGCCCCGTCGTCGGTCGCTTCCTCTCCGGGCTCCGCGACGGCGTCGTCGTCGGCGGCCGCACCTCGACCGGCCAGGTCGTCGTACCGCCGCTCGAGTTCGACCCCGTGACCCACGAGCCGACGACCGAGTTCGTGGAGGTCTCCTCCGTCGGCACGGTCACCTCGTGGACCTGGGTGCCGGAGCCCGTGAAGGACCAGCCGTTCGACCGGCCGTTCGCGTTCGCCCTGGTCACCCTCGACGGCGCCGACGTGCCGCTCCTGCACGCGCTGGACGTGTCCTCGCCCGCGGAGGTCACCACCGGCATGCGGGTGCGCGTGCGCTGGGCCGCCGAGCGGGTCGGCCACATCAACGACATCGCGTGCTTCGAGCCCCTCGCCCCCGGCGAGGCCGACGCCCCCGTCCCCCCGGTCGCCTCCGATGAGCCGGTCACCGGCGTCGTCACCAAGGTGTCGCTCGACTACAACTACGCCGCCTCGCCCGAGGAGTCGCTGTTCTACCGCGGGCTCAACGAGGGCCGGATCATGGGCCAGCGCTGCCCCACCTGCCAGAAGGTGTACGTCCCGCCGCGGAGCGCCTGCCCCTCCGACGGCACGCCGACCGTGGAGGAGGTCGAGCTGTCGCAGACCGGCACCATCACGACCTTCTGCATCGTCAACGTGCCCTTCCTCGGCCAGAAGATCACCCCGCCGTACGTCTCGGCGTACGTCCTCCTCGACGGCGCCGACATCGCGGTTCTCCACCTCATCCTCGGCGTGCCCGCCGAGGAGGTCCGGATGGGCATGCGGGTCAAGGCGGTCTGGAAGCCGAAGGACGAGTGGGCGTACTCCCTGGAGAACATCGACCACTTCGCGCCGACCGGCGACCCGGACGCCGACTTCGACACCTACAAGCACCACCTCTAGAGAGGGACAACGACAGATGCGTGACGTCGCCGTCGTCGGGTTCGCCCAGCGACAGATGCCCCAGTTCGACGGGTCGCCGACCTGCGTCGAGCTCCTGGTGCCGGTCTTCAAGGAGCTCTACGAGCAGACCGGCTGGACCCGCAAGGACGTCGGGTTCTGGTGCTCCGGCTCCTCCGACTACCTGGCCGGACGCTCGTTCTCGTTCGTCCAGGCCGTCGACGCGATCGGCGTCATCCCGCCGGTCAACGAGTCGCACGTCGAGATGGACCTCGCCTGGGCCATGTACGAGGCGTGGATCAAGATCCAGACCGGCGAGGTCGACACCGCCCTCGTCTACGCCTTCGGCAAGAGCTCGGCGGGCGTCCTGCGGCGTACCCTCGCGCTCCAGCTCGAGCCCTACACGATGACGCCCCTGTGGCCCGACACCGTGTCCCTCGCCGGCCTCCAGGCCCGGGCGGGCATCGACGCGGGTGCCTGGGACGAGCGGGCGATGGCCGAGGTGGCGAACCGCTCGCTCACCGACGCGGAGAAGAACGAGCACGCCATCCGCAAGGGCGGCTCGTCGGTCGAGGAGCTGCTCACCCGCCCGATGTACGCCGACCCGCTGCGCAAGCACGACTGCGCCCCGGTGACCGACGGCGTGGCGGCCCTGGTGCTGGCCGCCGGCGACCGGGCCCGCGACGTCCGCGAGCGGCCCGCCTGGCTCACCGGGATCGCCCACAACGTCGACCCGATGGGCATGGGCGTGCGCGACCTGACCCGGTCCCCCTCCGCCCAGCGGGCCGGCGCCGCACTCGACCTCGGCGGCGTCGAGGTGGCCGAGCTGCACGCGCCGTTCAGCCACCAGGAGCTCATCCTGCGCAAGGAGCTCGGCCTCGGCGACGACGTCGTCATCAACCCGTCCGGCGGCGCGCTGGCGAGCAACCCGATGTTCTCGGGCGGCGGCATCCGCGTCGGCGAGGCCGCGCAGCGGATCTGGTCCGGCGAGGCCGACAAGGCCCTCGCCCACGCCACCAGCGGCCCCGCCCTGCAGCAGAACCTCGTCTGCACCCTGGCAGCCAGCACCGAAGGAGCACGGAACTGATGGGCAAGCAGCCTGCAGCGATCATCGGCGTCGGCCAGACGCACCACCGCGCGAAGCGCGAGGACGTCTCCATGGCGGGCCTGTGCCGCGAGGCGATCGACCGCGCGCTCCTCGACGCCAACCTGACGCTCGACGACATCGACGCGATCGTCGTCGGCAAGGCGCCCGACCTGTTCGAGGGCGTGATGATGCCCGAGCTGTTCCTCGCCGAGGCGCTCGGCGCCGCTGGCAAGCCCCTGCTGCGCGTCCACACCGCGGGCTCGGTCGGCGGCTCGACCGCCATCGTCGCGTCGTCGCTGGTGCAGGCGGGGGTCCACAAGCGGGTGCTGACCGTCGCCTACGAGAAGCAGTCGGAGTCCAACGCCATGTGGGCGCTGTCGGTCCCGCTGCCGTTCAACATGCCCGTCCACGCGGGTGCCGGCGGCTACTTCGCGCCGCACGTGCGCTCCTACATCCGCCGCTCGCAGGCGCCCACCCACGTGGGTGCGATCGTCGCGGCCAAGGACCGCAACAACGCGCTCAAGAACCCCTACGCGCACCTGCACAACGAGGGCACGACGGTCGAGTCGGTGCTGGCCTCGCAGATGCTCTGGGACCCGATCCGGTACGACGAGACCTGCCCGTCGAGCGACGGCGCCTGCGCACTGGTCATCGTCGACGAGGACACGGCGAAGTCCTCGCCGAACCCCGCGTGGATCCACGGCACCGTGATGCGGTCGGAGGCCACCACGGCCGCCGAGCGCGACCAGGTCAACCCGCAGGCGGGCCGCGACGCGGCGGCCGCGCTGTGGAAGCAGGCCGGCATCACCTCGCCCATCGACGAGATCGACGCCGCGGAGATCTACGTCCCGTTCTCGTGGTTCGAGCCGATGTGGCTGGAGAACCTCGGCTTCGCCGCCGAGGGTGAGGGCTGGAAGCTCACCGAGGCCGGCGAGACGGCCATGACCGGCCGGATCCCGGTCAACTGCTCGGGCGGCGTGCTGTCCTCCAACCCGATCGGCGCCTCCGGCATGCTCCGCTTCGGCGAGGCGGCCCTGCAGGTGCGCGGTGCGGCCGGCGAGCACCAGGTCGAGGGCGCCCGCAAGGCCCTCGGCCACGCCTACGGCGGTGGGTCGCAGTTCTTCGCGATGTGGGTCGTCGGCTCGGAGAAGCCCACCAACTGAGCACCAGCCGGGAGGTCCCTCCTCCGCGGCGTTCACTGCCGTTTCGACAGCGGGCGCCGCGGAGAGGCTTCTGGGCGTGAACGACCCCACCTCGTCGTACCCGCCGCCGCCCGGACCGATCCCTCCCGGGCCGTTCCAGCCGACCCCGGCGAGGCCGCCGTCCAACGGGCTCGCGGTCGCCGCCCTCGTGATCGGCATCGTCGCCCTGACCATCGCGCTGATCCCGATCCTCAACCTGGTCGGCGTCGTCGGCACGCTGGTCGGCATCCCACTCGGCATCGCGGGTGTGCGGAAGGGCCGCCGCGTCGGGCGGGGCACTGCGATGGCCGGCGCGGGCATCGCGCTGTCCGGCGTCGCGCTCGTCCTCTCGGCGGTGATCTCCTTCCTGTTCTGGCGCTACCTCGGCGACCTGCTCGACTTCGTGGAGCCGCCCGACCCGAGCGCCGAGATCGGTGAGGAGTTCGAGACCGATGGCGGCGACCTCGTCGTCACGGTCACCTCGCTGGAGTGCGGCACGGAGCCCGACGAGTGCACCTTCACGTTCGACGCCACCAACAACGGACACCGCTCGATCTCCCTGGACGACATCACCGTCAAGTCGGTCGTCGACGGCCAGTGGGACAGCGCGGACGTGAGCGATCCGGGGACGTCGAGCTACGGCGTCGACCTCGCGCCCGGGGAGTCGAAGTCGCTCACCGGCTCGGTCCGCGTCTACTCCGGTGAGCACCTCGACGGCATCGTCTTCGACGCCAACGACGCCTCCAGCCACAGCGCCGTCGTGGTCGATGCCGGTGACGCCTCGCCGGGTCAGTAGGCTCGCCCTGTGATCGAGCTGCGCACCCCGACCCAGATCGAGCAGATGCGTCCCGCCGGACGCTTCGTCGCCTCCGTGATCAAGGCCCTCGCCGAGAAGGCCGCCGTCGGGGTCAACCTGCTCGAGCTCGACGAGCTGGCGCACCAGATGATCAAGGACGCCGGCGCCGAGTCCTGCTACATCGACTACCACCCGTCGTTCGGTGCGAGCCCGTTCGGAAAGGTGCTGTGCACCTCGGTCAACGACGCGGTGCTGCACGGCCTGCCCTTCGACTACGTCCTCCAGGACGGCGACCTGCTCTCGGTCGACTTCGCCGCCTCCGTCGACGGCTGGGTCTCCGACTCCGCGCTCTCGGTCATCGTCGGCACGCCGCGCGAGGAGGACGTCCGCCTCATCGAGGTCACCGAGCGGGCCCTCGCCGCAGGCATCGCGGCCGCGCGGCCGGGCAACAAGCTCGGCGACATCTCCTTCGCGATCGGCAGCGTCGCCCACGAGGCCGGCCTCAAGGTCAACCTCCAGTTCGGCGGCCACGGCGTCGGCCGCACGATGCACGGCGAGCCGCACGTCGCCAACGACGGTCGCGCCGGCCGCGGACTCAAGCTGCGTCCCGGCCTGGTCATCGCCATCGAGCCGTGGTTCCTCCACACCACCGACGAGATCGTCTTCGACCCCGACGGCTGGACCATCCGCAGCGCCGACGGCTCGCGTGGCGCCCACGCCGAGCACACCGTCGCGATCACCGACGGCGACCCGATCATCCTCACCGCGCGCGACTGACGTCCCGGACCGACGCGCCGTGGCACTCTTCAGGCGCCGTCGGCGGGACGACGGCGACCGGACCCCCGCCCGGCCGGCCGACCCCGACGAGGCGCTCACCTTCCTCGGCGCCGAGGACGCCCAACGGGTCCGGGCACTCGTGCGCGATGCCTTCGCCCGCCGCGGCATCGAGGTCACGGTGTACGTCGACCACGTCGTCGACGACTCGGGGCGCCAGTTCGGCCTGTGGAACGTCGCGGCCGCCTGCCACCAGGACGATCGCGGCCGCTCCGCCTGGGCGGACGTCGTCGACCAGCACGTCGGCCGGGTGCTGGCCAGCATGGACGCGCCCGACCCGTTCGACGGGCTCACCCCCGAGCAGGCGCGGCAGCGCACCTACGCACGCCTCTACGAGCGCGACGGGATCCCGGACCTGACCGGCTTCCCGCACCAGGAGTTCGCCCCCGGCCTGGTCGAGATGATCGCCCTCGACCTGCCCGACGCGGTCGTCGTCTACAACGAGGAGCGCGCCGAGGCGTTCGGCGGCGCGGACCTCCTGCGCACGTGGGGGCGGGAGACCCTGCGCCGCGAGCCGGTCGAGCGCCACGAGCGGATCGACCTCCCCGACGGCGGCTGGTTCGACGTACTGCTCGGGTCCTCCGTCCACACCGCGAGTCGCGCGCTGCTCATGCCCTCGCTCGCGGCCGAGGTCGCCGGTGAGGAGGCCGGGCGCCACGGGTGGCTGCTCAGCGTGCCCAACCGCCAGCAGGTCGTGTGGCACCTGGTCCGCGACATCTCGGTGCTGCCCAGCCTGCAGGCGATGGCCGGCTTCGCGTCCGCCGGCTTCAGCGACTCCCCCGGCCCGCTCAGCCCCCACGTCTACTGGTGGGACGGCACGGCCTACCAGCAGCTGACGCGGATCGACGACGACGGCGCACTTGCGATCGTGGTCGAGGCGGACTTCCAGGCCGTCCTCGAGGAGCTCGCCCGCGACGCCTGAGCGCCGCGGCTGCGCATCGACGCCCCGGGTACCTCCCCGCCATGGTGCGCACCGTGGGGGTCGAGGAGGAGCTGCTGCTGGTCGACCCGCAGACCCGGACCGCCGCGCCACGCTCCCAACAGGTCCTGAAGTACGCCGCCGAGCACGGCATCGCGGCCCACGACCAGCTCGACCACGAGCTGTTCCGGCACCAGCTCGAGACGCGGACCCGGCCGGCGGTCGACCTGGCGGACCTGCGCCGCGACGTGATCGCCGGACGGCGCGCCGCCGCGTCCGCCGCGGCCGGCGTGGGGCTGCTGACCGCCGCCACCGGCGCCGTACCCCTGCCGGGCGGCCCGCCGAGGACGACGAGGGACGACCGCTATCTCGCCATGGTCGAGACCTACGGCGAGGTCGCGCGGCCGGGAGGGACGTGCGGCATGCACGTGCACGTCCACGTCGCCTCCGACGAGGAGGGCGTGACGGTGATCGACGGGATCACGCCCTGGCTCCCGGTCCTGCTGGCGATCAGTGCCAACTCGCCCTTCCACCACGGCCGCGACACCCGCTACGCCTCGTGGCGCTCGCACTCGTGGTCGCAGTGGCCCAGCGCGGGGCCCGTCGAGCGGTTCGGCTCGGTGGCTGCCTACCGCGACGTGAGCCGCAGGATCATCGCCTCGGGTGCCGCGCTCGACGAGGGCATGCTCTACTACGACGCCCGGCTCGCGCGCTCGCACCCGACGGTGGAGGTCCGGATCACCGACGTGTGCACCGATCCCGACGACGCGGTGCTCGTCGCCGCCCTGGTCCGCGCGCTGGTCTCCCATGCCGCGGAGCGCCCTGTCGAGGGCATCGCCTGGCGGGCGGAGCTGCTGCGCGCGGCCCGATGGCGCGCCGCGCGCTACGGCCTGGCCGAGCGCCTGCTCGACCCCGTGACCGGTGAGCTGCGGCCGGCACGGGAGGTGCTGGAGCACCTGCTCGCGACGGTGACCGAGCCGTTGGAGGACGCCGGCGACGCGGAGCTGGTCCAGGACGCGGTGGCCCGGGTGCTGTCGGAGGGGGGATCCGTCCGGCAGCGGGCGGCGTACGAGCGCAACGGCGGCAGCGTGGCCGCCGTCGTCGACGACCTCGTCGGGCGCACCAACGCCGCGTTCAGTGCGTGACGCCCCAGATGAAGCCGAAGACGCCGGCACCCACGCCGAGCACGATGATCGTCCACAGGGAGATCCACGCGAGCGTGTGCATCCCGTGCTGGTAGTGGTTCTCGGAGAACCCCTGGAACTGCTCCACGTTGACGTCGCTCATCGCGTCCTCCTGTCGGCCTGCGTCCACGACGGAACGCTACTGCAACTTCGGCCGGTTGGGTGTGAGGTCCGGCGTCGGGTTCAGCGGTCGGCGCGCTTCGCCACGACGGAGAAGTCGGCGGCCAGGTCGACGTCCCACTCGACACCCTTGGCGTCGCGGACCTCGGCCTCGTAGGCCACCCCCGGGTCGTCGCTCGGGTCGACGTCGACCACCGTGCCGCTGCCGACCGCCGCGAGGGCCGCCGTCTCCGCGGACGCGCGCTCGGCAGCGCTGAGGACCCGGTCGTCGGCGTCGGGCCGCTCGCCCACGTCGTCCCGGTCGTCGGCCTCGTCCCGGTCGTCCCGGTCGTCCCGGTCGTCCCGGTCGTCCTTGTCGACGGTGACGACGCCGAGCTCGGAGTCCAGGGTCACGTCGACCTCGCTGCCGTCGGCGAGCCGGACCTCGACCTCGTAGGCCTCCCCCGGGTCGTCGGCCTTCTCGACCTCGACGGCCTCGCCGCCGCCGGCCGCCTCGGTCGCCGCGGTGGCGACCCGGTCGCGCTCGTCGCCCGACACGTCGTCGGCCGAGGCCGCCCAGACGGTGCCGCCGACAGCGAGGACGGCGACGGTGGCGAGGGCGGGCAGGACGACGCGCTTGCGGCGCAGGGTGCTGGTCTTCATGGGAGATCTTCCTCTCGGTCCTTCTCGGGCTGGCTTGCTGCTCCGAGCCTGCCGGGAGGTCGCTGAACCCTTCCTGAACCCTCCTGAAGGTGGCTTCAGGAAGCACCCGACGGCAGTCGTACGACGAAGCGCGCGCCCCCGAGCGCACCCGACTCGACCGCCACCGAGCCACCGTGGCCGGCGACCACGGCGCGCACGATCGCCAGTCCGAGACCGCTGCCACCGGCATCGCGGGCGCGGGCCTCGTCGAGCCGGACGAACCGCTCGAAGACCCGCTCACGGTCGGCGGTCGGCACGCCCGGTCCGTCGTCGTCCACGGCCAGCACGACCGTCTCCCCGTGCTGCGCGACCGACACCGCGATCCGCGCCGCCGCATGCCGCGCCGCGTTGTCGACCAGGTTGCGGACCACCCGGCCCAGCGCCAGGGGGTCGCCGAGCACGCGCCCGGGTCCCACGCCGGTGGTGTCGGTGGCCAGGCCCGACCGGGCGACGCGTCGTACCTCCGCGAGGACGAGGTCGTCGACGTCGACCTCCGTGCGCGGCGTGCGGACGGGTCCCTCGCCCGCACGGGTGAGCGCGAGCAGCTGGTCGACGAGCGACTGCATCCGCTCGGACTCCACCAGCACGGTCTCCGCGAGCTCGCCCTCCGGGAGCGCGTGGGGATGGGCGTGCGCGACCTCGGCCGCCTGGCGCAGACTGGCGAGGGGCGAGCGCAGCTCGTGCGAGGCGTCACCGACGAACTGCCCCTGCCGTTCGCTGGCGTCCTGCAGCCGGCCGAGCATCGCGTTCATGGTGCGGGCCAGCCGGCCGACCTCGTCGCGCGCGGCCGGTTCGGGGACCCGGCGGTCGAGGCTGCTGCCACTGATCCGCTCGACCTCGGTGCGGATCCGCTCGACCGGGCGCAACGCCCGGCCGACGACGAGCCAGGTCGTCGCACCGACGACGAGGACGAGCACCGGGAGTCCGAGCAGGAGCGGCAGGGCCAACGCGGCGGTGGTCTCGTCGACGTCCTCGAGGGACACCGCCACGGCGACCTCCCCGCCCTCGGCCGTGTCCTCGGTGACGACGAGGTAGGGGTGCTCGCCCCCGGACAAGCGGGCTCTCTCCCCGTCCTCGGTCGGGATGGCGCCGCCGTTCAACGACGCCGACGCGGCGAGGACCCGGCCCTCGGCATCGGTGACCTGCCACACGACGTCGTCGGGCTCGTCGTCGGCCTCCCCCGGCGCCGGCAGCCCGCCGTCGTCGACCTGGCCGGCGATCGCGGCCGCCTGCTGCTCGGCCGTGGACTCGGCCGCGCCGTGCAGCGACGAGCGGACGGTCAGTACGAGCGCGACGGCCGCGATGAGCAGCGCGACCCCGACGACCACCGTGGCCGCGAGCGTCGTCCGGGTGCGGACGGAGGAACGACGCACGTCAGCCCCCGTCGCTCGCGAGCCGGTAGCCGGCGCCGCGCAGGGTCTGGATCGCCTCGCGCCCGAACGGCCGGTCCACCTTGTTGCGCAGGTGCCGGACGTAGACCTCCACGATGTTGGGGTCGCCGTCGAAGTCGCCGTCCCAGACGGCGTCGAGGATCTGGCGCTTCGAGACGACGTCGCCCTTGTGACGGGCGAGGAAGGCCAGCACGGCGAACTCCCGCGCCGTCAGGCTGACCGCGACCTCCCCACGCCGCACCTCCCGCGCCGCGGGGTCGACGACGAGGTCGCCGATCTCCAGCGCCGTCGGCCGTTCCCGCGCGCCCCGCCGGGCCACCGCCCGCAGCCGCGCCACGAGCACCGGGAAGGAGAAGGGCTTGGTCAGGTAGTCGTCCGCGCCGGTGTCGAGTCCCTCCACCTGGTCCCACTCGCCGTCCTTGGCGGTGAGCATCAGGATCGGTGTCCAGTTCTCCTCGGCCCGCAGGGTCTCGCAGACCTTGTAACCGTTGATCCCGGGCAGCATCAGGTCGAGCACCATGGCGTCGTACGCGTTCTCGCGCGCCAGCCACAGGCCGTCGGTGCCGTCGTGCGCCACGTCGACCGCGAAGCCCTCGGCCTCGAGGCCGAGCTTGAGTGATCGCGCGAGCCGCCGCTCGTCGTCGACGACCAGGACACGCATGCGACCTCCGGGAAAGCAGTTCAGGGCGGCCCCATTCTCACGGAGCCACCCTGAACCTGCGCTGAAGAGCGCCGGAGTACGACGCTCAGGCGTATTTGACCTGCATCTCCTTGATCGCGTTGAGCCAGCCCGAGCGCAGGCGGCGCGGCTTGCCCACCAGCTCGATGTCGGGCGCGAGGTCGGCGATCGCGTTGAAGATCAGGTTGATCTGCAGCCGCGCCAGGTTGGCGCCGAGGCAGTAGTGCGCGCCGTGGCCGCCGAAGGCGACGTGCGGGTTGTGCTCGCGCAGGATGTTGAAGGAGAACGGGTCCTCGAAGACGGTCTCGTCGAAGTTGGCGGACGCGTAGAACATGGCCACGCGGTCGCCCTTCTTGATCGCCTGGCCGGCGAGCTCGGTGTCCTTCTTCGCGGTGCGCTGGAAGACGGTGACGGGGGTCGCCCAGCGGACGATCTCGTCGATGGCCGTCTCCGGGCGCTCCTTCTTCCACAGCTCCCACTGGTCGGGGTGCTCGAAGAAGGCGTGCATGCCGTGGCTGGTCGCGTTGCGCGTGGTCTCGTTGCCGGCGACGGTCAGCAGGATCACGAAGAACCCGAACTCGTCGTTGGTGAGCGCGCCGTGGTCGTCGTCGGCGCCCACGCTGATCAGCTTCGTGACGATGTCGTCCTGCGGGTTCGCGCGACGCTCGTTGGCGAGCTGGTCGAAGTAGACGAGGATCTCCATGGACGCGACCGCCGGGTCGGCGCCGATGTCGGGGTCGTCGTACCCCATCATCTGGTTGGACCACTCGAAGAGCTTCTTGCGGTCCTCCTGCGGGACGCCGAGGAAGTCGGCGATCGCCTGCAGCGGCAGCTCGGCGGCGATGTCCTCGACGAAGTCGCCGGAGCCCTTCGCCACGGCAGCGGCGACGATCTCGCGGGCGCGCTCCTCGAGGACGGTCCGGAGGGCGGCGATCACGCGCGGGGTGAAGCCGCGGGACACGATGCCGCGCATCTGGGTGTGGTCCGGCGGGTCGTGGTGGATCAGCATGGCCCGCTGGACCTCGACCTGGTCGCGGGTCATGTCGGGGGCGAAGCGGATGATGACGCCGTTCTCCATCGCGGACCAGTTCTCGTTGTCCTTCGAGACCTGGCGGACCTCGGCGTGCCGGGTCAGCGCCCAGTACCCGGTGTCGAGGAAGCCGGCGCGCGCCTCGGGGACCTGCTCGATCCACCGGATCGGCTCGTTGGTCCGCAGCGCGCGGAACTCGTCGTGCGGCAGGGCCACTTCGTTGATGTCGGGATCGGTGGGATCCCATCCCTCCGGAATGAGGAGCTCGGTCACGGCGAACCTTTCGCAGATGGGGGTGGTGGAACACGTTCTAGACCCACCGTACAAAGCATCGCGGGATTACGAAAGGGTTTCGTTCAACGTTTCTCGCGCGAGCGGGACAGAACGAGAACGTGTTCTAGTTCGGTGCTATCGTGGGCCCATGGGCAACCCTGTGATCGTCGACGCCGTCCGCACTCCCCTGGGCAAGCGGAAGGGCTGGCTGGCCGGCCTCCACCCGTCCCAGACGCTGGGCTTCATCCAGGCCGAGGTGCTCCGCCGCGCCGGTGTCGACCCCGCGCTGGTCGAGCAGGTCATCGGCGGCATCGTCACCCAGGCGGGCGAGCAGTCCAACGACGCCGTACGCCGCGCATGGCTCTACGCCGGCCTGCCGATCGCGACCGCCGGCACGGCGCTCGACGCCCAGTGCGGCTCGGGCCAGCAGTCCACCCACCTGGTCAACGACATGGTCGCCGCGGGCACGATCGACGTCGGCATCGCCTGCGGCGTCGAGATGATGTCGCGCATCCCGCTCGGCGCCAACGTGCCGCCCGGCATGGGCGACCCGCGCCCCGCCGACTGGTCGATCGACATGCCCAACCAGTTCGAGGCGGCCGACCGGATCGCGCGCAACCGCGGCATCTCGCGCGCCGACCTCGAAGTGCTCGGCCTCGCCTCGCAGGCCAAGGCCCGTGTCGCCGTCGACGAGGGCCGCTTCAAGCGCGAGATCGCCGCCATCGAGGCGCCGGTGCTCGACGACGAGGGCAACCCGACCGGCGAGACCCGTCTCGTCGACACCGACCAGGGCCTGCGCGACACGACGGCGGAGGGACTCGCGTCGCTGCGCAGCGTGCTGCCCGACGGCCTGCACACCGCCGGCACCTCGTCGCAGATCTCCGACGGCGCCGCGGCGCTGCTGATCATGGACGAGGACAAGGCGCGGGCTCTCGGCCTCACCCCGCGTGCCCGGATCAAGGCCCAGTGCCTCGTCGGCTCCGACCCGTACTACCACCTCGACGGGCCGATCGACGCCACCCAGCGGCTCCTCGACCGGACCGGCATGGCGATCAGCGACTTCGACATCTTCGAGGTCAACGAGGCGTTCGCGTCCGTCGTACTCTCCTGGGCCGGCGTCCACGGCGTCGACCTGGACAAGGTCAACGTCAACGGCGGTGCGATCGCGCTCGGCCACCCGGTCGGCGCCACCGGCGTCCGGCTGATCACGACCGCGCTGCACGAGCTGGAGCGGCGCGACGCCTCGACCGCCCTGATCTCGATGTGCGCGGGCGGGGCGATGGCGACTGGCACGATCATCGAGCGCATCTAGGGGCTCACGGCCGGCAGAGGGTCTTGCCGTGACGCCGCGTCACGGCAAGACTCCTGCGCTATGGGCTCCCGTCACCATGTCGTCGTCGTCGGCTCCGGCTTCGGCGGTCTCTTCGCCACCAAGGCGCTCAAGCACGCCGACGTCGACGTCACGCTCATCTCGAAGACGACCCACCACCTGTTCCAGCCGCTGCTGTACCAGGTGGCGACGGGCATCCTGGCCCAGGGCGAGATCGCGCCGCCGACCCGCGAGGTGCTGGCGCGCCAGGCCAACGCCCGGGTCGTCCTCGGCGAGGTGAGCGCGCTCGACCTCGAGGCGCGCACGATCACGTCCGACATCCAGGGTCGCGTGCACCAGCTCTCCTACGACTCCCTGGTGGTCGCTGCCGGCGCCGGCCAGTCGTACTTCGGCAACGACCACTTCGCCGACTTCGCCCCCGGCATGAAGACGATCGACGACGCGCTGGAGCTTCGCGGCCGGATCTTCGGCGCCTTCGAGCTGGCCGAGCTCGCCGAGACGAAGGAGGAGCTGGCGCGCTACCTGACCTTCGTCGTCGTCGGCGCCGGCCCGACCGGCGTCGAGATGGCCGGCCAGATCGCCGAGCTCGCCCACAAGACGCTGCGCCACGACTTCCGCAGCTTCGACCCCCGCCAGGCGCGGGTGGTCATGGTCGACGCGGCGCCGCAGGTGCTCCCGCCCTTCGGCGCCAAGCTCGGCGCGGTCGCCCAGCGCTCGCTGGAGAAGCGAGGCGTCGAGGTGCTGCTCGGCGGCATCGTGACGAGCGTCGACCAGTTGGGCATCGAGCTGCAGCACAAGGACGGCACGACCACCCGGATCGAGGCCGCCACCAAGGTCTGGGCCGCGGGCGTCCAGGCCTCCCCGCTGGGCAGGCTCCTCGCCGAGCAGACCGGTGCCCAGCTCGACCGCGCCGGCCGGGTAGCCGTCAACCCCGATCTGACGCTGCCGGGCTACCCCGAGGTCTTCGTGATCGGCGACATGATGGCCCTCGACAACCTCCCGGGCGTCGCGCAGGTCGCGATCCAGGGCGGCAAGTACGCCGCGCGGACGATCACCCGTCGCGTCGAGCAGAAGGCTCCGCCGGCGCCCTTCAAGTACTTCGACAAGGGCTCGATGGCGACCATCTCGAGGTTCAGCGCCGTCGCGCTCGTCGGCAGGCTGCGCCTCAGCGGCTTGCTGGCCTGGTTGATGTGGCTGGTGATCCACCTGCTGTACCTGACCGGCTTCAAGAACCGCTTCAGCGCCCTGCTGCACTGGCTGGTGACCTTCGTGAGCAACAGCCGCTCCGAGCGCACCGCGACGGCGCAGCAGATCTATGCCCGACTGGCCATCGGCCGGCTCGAGGGAGGTACGGCGTCCGTCGCCTCCTCCCCCGCGCACTGGAACGAGCTGCGTGCCGAGCTCGAGGCCCGGGCGGCCGAGGAGACCCGCCTCACCGACAGCGGCGAACGCGGCGCCCGGGTGGACGCCGGCTGACCGACCTGCCGCTCAGGCGCCGTACACGGGCTCGGGAGTGGGCGCCTCGGCGAGCAGCTCGCGCAGGGCGGGGCCGACCTTCTCGGCCTCCCAGCGGCCGCCGGCGTCCCGGGACGGACCGTGCGACCAGGCGTTCTCGACGGTCACGACGGAGCCGTCGACCTCGATCACCCGTCCGGTGACGTCGCCGGCCTCCTCCGACGCGAGCCAGGCGACGATCGGCGAGTTGTCCTCGGGCAGCGCCATCGCGGAGGTGTCGAACGCCCCCTCGGTCATCCGCGTCTTGGCGACCGGGGCGATCGCGTTGACAGTGACGCCGACGCGTCCCAGCTCGGCAGCGGCGACGAGGGTCATCGTGGCGATGCCGCCCTTCGCGGCGGAGTAGACGACCTGGCCGATGGAGCCCTGGAGCCCGGCGCCCGACGTCGTGTTGATGACGCGCGCCGCCCGCTGGCGGCCCTCCTTCGACTCGGCGCGCCAGTAGGCCGCGGCGTGGCGCAGCGTGGCGAAGTGGCCCTTGAGGTGCACCCGCACGACCGCGTCGAACTCGTCCTCGGTCGCGTTGACGAGCATCCGGTCGCGGACGAATCCGGCGTTGTTGACGAGGATGTCGAGGCCGCCGAAGGTGTCGACGGCCTGCTGCACCAGGGCGGCGGCCTGCTCGAAGTCGGCGACATCGGCACCGTTGACCACGGCCTCGCCCCCCATCGCCTCGATCTCGGCGACGACCTCGTGCGCCGGCGAGTCGGTCTTCTCGCCGTTGTTGGAGACGCCGTAGTCGTTGACGACGACCTTGGCCCCGTGGCGGGCCAGCTCCAGGGCGTGGGCCCGGCCGATCCCCCGGCCTGCGCCGGTGACGATCGCGACGCGGCCTTCGAGAAGCTTGCTCACTGGGACTCTCCTTGGTTGCTCTTGCTGTTCTGGGTGCTCTGGGTGCTCTGGGCGATGTAGAGGAAGACGGGCTGCTCGCCGCCGCCGTGGCAGGCGACCCGCGCCCCCGAGACGTACGACGCCAGGTCGCTCGCGAGGAAGGCGACGACCTGTCCGATCTCGGCGACATCGGCCATCCGCCCCGCGGGGATGGTGGCCTCGATCGCGGCGACGGTCTCGTCGCCCCCGTAGTGGTCGGCGGTGTCGGCCGTGCGGACGAGGCCGACGTCGATCGCGTTCACCCGCACCCGGGGGCCCCACTCCTGGGCCAGCGAGGTGGTCAGCGAGTCGACACCGGCCTTCGCGGCGCCGTACGCGGCCGTCCCCGGAGAGGGGCGCACGCCCGACACCGAGGAGATGTTCACGATCGAGCCGCCGCCGGGCTGTTCCTGCATGACCCGGTTGGCGGCCTGGCTGACGAGCAGCGACGACATCAGGTTGAGCCCGACGATCTTGTCGTGGAACCGCGGCGACGCGGTCGCGGCCGGTGCGAAGGGAGCGCCGCCGGCGTTGTTGACCACGACGTCGAGCCGGCCGTGGTCGGCGACGATCCCGCTCACCAGGACCTCGACGGACTCGGCGTCGCGGACGTCGCACAGCCGGTGCGTCGCGCCCGCGGGCGGCTCGGCCTCGGAGCGGCCGCAGGTCACCACGGTCGCGCCGGCGGCCAGCAGGACCTCCGTGATGCCGCGGCCGATGCCGCGGGCACCACCGGTCACCAGCGCGACGCGCCCGGTCAGGTCCAAGGTGAGAGCCATGGCGGGAGCATACCAAGCAAATGCTTGGTAGGGTGCCTCCATGCCCATCACCAGCGAGCTCCGTGACGACGGGATCCGCCTCGTCACCATGAGCGCTCCCCCGGTCAACGCCCTCACCGTGCAGGGCTGGTTCGACGTGGCCGCGGCCCTCGACGAGGCCAGCGCGGACCTGGCGACGAAGGTCGTCGTGCTGCGCGCCGAGGGCAAGGGCTTCAACGCCGGCGTCGACATCAAGGAGATGCAGAACACGACCGGGTTCGACGCGCTCCTCGGCGCCAACAAGGGCTGCTTCGCCGCGTTCAAGGCCGTGTACGAGTGCTCCGTCCCGGTGATCGCGGCCGTCAACGGCTTCTGCGTCGGTGGCGGCGTCGGGCTGGTCGGCAACGCGGACTGCGTCGTGGCGAGCGACGACGCCTACTTCGGCGTACCCGAGGTCAACCAGGGCGCCCTCGGTGCCGCGACCCACATGGCGCGACTGGTGCCCCAACACATGATGCGGACCCTCTACTTCACCGCCCGCACGATCCCGGCGAAGGACCTCGTGCAGTTCGGCTCGGTGCTCGAGGTGGTGCCCCGTGACGAGCTCGACGAGGCGGCGCTGCGGGTCGCCCGCGACATCGCCGCCAAGGACACGCGCGTCATCCGCGCGGCCAAGGAGGCGCTCAACGGGATCGACCCGGTCAACGTCAACAAGTCCTACCGCTGGGAGCAGGGGTTCACCTTCGAGCTGAACCTGATGGGCGTCAGCGACGAGCTCCGCGACGAGTTCGCCGGAACCGACAAGGGGAGCAACAAGTGAGCAGCCGCAAGCCCCGCGACAAGCAGATGACGATCGACGAGGTCGTCGCGTCGCTCGAGGACGGGATGACGATCGGCATCGGCGGCTGGGGCCCGCGGCGCAAGCCGATGGCGCTGGTCCGCGCGATCCTCCGCTCCGACCTGAAGGACCTGACCATCGTCAGCTGGGGCGGCGCCGACGTCGGCCTGCTCGCCCGCGCGGGCAAGATCCGCAGGCTGGTCTACGCCTTCGTCAGCCTCGACTCCATCCCCCTCGAGCCGAACTTCCAGCGAGCGCGCCAGACCGCGTCCATCCCCGAGGTCGTCGAGCTCGACGAGGGCATGTTCCAGACCGGCCTCAAGGCCGCGGCCGAGCGGCTGCCCTTCCTGCCGATGCGCGCCGGCCTCGGCTCCGACGTGCTGGTCAACAACCCGTGGATCAAGACCGTCACCAGCCCGTACGACGACGGGGCCGGCCACGAGGAGCTCGTCGCCGTGCCCGCGCTGAGGCTCGACGTGGCGCTGGTCCACCTCAACCGCGCCGACGTGCACGGCAACGCCACCTATCTCGGCCCCGACCCCTACTTCGACGACCTGTTCGCGATGGCCGCGGACCGCACCTACCTGTCGGTCGAGCAGATCGTCGACACCGCCGGCCTCACCGTCGACACCCCCGTCCAGCGGGTGCTGCTCAACCGGATGATGGTCACCGGCGTGGTCGAGACCCCCAACGGTGCGCACTTCACCAACTGCGTCCCCGACTACGAGCGCGACGAGCGCTTCCAGAAGGCCTACGCCGCCGCCGCGGGCGGGTCCGACGAGGACTGGGCCGCGTTCGAGGAGCGGTTCCTGTCCGGCGACGAGGCCGCCTACCAGGCCGCGGTCCAGGCGTTTGCAGAGGAGAGCAGCAAGTGAGCACCGACAGCCCCGCCAACGAGCAGATCACCCGGGCGGACGTCTGCGCCGCCGCCATCGCCGACGCGTTCGCCGACGACGGCGAGATCTTCGGCAGCCCGATGGGGATGCTCCCCATGCTCGGCGTCCGGCTCGCCAAGCTCACCAGCAACCCCGACCTGGTGATCTCCGACGGCGAGTCGCTCTTCCTCTCCGGCGTCCCGCCGCTGTTCGCCAAGGGCGACGTGGTCGAGGGCTGGATCCCCTTCCGCCGCGTGTTCGACGTCGTCGCCTACGGCAAGCGCCACGTGATGATGGGTGCCACGCAGGTCGACCGCCACGGCAACCAGAACATCTCCGCCATCGGCCCCTTCTCCCAGCCGAAGCGCCAGCTGCTCGGCTCGCGCGGGGCGCCCGGCAACACCGTGAACAACCGGACGTCGTACTGGGTCCCGAAGCACTCGCCCCGCGTCTTCGTCGAGCAGGTCGACATCGTCTCCGGGGTCGGCCCGAAGCGGGCCAGGGAGGCGGGTCCCGGCGCCGCCCGCTACAACGACATCCACCGGATCGTCAGCAACCTCGGTGTCTTCGACGTCAAGGGCGCCGACGACACGGTGCGGCTGCTGTCGGTGCACCCGGGCGTGAGCGTCGACGAGGTCGTCGAGGCCACCGGCTTCGCCCTCGACCTCCCCGCCGACCGCTCCGAGGTGCCCACGACCCGCGAGCCGTCGTACGAGGAGCTCGTGATCATCCGCGAGATGCTCGATCCCAAGGGCCTGCGCTTCCGCGAGGTCCCCGAGCCGGAGGCCGCGAAGTGATCGGGCAGCAGCTCCGCACGCCGTTCACCGACCTCGTCGGCGTCCCGCACCCCGTCGTCCAGACCGGCATGGGCTGGGTCTCCGGTCCGCGCCTGGTCTCCGGCACCGCCAACGCCGACGGCCTCGGCATCCTGGCCTCCGCGACGATGACCTTCGCGGAGCTCGAGAAGGCGATCATCGAGACCAAGGGCCGCACCGACAAGCCGTTCGGCGTCAACCTGCGCGCCGACGCGAGCGACGCCGCCGACCGCTGCCAGCTGCTCATCGACCACGGCGTCAAGGTCGCCTCCTTCGCGCTGGCCCCCAAGCCGGAGCTGATCGCCAAGCTGAAGGAGCACGACATCGTCGTGATGCCGTCGATCGGCGCGGCGAAGCACGCGAAGAAGGTCGCCTCGTGGGGCGCGGACGCCGTGATGGTCCAAGGCGGCGAGGGAGGCGGCCACACCGGCCCCATCCCCACCACCCTGCTGCTGCCGACCGTGCTCGACGCCGTCGACATCCCGGTCATCGCGGCCGGCGGGTTCTTCGACGGGCGCGGCCTCGCGGCCGCCCTGTCGTACGGCGCCGCCGGCGTCGGCATGGGCACCCGCTTCCTGCTCACCCAGGACTCCGCCGTGCCCGACGCGGTCAAGCAGCTCTACCTCGACCGCGGCCTCACCGACACCGTCGTCACCGCCAAGGTCGACGGCATGCCGCACCGCATGCTGCGCACCGATCTCGTCGAGTCCCTGGAGGAGACCTCCGCCGTCCGGCGCCTCGGCCCGACGGCCCGCCGCACGCTGGAGTTCAAGAGGTCGTCCGGGATGTCGTGGACCGCGCTCCTCAAGGACGGCCGGGCCATGAAGAAGGCGCAGGGCCGCACGCTCGGGCAGATGGCCCTCGCCGCCAACACGCCGACCATGCTCCGCGCCGGCCTCGTCGAGGGCGACACCTCCGCGGGCGTGCTCGCGAGCGGCCAGGTCGTCGGCGTCATCGACGACCTGCCGACCTGCGAGGAGCTGGTCGACCGGATCGTCGTCCAGGCTGCCGCGGAGCTGAAGCGCGCGTCGTCGTACGTCGTGTGAGGCTGCGCCTTGCGGCCGGCGCTCAGCTCTCGGGGCCGAGCACCTCGCCGCACCCGCAGGCGGCCTGGATCGCCGGAGCCAGGTCGACATTCGAGCCGGTCGTCTTGACGTAGGCCTCGCCCGGGATGTGGAACACGGCCCGCCCGACCAGGTCGTCGGTGGCCGCGGCGAAGTTGTCGGCGTAGTTGTCGGCACCGACGACGTAGTCGAAGCGCGGGATCCCCGCGCAGACGAAGCGGACGTACTCCCCGTCGGCCGACGAGCCGATGCTCTTGTCCTCCGTCTCACCGGTCTCGCAGGAGGACCGATCACCGTCGGAGGTGCTGGCCAGCCAGAGCGCCTTCACCTCCTCGTACGACGGCAGTTCGCCCGCGGCACCCGGATCGGCGGCGCCGGTGTCGTCGCTCGACCCGGCAGGGGGCGAGGTGGGATCCGACGTGGCATCAGAAGCCCCCTGGCTCGTGGCCTCCGAGGTGGGATCCTCCGCGGCGTCGCCGTCATCGGAGCCGCAGGCCGCCGAGGCCAGGAAGAAGAGGACGGTGACGCTGGTCGTGGCAAGACGTCGCACGGGAGGTCCTTCCGAGGGGGTGGCAGGAGGCTAGCGCGCCGCCCGGGTCGTCCGTGGCGCTTTGCCGGCAACCCAGCGGCCGCCTGTGTCGGCCCCCTCCCCTAGGGTCACCCGGGTGATCCACCGATGAGCAAGCTCGATGCAGTGCGCGCGATGCGCGAGGCCCGCTACGCCGAGGCGCAGACGCGCGCGGGGGCGGCGAGGCCCGCACCCCGACGGGCCCCCGGGCCTGCCTCGAAGCCCAGCATTTCTCCGGCTCCCGAGCCGACGGCGAGCGACGAGGAGCTGTGCGGCCACCGCAACATCGGCGGCCGCACCTGCACCCGCGAGCGCGGGCACGCGGCGAAGACCCACCGCTACGGCTGATCGAGCGGGCGCTGGTAGGCCCACTCGCGGCCCATCACCCGGTAGCCGAGGACCTCGTTGACCCCGATCATGTGGTCGTTGGACTCGGCGTTCCACGTGTCGATGAGCTGGAGCTGCGGCTCCTCGGCCGCGAGCCAGCGCAGCATGTCGGTCTTGAGGAGGAGCCCGAGGCGGTGGCCGCGGTGCGCGCGCGTGACCGAGGTGTCGTGCTGGTGGCCCCGCTCGGGGTGGTCGATCTCGACGGCGACGACCGTCTGCGCCGCGAGGTCGCCGGTCGGCAGGTGCCGGGCGACCAGGCGGTAGAGGCGCTCGCGGCGTCCTGCTGCGGCCACCTCGTAGGCCCGCATCCGGGCCCCGGTGAAGACCTCGTCCTCGTAGTCGAGGTCGTCGAGCGGGGCGTCGTTGATCGCGGCGGCCATCTCGGCCAACGCGTCGAGCCGGTCGTCCGGCGTCGGGACCGGCCACCTCTCGATCACGTAGTCGGCGCCGTACGGGAGCGCGTTGTCGTAGCGCCGGGTCAGCTCGGCCCAGTCGACGTCGGCGAGGACCTGCCGACGGTTGATCGACGCCAGCTTGCGCTCGAACCCGTGGTGCGTGGCGAACGCGTGGCCGGCCTCGGTGTCCCACGCGTCGGCGACGATGCTCGTGCGGCCGAGACCACGTGCCTCCTCGAGCAGGTGGGTCAGCATCGTCGTACCGTGCCCGCGGCGACGGTGTGCCGGATGCACCTCCACGTGGATGAAGGCCAGGTCGAGGTTGTCGTACTCGCTCGTGGCCAGCGAGCCCCACGTCACCGCCTCCCCGTCGCTGGTGCCGAGGTACGGCGTCTCCGGCTCACCGTCCCAGCCGTGCTCGAAGCGGTCGGCGCCCTGACGTGCCGTCGTGGGGTGCGACCACGGCGCGTCGACCGCGGCTGCGGCGTTGACCAGGTCGGCCCACTGCTCGAGCTCGGCGACGTCGTCGGGCCGGAAGGGCTTGATGTCCATACCGGCCAGCATGCGACGCCGGAGGGCCGCTCGCCACTGGATATCCTTGGGCGGTGAACCAGCAGTCCCCCGCGCGCCGGCGCCACCTGATGGACCCGAACGCGCCCCGCAAGGCTCCTGACCCGAAGGACCTCGAGCGGCTGCAGCGGGTGCAGCGCCGGGTCATGTCGGTGCTGCTGGTCACCACGGTCCTGCACCTCTCCGTCGGCCTGGTGATCGCGGCCGACCACGTCGACGAGGACCGACTCGACGCGCGCATCGGGCTGAACGTCATCGCGACCGCGTTCATGGTCGGCGGCATCGCGGCCACGCTGCTGATCAACCACAGGTCGTGGAAGTCGCCGTGGCTGCTGCTCGGCCTGCTGCCCGGCATCGTCGGCATCTGGTGGACGGTGCTCTGAGCCGGCCCGGCAGGCCCGGTCAGTCGACCAGCTCGACCTCGTAGAGGTCGTCGACCCCGTCCCCGACGGAGAACGCCCATCCCACGGGCAGCGCGAGCCGGGCCAGGATGTCCGGGTGCGCCCGTGACGCCTCCTGCACCGTCACGATGTCGAAGCCGACCGTCTGGGCCACGGCCTCGAAGTCGTCGCCGCGGAAGAAGACCCAGCCGGTGTCCCGTCGCTCGGGGGCCGGCTCGAACCGGGCCCCCTGCAGCACCCCGGACCCACCGGGCACGTCGCGCGCCAGCAGGGCGAGCCCGAACGGCGACGGTGGCTCGGCCCGGACACCCGCGCGGTCGCAGATCGCCTGCTGATCGCTTCGAATGCGCGGGCGGGCGCCCGGGTCGACGGGCGTGGCGGAACCCGCCGGTCGCTCGTCCTGGGCCGCCATGCGCTCGGCGAAGGCGAGGTGCTCGGCCAGCTCGGGGCGCACGTCCCCCGTGGCGATCAGGTGGGTCAGGGGCAGGCTCAGCGGATCGAGCACCTCCAGGCTGGTGTGGGTGGCGTAGGGCTGGTTGTCGAGCAGGCACGCGACCCGATCCCCCTGCCGCCCCGTGACGACCGCCCACATCCGCTCGACATGCGTCACGAGCACCGGCGCACCCGAGGGGTCGTAGGGCGCGAGGCCGTCGCGCGAGAAGTCCGCGATGTCGACCAGCCGGAACATGGCGCGCACGAGACTGCCCGGCTGCAGCCGGTCCAGGTCGTCGGCGCTGGGCAGCTCGAAGGTGTCCGGGTGCTCGGCGGCCGTGGGGCGGGGATCCACGAGCTCCCACCCGCCGCGCGCCAACAGGTCCCCGAGATCCGCGTCCATGCACCCATCGAACCACGCCGCTCAGGTCGCGCCCCCGGGTGCCGACGGGAACGGCATGTCGACCTCGCGCCCGGCCACGACCGCAGCAGAGGTGCACCCGGCGCTGCTGCAGGCCGTCGCGATGACGCTGCGTCCCACCGTGGGCGAGCCGGTGGACGTCGAGACGCGAGTCCTCGACGTGGAGCCGTACGGCGAGAGCGGCACCGCGCTGGTCGTGGCCTGCCCGGACGGGCTCGATCCCGACGAGCACCACTTCGACGCCAGCGTCACCTGGACCTATCCCCTCGGCCGGATGGTCTGCCCGGTCAGCACCCGGCCGGCCCAGCGCCACTACGGCCGAGTCTGGCTGCTGCGCCCGTCCGCCGCGCCCACGCGGCTCCAGCAGCGCACCTTCTTCCGCGCCCGGCTGGCGGTCCCGGTCGCCCTGACCTGGCCGCTCCCCACCGACGAGGCCGCGGACGACGACGAGGCGGACGAGCACGCCACTGCGCCGACCAGCCTGCTCGGGGTCGCGGTCGACCTCAGCGAGGGCGGTGTGCTGGCCGCGACGCAGGGCCCGGTCCCCGATCCCGGCACGCGGGTCGAGGCGACCATCCGCATCGACGGCGACAACCTCGCCCAGCCGGCCCGGGTGGTCCGCCACGTCCGGTTCGCGGGCGGCGGCGTGGGCGTCGCGGTCTCGTTCGCCGACCCGACCGTCCACGGCGACCGGATCCGGCGTGCCGTTTTCGAGACCGAGCGCCGGCGCCGCCGGCCGCGCTGAGCGGCCAGGCGGCTCAGGCGGCGTGGCGGTGGTGGGTCAGCTCGGCGACCCCGCCGGCGAGGCGTCGTACACCGTGCTCGTCGGTGGAGCCGCGCGACCAGAGCGCGGCGATCGAGCGGCCGGCGAGATAGCCGATGGCATACGTCCCGAGGACGACCAGCGGGATCTGCTCCGCGCGTCGGTGGTTCATGACGTCCCCCTCTCCCCGTGTCCGGTCCCATCGGCAGGACCGGGGCCGAGGTGAAGGAGACGGCCCGCGTCAGCCCAGGCGCTCGATGATGGTGACGTTGGCCTGGCCGCCGCCCTCGCACATCGTCTGCAGGCCGTAGCGACCGCCGGTGCGCTCGAGTTCGTTGAGCATCGTGGTCATCAGGCGGGTGCCGGTGGCCCCGATCGGGTGACCCAGCGCGATGCCGCCGCCGTTGACGTTGACCTTCTCGTGCGGCGCGCCGGTCTCCTTCATCCACGCCAGCGCGACGGACGCGAACGCCTCGTTGCACTCGAAGAGGTCGATGTCGTCGATCGCGATGCCGGACTTCTGCACGGCGTGCTTGGTCGCGTTGATCGGACCGGTGAGCATCCAGACCGGGTCGTCGCCGCGGACGGACAGGTGGACGATCCGGGCCCGGGGCGTCAGCCCGTGGTCCTTCACGGCCTGCTCGGAGGCGATGAGCATCGCGGAGGACGCGTCGCAGATCTGCGAGGCGACGCCGGCCGTGATCCGACCCCCCGGAGCCAGCGGCTCGAGTCCGGCCATCTTCTCGAGCGAGGTCTCGCGCGGGCACTGGTCGGTGTCGAAGACGGTGCCGTCCTCGAGGGTGAGCGGGATGATCTCGTTGGCGAAGCGTCCCTCGGCGATCGCGGTCCGGGCCCGCTCGTGCGAGGCGAGCGCGAACCGCTCCATCTCCTCGCGGGAGATGTCCCACTTCTCGGCGATCATCTCGGCCGAGCGGAACTGGCTGACCTCCTGGTCGCCGTACCGCTTGAGCCAGCCGGGTGACTCGGCGAAGGGGGTGGAGAAGCCGTACTGCTGGCCGACGAGCATCGCGGCCGAGATCGGGATGGCGCTCATGTTCTGCACGCCACCCGCGACGACGAGGTCCTGGGTGCCGGACAGGACGCCCTGCGCGGCGAAGTGGACGGCCTGCTGGGACGAGCCGCACTGACGGTCGATCGTCACGCCCGGCACGTGGTCCGGGAGGCCGGCCACGAGCCACGCCGTACGGGCGATGTCGCCGGCCTGCGAGCCGATGGTGTCGCAGCAGCCGAGGATCACGTCGTCGACCGCGCCCGCGTCGACGCCGGTGCGCTCGACGAGCGCTGCCAGCGAGTGCGCGGCCAGGTCGGCGGAGTGGACGCCGGCGAGCGCGCCACCGCGCTTGCCGACCGCGGTGCGGACCGCGTCGACGATGTAGGCCTCAGGCATTGCTAATCCCATCTAGGAGAATCCGGACGTACTGGTCGGCGACGGTCGTGTGGCTCAGGCCGCGGCCGGGGCGGTACCACCGGACGGCGACCCACACGGTGTCGCGGATGAAGCGGTAGGTCAGCGTGACGTCGAGGTCGGGGCGCAGCACGCCCGTGCGCACGCCCTCCTCGATCAGCGTCACCCACACCTGCCGGGACTGGGTGTTGCGGTCGGCGAGGTAGCCGAACCGCTCGAAGGTGCCGAGGTGGTCGGCGTCGTTCTGGAAGATCGCCACCTCGTGCGGGTGCTGGTCGATCGCCTCGAAGGAGACCCGGACGGCCCGCTCCAGCTTGGTCCGGGCGTCGTCGCCGCTGGCGAGGATCTCGTCGTACTTGCCGAAGAGCTCCTCCTGGAAGGGCACGAGCAGCTCGTCGACCATCGACTCCTTGGAGTCGAAGTGGTGGTAGAGGCTGCCGGAGAGGATGCCCGCGGCGTCGGCGATGTCGCGCACCGTCGTGTTGCGGAAGCCCTTCTCCGCGAAGAGCTCCGCGGCGATCGCGAGCAGCTGCTCGCGCCGCGTCGGCGTGCCGTTGGACTCAGGCGTGCTGGCTGCTGACACTGATCACCTCACCGGTCAGGTACGACGAGTAGTCGCTCGCGAGGAAAACCATCACGTTGGCAACCTCCCACGGCGCAGCCGCGCGACCAAAGGCCTCCCGCTGCTTGAGCTCCACCAGCAGCTCGGGCGAGGTCACCTTCTCGAGGAAGGGGTGCATCGCCAGGCTCGGGGAGACCGCGTTGACGCGGATGCCGTGCGGGGCCAGGTCGAGGGCGGAGCAGCGGGTCAGCGCCATCACACCGGCCTTGGCGGCGGCGTAGTGGGCCTGACCCTCCTGGGCGCGCCAGCCGATGACGGAGGCGTTGTTGACGATGACGCCCTTCTTGCCGGCGGCCACGAAGCGCTGGCCGACCGCCCGGGTGGCGCGCATGGTGCCGGTGAGGGTGATGTCGATGACGCGGTTCCAGGTCTCGTCGGTGACCTCGAGGATCGAGTCGGTGCCGCCCAGGCCGGCGTTGTTGACCATGACGTCGACGCCGCCGAACTCCTCGGCCGCGTCGAGGAGGGCCTGGATGTCCTCCTCCTTCGTCACGTTGCAGACGAGCTGGCGGACCCGGTCGGCGCCGAACTCGGCGGCCAGCGCCTCCTCGGCCTCTGCGAGGCGGCGCTCGTGGGTGTCACTGAAGACGACCGCCTTCGCGCCCTCCTCCAGCGCCCGTCGTACGACGGCGGCGCCGATGCCGGCACCGGCGGCAGCCGTCACGACGACGACCTTGCCGGCCAGCAGGTCGTGCCCGGGGACGTAGTCGGGGGTGGGCTGCTCGGGACGGAGCTGGGTCATCAGGATCCCTTCGGTTCGCGGGGAAGGCCGAGCACGCGCTCGGCGAGGATGTTCTTCTGCACCTCGTCGCTGCCGCCGTAGAGGGTGTCGGCGCGCGAGAAGAGGAAGAGCCGCTGGTGGTCGTCGAGGTCGTACGACGCCGCGCTGGTGGGCCGCGCCAGCAGGCCCTCGGCCCCGGCGACGTCCATCGCCACCTCGCCGAGGGTGCGGTGCCAGTTGGCCCACGCCAGCTTGAAGATCGATCCCGCCCCGTTGCCGGCGGCCGAGTCCTGGCCGCCCTCGACGAGGGCGAGCGAGCGCAGTGCGAAGCTGCGGATGACGGCGAGCTCGGTCTTCATCCGGGCCAGCCGGTCGCGCACGACCGGGTCGTCGATGGAGCCGTTGGCCTTCGCCCGGTCGACGACCGTCGCCAGCTCGCGCGCGAAGCCCACGGTCTGGCCGAGGGTCGAGACACCGCGCTCGAAGCCGAGCAGGCCCATCGCGACGCCCCAGCCCTGCCCGGGCTCGCCG
The DNA here is from genome assembly GCF_013408525.1 of Nocardioides aromaticivorans. Lineage (NCBI taxonomy): Bacteria > Bacillati > Actinomycetota > Actinomycetes > Propionibacteriales > Nocardioidaceae > Nocardioides > Nocardioides aromaticivorans. The sequence goes on from NZ_JACBZM010000001.1 coordinate 4,804,513, forward strand.
ACGACGAGGTCGCCGGCGGTGCGGGCGCCGGTGAAGAAGACCTCGTTGAACTCCGAGCCGCTGGTGAGCTGCTCGATCGGGCGGACCTCGACGCCGTCCTGGTCGAGCGGCACGAGGAGGAAGGACAGGCCGTGGTGCCGGGTCGACCCGGGCTCCGTGCGGGCGACGACGAAGCACCAGTCGGAGAGGTGCGCGAGCGAGGTCCACACCTTCTGGCCGTCGATGACCCACTCGCCGGTCGACTCGTCGCGGCGGGCGCGGGTCTGCACGTTGGCCAGGTCGGAGCCGGCGTCCGGCTCGGAGTAGCCCTGCGCCCACAGCTCGCGCACGGCGACGATCTCGGGCAGGAAGCGCTTCCTCTGCTCCTCGGTGCCGAACGCGATGAGCGTCGGGCCCAGCAGCTGCTCGCCGAGGTGGTTGACGCCGGCGGGCGCGTCGGAGCGGGCGTACTCCTCGTGGAAGATCACCTGCTGCCACAGCGACAGCCCACGGCCGCCGTGCTCGGTCGGCCAGCCGACGGCGGTCCAGCCGTGCTCGGCGAGGTGGCGGTTCCACGCGAGGCGCTCGTCGTGCGCCTCGTGCTCGCGACCGGGGCCGCCGAGGCCGCGCAGCGCGGCCCACTCACCCGTCAGGTGGTCGGCGAGCCACGTGCGCACCTCCTCGCGGAAGGCGCGGTCGGCTGCACTCTCGGTCAGGTCCACATCGGAAGCATACCAAGCAAATGCTTGGTAGGGTGTGGCCATGGACACGATTCCCGCCGTCCTGCGCGCTGCAGCGGAGGAGCACGGCGACCGCCCCGCCTACGTCGACGGCGACCGCGTCGTCTCGTTCACCGGGATGCTCGAGCTCGTGCGCCGTACGGCGGCCGGCTACCGCTCCCGCGGCTTCGCCCCCGGGGAGCGCGCCGCGATCTGGGCGCCCAACAGCATCGACTGGGTCGTCGCGGCGCTGGCCGTCTCCTACGCCGGCGGCACCCTGGTCCCGCTGAACTCGCGCTACACCGGCCACGAGGCCGCCGACATCGTCGAGCGCGCGGGCGCGACGCTGGTCGTCGTGGCCGACGGCTTCCTCGGCCGCCACCAGATCGACGAGCTGCGCGCGGCCGCCGACCTCGCGGGCGTGCGCGACCTCGTCGACATCGCCACGCTGGCCGACCTGGCCACCGAGCCGGGCGACATCGACGAGGTGGCCGCCGCGGTGGCGCCCGACGACGTCGCCGACATCCTGTTCACGTCCGGCACGACCGGACGGCCCAAGGGCGCGATGAGCGCGCACCGGCAGACCGTCGGCGTGGCACGGACCTGGGGCGAGCTCGGTGGCGTCACCGCCGACGACCGCTACCTCGTGGTCAACCCGTTCTTCCACTCGTTCGGCTACAAGGTCGGCATCGTCACCGGCCTGACCACCGGCGCCACGCTCTACCCGCTCGCGACCTTCGACCTCGAGCGGACGATGGAGCTGATCGAGACCGAGCGGATCAGCGTGCTCCCCGGAGCGCCGGCGATCTACCAGTCGCTGCTGACCGCGCCGGGCCGCGCCGACCGCGACCTCTCCAGCCTCCGCCTCGCCGTCACGGGTGCGGCCGTCGTACCCGTCGTGCTGATCGAGCGGATGCGTGAGGAGCTGGGGATCGACCAGGTCGTCACCGCGTTCGGGATGACCGAGGCCGTCGTGGTCACGATGGCGCGCGAGGGCGACGACGCCGAGCTGGTCGCGACCACCTGCGGGCGGGCCATCCCCCGCATGGAGACCCGCATCGACGCGGAGGCGCCCGGCGAGTCGGGCGAGCTGCTGGTGCGCGGCGACTTCGTCATGCTCGGCTACCTCGACGACCCCGCCGCCACGGCCGAGGCGATCGACGCCGACGGCTGGCTGCACACCGGCGACGTCGGCGTCCTCGACGAGGCCGGCAACCTGCGCATCACCGACCGCCTCAAGGACATGTACATCTCCGGCGGGTTCAACGTCTATCCCGCCGAGGTCGAGCAGGCCCTGATGCGGATGGACGGCGTCGACGACGTCGCCGTGGTCGGCGTCCCCGACGAGCGGATGGGCGAGGTCGGCAAGGCGTACGTCGTCGGCCGGGCCTCCGGCGAGGACGTGATCGCCTTCGCGAAGGAGCGGCTCGCGAACTTCAAGGTGCCGCGCTTCGTCGAGACGGTCGACGCGCTGCCGCGGAACCTGTCCGGCAAGGTGCTCAAGACCGAGTTGAGGAAGAACTGATGGACCTGGACCTGTCCCCCTCCGAGCTGGCCTTCCAGGCCGAGGCGCGCGCCTGGCTGGCGGAGAACGTGCCGGCCGAGCCCCTGCCGTCGCTCGACACCCCCGAGGGCTTCGAGCTGCACCGCCAGTGGGAGGCCAAGCTGTCGGCTGCTCGCTGGCCGGTCGTCTCGTGGCCGGAGGAGTACCACGGCCGCGGCGCGTCGCTGGTCGAGTGGATCATCTTCGAGGAGGAGTACTACCGCGCCGGCGCACCGCTCCGGGTCGGCCAGAACGGCATCTTCCTGCTCTCCCCCATCCTCTTCGAGCACGGCACGAAGGAGCAGCAGGACCGCTTCCTCCCGTCGATGGCGACCGGCGAGAAGGTCTGGGCCCAGTGCTGGAGCGAGCCCGAGGCCGGCTCCGACCTGGCCTCGTTGAAGTCGACCGCCCGTCGTGACGACGAGCGCGGTGGCTGGGTGCTCAACGGCCAGAAGATCTGGTGCTCGCGCGCCGCGCTCGCCCACTGGGGCTTCGGGCTGTTCCGCAGCGACCCGGAGGCGCAGAAGCACGCCGGGTTGACCTACTTCCTCTTCCCGCTCGACGCCGAGGGCGTGACGGTGCGCCCCATCGCGCAGCTCGACGGCGAGGCCGGCTTCGCGGAGGTCTTCTTCGACGACGTGTTCGTGCCCGACGCCGACGTGCTCGGCGCGCCCGGCGACGGATGGCGGGTCGCGATGAGCACCGCCGGCAACGAGCGTGGCCTGTCGCTGCGCTCCCCCGGCCGGTTCACCGCCGCCGCCGACCGCCTGCTCGCCCTGTACGCCGACCGGCCGGACCCGCGCGTCGCGGACCGGGTCGTCGACGCCTGGATCGGCGCCGAGGCCTACCGCCTCTACACCTGGGGCACCGTGTCGAGGCTCAAGGACGGTGGCGACATCGGCGCCGCCGGCTCGGTCAACAAGGTCTGGTGGAGCGAGCTCGACGTGGCGCTCCACGAGACGGCCCTCGACCTGCTCGGCGCCGACGCCGAGCTCGAGTCGACCTGGCTCGACGGCTACACCTTCTCGCTCTCCGGCCCGATCTACGCCGGCACCAACGAGATCCAGCGCAACATCGTGGCCGAGCGCATCCTCGGCCTCCCCCGCGAGCCGAAGGGAGCCCAGAAGTGAGGTTCGAGCTCACCACCGACCAGCGGGACTTCGCGGCATCGCTGGAGTCCCTGCTCTCCGCGGCCGACACCGTCGCGGCGGCCCGCGCCTGGGCGGCCGGCGACCACGACCCCGGGCTCAAGCTGTGGCAGCGCCTGGCCGAGCAGGGCGTGACCGAGCTCGCCACCGAGGCCACCCCGGTCGAGGTCGTCGTCGCCTTCGAGGCGCTCGGACGGCACGCCGTGCCCGGGCCGTGGGTCGAGTCGGCGGCGTACCTGCCGGTGGCGCTGGGCCGCGAGGTCGAGGGCATCGGCACCGTGGGCGCGCCGCGGGCCCTCGACGCCGACGTCGCCGACGAGCTGTACGCCGTCGTGGACGGTGCGCTGCACACGGCGACCGCCGGAGCGGCGCACGTCTCGGTCGACCGCGCGCGGCACCTGTTCGACGTCACGGTGGGCGACCCCGTCGAGCACGGCGACCTCGCCGCGGCGTACGACCTGGCCGCCCTGGCCACCGCCGCCCAGCTCCTGGGCGCCGGCGAGCGGGTGCTGGCCGACGCGGTCACCTACGTGAAGCAGCGCAGGCAGTTCGGCCGCGAGATCGGCTCCTACCAGGCGATCAAGCACAAGCTCGCCGACGTGCGGATCGCCCTCGACTTCGCGCGCCCGCTGGTCTTCGGTGCCGCCCTGGTGCCGACGGGCTCGATCACCGAGAGGGAGCGCGCGGTGTCGGCGGCCAAGGTCGCCTGTGCGGACGCGGCGTACCTCGCCTCCCGCACGGGCCTGCAGGTGCACGGCGCGATCGGCTACACCCAGGAGTTCGACCTGAGCGTGTGGATCACGAAGATCCGCGCGCTCGTCACCGCGTGGGGCACCCCGGCCGAGCACCGAGCCCGGATCCTCGACTCGCTGGTGGGTGCCTGATGGACTTCGCACTCAGCGAGGAGCAGGCCGAGCTCGCGGCCACCGTGCGCAGCCTGCTCGAGAAGCGGGCCGACTCCGCCTCCGTCCGCGCCGCCTCCACGTCGGAGTCCGGTCACGACGAAGCGCTGTGGGCGACGCTGTGCGAGCAGATCGGGGTCGCGGCGCTCGCCGTCCCCGAGGAGTACGACGGCGTGGGGGCCAGCTTCTTCGAGACGGCCGTGGTCCTGGAGGAGCTCGGCCGCTCGCTCGCCCCGTCCCCGCTGCTCGCGACGACGATCGCGACCGAGGCCCTCCTGGCCGGCGGCACCGAGGACGCGAAGCAGCGCCTGCTCCCCCGCATCGCCGCCGGTGAGATCGCGACGCTCGTCACCGGCGCGGCGCCGGTGCTCGACGGCGACCGCGCCTCGATCGTGCTCGCGGTGATCGGCGACGAGCTCGTCGAGCTCGAGGGCGCGGTCCCGACCTGGACCGAGTCGATGGACCAGAGCATCCGCCTCGCGCGGCTGGACCTGACCGGTGCGAGCACCGTCCGGCTCGGCGACGGCACCAGCGCAGGGGCGCGGGCCGAGCTGGTCGCGGGCGCGTCAGTCGCGGCGCTCGCGGTCGGGCTCGCCGACCGGGCACTGCGGATGACGGTCGACTACAGCAAGGAGCGGGTCCAGTTCGGGCGCGCGATCGGCTCCTTCCAGGCGCTCAAGCACCGGATGGCCGAGGTGTTCGCCCGGACCGAGATGGCGCGCTCGGCGAGCTGGGCCGCGTCGTACGCACTGGCGGAGGGCGCCGACGACGCCGACTTCCTGACCCGGGCGGCGGCGTCGTACGCGATCGAGACGGCTCAGCTCGCGGCCAGCGAGTGCGTGCAGCTGCACGGCGGCATCGCGATCACCTGGGAGCACGACGCCCACCTGGTGTTCAAGCGCGCCCACGCCCTGGGGCAATTGTCCGGCGCACCGCACCGACACCGGGCAGCCGTGGCGCTCTGAGCGGGAGCCGACGGCCGCGGCGCCGGGCCGGCTCCGGGTCCTCGACCTCGGGCCGGACGACGTGGTCGAACGCGTCCTCGCCCTGCAACGCCGCCGCGATCGACGGCGCCGCCATCCGCACGACCTCGTCCACGGGGGCGGAGGCGAGCGGCTCGATCTTGAGCACGTAGCGGGTCATGGCGAGCCCGATCAGCTGCGACGCGACGAGCTCCGCCTTCATCGCCGACATGGCCCGGCGCTCCAGCACCGGCTGGAAGCGCGGGTTCAGCACCGCCTTGTTGATCCATCCGTAGAGGCGCGGCGCGCCCGGACCCATCCGCGTGGACTGGCGCACCATCTGCAGCATCCGCTGGCGGGTGCGCGGGTGCTCGCAGAGCAGCAGGAAGCGCCGCAGCAGGCGGATCGCGAAGTCTTCGGTGGGGTCGAGGCTGTGCATGGCCCCTCGATGGTGCCGCACAGGCCATCCCGATGGTCAGCCCGAGGCCCCGCGCCGGACGGTGGTCTACGCCACAGCGCACCGGGTTTGACTGTCAGTTGACACGTTTCGGTTCCGATTTTGACTCGGCGCACGTACTCTCGCACACCATGGGTCAGATCGATACGAGCACGGCCGACCTCGCGTCGGTGGACGTCCACGCGCTGGGCGCACGCATCCGGGCGCTTCGCAGCCAGCGTGGCCTGACGCAGGGCGAGCTCGCCGGGAAGAGCCTCTCGACCGGCTACGTCTCCCGCATCGAGAGCGGTGGCCGACGCCCCACGATGAAGGTGCTGATCGAGCTCGCCGGTCGGCTCGGCACCACCACGGACCAGCTCCTCCACGGCATCGAGAGCTCGGCCTACGACGAGATCCGCCTCGGCCTCGACTACGCCGAGATCGCCCTCGAGAGCGGCGACGCAGGCGAAGCCGAGTCACACGCCCGGCAAGCCCTCGCCGCCGCCGAGGCGAGCCACCTCGCGTCCTTCGTCGAGCGCGGCGCCTACCTCCTCGGACGCGCCCTGGAGGCCCGCGGCGCCTACGACGAGGCCATCACCCGCTTCGAGCAGGTCGTCGCCACCAGCACCGGACTGCCCCGGCTCGAGGCCGGCATCGCGCTCAGCCGCTGCCTGCGTGACTCGGGCGACCTCAGCCTCGCGATCGAGGCCGGCGAGCAGGTGGAGGCGGCGTTCTCGGACACCCCGCTGGCCACCACCGACGAGGCGGTTCAGCTGTCGGTCACCATCGCGTCCGCCTACGCCGAGCGCGGCGACCTGTCCCGTGCCACCCGCCGCTGCACCGCCGCGATCGCGACGGCGGAGGCGCTGTCGTCGCCACGGGCCCGCGCCGCGGCGTACTGGAACGCCAGCGTGGTCGAGTCCACCAAGGGTCGCACCACCGCCGCCGCTCCCCTGGCGGCCCGCGCCCTCGCCCTGCTGAGCGAGGGCCGCGACGAGCGCAACCTGGCGCGCCTGCGCCTCCAGGTCGGCCGGCTGCTGCTGCAGGCCGACCCGCCGGAGGTGACGACCGCGATCGACCACGCCACCCGCGCGCGCGAGGACCTCGTGCACACCAGCGCGAGCGCCGTCGACCTGGCGTTCTGCGACGTGACGCTCGCCCAGGCACACCTCCTGACCGGCGACCACGTGTCGGCACGCGAGCTCGCCGAGCGCTGCCTCGAGACCGCGCCGGCCGAGGCGCCACTCCCGCGCGTCGAGGCGACGATCGTGCTCGGCCAGGTCGCGGCGAGCCAAGGGGACGTCGACGCTGCGCGCTCGAGCTACCAGTCGGCCGCGCAGCTGTTGTCGGCCGTCGGCGCGGACCGCTCCGCCGCCCAGGTCTGGTACGAGCTCGCGGAGCTCCTCGAGGAGGTCCACGACTACGACGGCGCCCGGACCGCGTTCAGGAGCGCCGCAGCGGCCACCGGTCTGGCTGCTCGCCGTCAGCGCGTCACGACGGCGGTGCTCAGCCGCTGACGCAGGCGGTCAGCAGCACCAGACGTTCTTCGCTGACACGGCGCTCTGCCCACCGGCGTGGGCGGGAGCGGCTGCTCCGACGAGCCCGAGGGTGGCGACGGCGAACCCGGCGAGAACGAGCTTGAACTTCCGCATGACGACCTCCGAGGTAGCGGCGGACGGCTTGGGGCGAGCCGTCTCACTCGGCAAGATCATGTCACAGGCAGTCACATTTGCAAGGCAAACGCGTGTACGCTGCAGGCACCTCGATGGCAGCAGCTCCACGAGCCCTGGCGCGTGACCCAATCCCCCAGAGGTCATGGGTCAGGGAGGCCGCAGCCGTCGAGGCCCGGGCAACTTCCGGGGCCCGGAGCACAGATGGCCCTCCCGCAGTCGGCGCTGCTGGAGGGCCATCGGCATGTCACGGGCCGGAGAGGTCCGCTCAGGCGTCGGTGGTCCGGTACCTGCCCTTGAAGAAGAGCAACGGCTCGCTCGTCCCGCCGTCCGGGCCGCGGGTCTCGAGGTGCTCGACCCTGCCGACCACGATGAAGTGGTCCCCGCCCTCGTAGACGGCGTGGATGGTGCAGTCGAGATGGGCCAGCGTGCCGGTGATGACCGGCGAGCCGGTCGCCGTCGCCGGCGTCCAGTCGATGCCGGCGAACTTGTCGGCGCCCTTGGTCGCCATCTGGGCGGAGACGTGCTCCTGGTCGGCCGCCAGCACGTTGACGCAGAACCGGCCGGCACGCTGGATGAGCGGCCAGGCGCGCGACGTCCGCGCCGGGATGAACGTGATCAGGGGCGGGTCGAGGGACACGCTGGAGAACGACTGGCAGGTCATCCCGACCGGCTCGTCGCCGCTCATCGTCGTGATCACGGTGATGCCCGAGGCGAACGAGCCCAGGACGTCGCGGAAGCGACGGGCGGCGGCCTGCGCCTCCGGGTCGTCGTGGACCGCGACCTCCTCGCCGGGGCGCAGCTCGAAGTCGACCTCCGCGTCACCGAGCCAGGACTGGATCAGCTCCGGGTGCGGCCAGGTCTCGCGGGCGTCCGGGCTGATGCCGTCGGGTATCGCGTCCTGGTTCTCTGCCACGGTGTCCACGCTAACGGTCCCTCAGTGCCCACCGAAGACATGGCCCCAGTACGAGACCGCGGTCGACTCACGTGCGACCCAACGGCTGTCGTCGACGGTCATGCCGTCGGTGCCGAACTCGACGTCGAAGCCGCCGGGCGACTTCACGTAGAACGAGATCATCTCGTCGTTCATGTGCCGGCCGAGCGTCGCCGACAGCGGCGCGCCGTGCTTGCGGACCCGCTCGAGCGCGCGGCCGACGTGGTCGAGCTTGTCGACCTCGAGCATGACGTGGACGCACTTGCTCGGGTTCGGCATCGGCAGGAAGGCCAGCGAGTGGTGCCGCGGGTTGACGCCGAGGAAGCGCAGCCAGACCTTGCTGCCCGGCTCCTTGCCGACGAACTCGCCGGGCATGCTCATCGAGTCGCGCAGGCGGAAGCCGAGGACCTCGGTGTAGAAGCGGAGCGCCTCGACGTCGTCGAGCACCGGCACCACGATGTGCCCGAGGCCCTGGTCGCCGGTGACGAAGGTGGCGGCGTACGGCGTGACGACGGGGCGGGCCTCGTAGGTGATGCCGTGGTAGAGCTCGAAGACGTTGTCCCACGGGTCGCGGAAGCGCACGAGCTCCTGCACGCGGCGCTCGTCGAGCTCCTCCTTCGTGCCCTCCTCGAACTCGACGCCGGACTTCTGCAGGTGCTCGCGGGCGGCCTGCAGGGCCTGGTGGTCGGCGACCTCCCAGCCGGTGCAGTCCAGCTGGTCCACGTCGGAGGGGAAGACGACGACGCGGGCCGAGACCTCGTCGATGCGCCAGTACTGGTGGTCGGGGTTCGGGCCGCGGCCCTCGGCCAGGCCGAGGACCTTGCCGGCGAACTGCTTCCAGGCGTCCAGGTCGGTGCTGGCCACCCGGATGTAGCCCATGGAGCGGATGTCGATGGTCATCGTCGCGTCCTTTCGACGTGGCGGGCCAGGAAGGCCGTGCAGATCTCGGCGAACTCGTCGGCCGCCTCGATCTGGGCCCAGTGGCCGCAGTTCGGGAACACGTGCAGCTGCGCCTTCGGGATCTGCTTGAGGGCGACGAGCGCGCCGTCGAGCGGGTTGACCCGGTCCTCGCGGCCCCACGTGAGCAAAGTGTGCTTGCGCAGGCGGTGCGCCTCGCGCCAGAGCATGCCGTCCTCGGCCCACTCGGGGTTCCAGAAGGACGCACCCATCGAGCGCATCGCCTCCAGCGAGCCGGGCGCCGTGGCGTCGGCGAAGCGCTCCTCGACGAGCTCGTCGGTCACCAGGTCCTGGTTGACCACCATCGTCGAGATGAAGGCACGCAGCGCCTCGCGGCTGGGGTTCATGCTGAAGTCCATGAGCCGCTTCACGCCCTCGGTGGGGTCCGCGTGGAACAGGTTGACCGACAGGCCGCCCGGGCCCATCAGGACCAGCCGGCCGACGCGGTCGGGGTACTCGAGGGCGAACCGGGTCGCCGTACCACCGCCGAGGGAGTTGCCCAGCAGGTGGATCCGCTCGATCTGCAGCTCGTCGAGCAGCTGGACGAGGTACGACGCCGAGTGGCGGAAGTAGTTCGCCGTCACCGGCGGCTTGTCCGACTGGCCGAAGCCGGGCTGGTCGACCAGCAGGGTCCGGAAGGTCTGCGCGAACCTCGGGAGCGCCGAGCCGAAGTTGCTCCAGGCCGAGGCGCCGGGCCCGCCGCCGTGCAGCAGCACGAACGGGAGCCCGCCGCCCACCTGCGAGCCGTCCTCGGGACCGGCCTCGTAGTAGTTCAGCGTGATGTCGCCGGCCTTGGCCGACCGGCGGGTCGCCTCCTTGGAGAAGGCAGTGCTGTCAGCGGTCACGGTCAGTACATCCCCGGGTCGACCTTGTGCCCGAACTGCTGGCCGCCGTACATCTGCAGCGCGCGCTCGGGGTCGTTGGCGGCGTGGACGCGGCCCGCGTGGGAGTCGCGCCAGGCCCGCTGGAGGTAGGTGCCCTCGGCGAGCGCCCGGCCGCCCGAGGCCTCGAACAGGGCGTCGATGGCCTCGATGGAGCGCGCGGTGCCGAGCACCTGGTCGCGGCGCACGCGCAGGCGCAGCTCGAGCGGGATCGGCTCGCCCTTCGCCACGTGGGCCTGCTCCTCGCGGATGTTGTTCATCAGCAGCGCCCAGGCAGCGTCGATCTCCGACGAGGCGCGGGCGATGCGGACCGCGGCGAACGGGTCGAGGGACGCCTTCTCACCGAGGTACGCCGCACGGACGCGCTTCTGCTGCATCTCGACGTGCTCGGCGTACGCACCCTTGGCCATGCCGATGATCGGCGTGGCGATGGTGCTGGTGAAGATCGAGTGGAAGGGCAGCTTGTAGAGGTCGCTGGTGTTGACCGCCTGGCCCGGGCCCTTGCACTGGCCGGTCTCCCCCATCGAGAGCGTGAACTCCTCGGGGATGAAGGTCTCCTCCACGACGATGTCGTTGGAGCCGGTGCCGCGCAGGCCGACGACATTCCAGACGTCGACGACCTGGTACTTCTCCCGCGGGACCATGAAGGTGCGGAAGTCGACGACCTGGCCCTCCTCGTTGAACACGAGGCCGCCCAGCAGCACCCAGGAGCAGTGGTCGCTGCCGGACGAGAAGCTCCACTTGCCGGACAGCTTGAAGCCACCCTCGGTGAGGACCGCCTTGCCGGTCGGGGCATACGACGACGAGAGGCGCACGCTCTGGTCGGCGCCCCAGACGGCCTGCTGGGCCTTGTCGTCGAAGAGCGCGACCTGCCACGGGTGGACGCCGACCACGCTGGAGACCCAGCCGGTCGAGCCGTCGGCGGAGGCGATGTCGCGGACCGCGGTGTAGAACGCCACCGGGTCGGCCTCGAGGCCGCCGTACCGCTTCGGCTGCAGCAGCCGGAAGAAGCCGGTCTCCTCGAGCTCCTTGATCGACGCGTCCGGAATGACCCGGAGGCGGTCTCCCTCCTCGGCGCGCTCACGGAACGTGGGGAGCAGGTCGCGGACGCCGTCGAGAACGGCGGTGACCTCGGGAGAGAAGTCCTGGTGCATGTGCGCTCCTAGTGGATGGATCGAATGAGCCAATACTAGAACACGTTCTTGTTTTGGTCCATGCGACGCTCCCGGTGAGTGCGACGTGGGGACACATCCAGGCGGCACGGGCGGCCGTCCCTGGTCGCTAGGGTCGGACACATGGCTGTCGTCCACTCCTCCGCGACCATCCGCCCCACCAAGCAGGAGCTGCTGGAGACCGTCCTCGACGGGCCCGTCGAGGTCGTCGGCGCCTACCGCTTCGACGACCCCGACGGCGAGGTCGGCGTCGAGGGCTTCCTCGTGCGCCGCGAGGACCTGCTGCAGCACGTGCTGTTCAGCTACCGCGGCGCGATCCTCGCCGAGGACGGGGCCCGGCTCGTGAGCACGATGGAGCACTCGGAGCTGGGTCCGCGCTGGATCTACGACGGCGCGACCGACCCCGTCGCGGTCGCATGCGTGCGCCGGGCGATCCTGGGCGAGCAGGCGCAGGCGGTGCTGGAGCTGTGGGAGGACGGACGGCTCGTCGGCACGCGCGAGCCGGCGGTGCGGTTGAGCGCGGTGGCGGGCGACGCGGCCGGAAGCACGGCCGGGGGCACGGCCGGGGACGCGGGCGATCCGGCGGGCGTCGTCCACGTGCTGCGGGAGCCGGAGGAGGCCGCGTCCGGTCCCGCGCTGCTGGCGACCTGGGACGGCGGCCGGGCCGTCATCGCGCGTCTGGACTGACCCGCAGCTGCGCGCCCAGTCTCGCGGCGAGCTCCACCGACGCCTCGATCTCCTCGCGCCGGATCGAGACGCTCTCCACGTTGAGCCCGAACGGGACGTCGAGGCGGCGGCAGAACTCGACGAGCTCGGCAGCGGTCGCCGCCGACTGCTCCAGCGAGGCCCGCAGCGGGTTGGTCGCGTGACGCAGGTCGTTCTCGATCCACCGCGGGACGTCGACGCCGAGCCAGCGCAGGAACTCGAGGGTCTTCATCGACCCGCACACCGAGAACGTGAACACGATCGGCACCGGGGCCGTCCCGCGCTCCGCGCAGGCGTAGCGGTAGTCGGACACGAGGTTCTTGGCCGCGTTGACGTCGTACACGACCTGGGTGACGAAGAACCGGCAGCCCGCCTCCTGCTTGGCGATCAGCCGCAGGTGCTCGTTCTCGCGACGACGGTGCCGCTCCGGGATCGCCACTCCCCCGAGGAGCAGGTCCGGGTTGGCCTCGGCGCGCAGCGCCTGGGCGTCGGCGAGGGACAGCGGCGGTGTCGCTCCGCTGGAGGCGGCGCCGACCATGACGGTCAACGTGCTGCGGGGGTCCTGCTCGGCGATCCACGTGCGCAGGCCCTCGGGCTGGTACTTGCCCACGGCGCGGTAGACGATGACCGGCGTCCGCCACGACCCGAAGTGCTCCGCCCGGTACGTCGACGGGTCGACCGTCGGGCTGAACGGGAACGGCCGCTCCGCCGGGTTGCGGGAGCTCTCGTCGTCGATGTCGTAGAGGATCAGGCCGTCGAGGTCGAGGTGGTCGAGCCGCTCGACGGTGGCGCGCGCGATCTCCGGCAGCCGTTCGGCCGGAGTCGACTGCCGCGGCGGCGTGAGGGCGAAGAGGACGAAGCCGCCCTGGCCGGCCGCGATGCGCGTTGCGAGGTCCACGGCGCGAGGGTAGCGAGCGGGCCGCGCGCCGCCGTACCGGTCTCAGGTCGCCGCCTTCGGGTACCCAGCCATGATGACCTCCGTCCGCGTCGGGCTCGTCGCCGATCCCGCCGAGCCCACGGTGGTCGCCCGCCGGTTCCGCGACCACGAGTCGCGCCGCGACGCGGCACAGCGCCGGGACTGGCAGGTCGAGGTGGTCAGCGAACCGTTCACACTCGCCTGCGAGGACCTCGGCACCGCGCTCGGCAGGCTCACCGACCACGCTGACGCACGCGGCTGGGACCTCGTCGTCGGCATCACCGAGCTCCCGCTGCGCGACGACGAAGGCCGCTACCTCCTGGTCGAGACCGACCACGACCACCGGGCGGCACTGCTCTCCCTGCCCGCACTGGCGGGGCTGCGGGTCCACAGCCGCAGCCGGCGCGCCCTGCAGGAGCTGATCCACGGGCTCGACGGCTCCTCCACCCAACCCCAGCGGGTGCCGCTGCCGTCGCGCAGTGGCCGCTGGCGACTCCTGCTCGGCATGGTGCTCGCCAACCGGCCCTGGCTCGTCGTGCCCGGACTGAAGTCGGCGTTGATCGCCGCCCTCACGACCGGCGCCATCGCGACGATCAACTCCACCGTCTGGCTCCTCGCCGACTCGCTGTCGTGGTGGCGGTTGGTCGTGGCCACGGCCGTCTCGCTGGCGATGGTGGTCGGCTGGCTCGTCATCGACGGCGAGCTCTGGGACCACCCGGAGGACGGCTCCGCCGAAGCGCGCGAGAGGTCGCGGCTCTACAACCTCTCCACCCTGCTGACGTTGTCGGTCGGCGCCGTCATCTGCTACCTCGCGCTCTTCGTCCTGAACCTGCTGTGGGCGCTCTTCGTGCTCGATCCCGACGTCATGGGCGGCTACCTCGAACGGGGCGTCGAGCACGGCGACCTGTTGGTCCTGTCCTGGTTCGTGGCCTCGGCGGCGACCATCGGCGGTGCGCTGGGCAGCGGCCTGGAGTCCGACGAGGCGATTCGGGCGGCGACGTACTCCAAGCGTGAGGAGGACCGGCGCAACCGGTTGGCAGGAGCGCGGGACTGACGGGGGGCGTACGGCGACCGCGGTCGGTCGCGCAGAACTCCGGTGGTCGAGGAGGTCGCGCAGCGACCGGTGGTCGAGGAGGTCGCGCAGCGACCCGGTGGTCGAGGAGGTCGCGCAGCGACCGTCACGAGACCCCTTGCTCCGGTGCACCCGCTGTGCCCTGCGGTTGGTCGGCGGTCGGGTCTTCAAGCGCAGCGACGAGGACGGCGGGCGGGTAGCTGGGTCCGGCGGTCGGGTGCGGTCCGGCGGCCTCGTCGAGTCACTCCTTGCGCCACCTGTCGTCCACAAGGCCCCGTTGCAGAGCCGTTGTGCACAGGCACTTTCCGCTCCACCTGGTTGTGTCGGCACCCCGTGATCCAATACACGTATGGCCACTCGGGACCGACACCACCAGCTCGCGGACATGTCCGCCGACGCCGTGCTGTCCTTCGCCGAGCAGCGCCACGCGGCCCGACTCGACGCCGAACGCGACATCCTCGAAGCCGCCTACCAGTGGGCAGTCCTCCACTCACCCGACGCGCTCCCGGCCACGGACAAGCGCGGTCGCGAGCGGGCGAAGCCTGCTGGTGCGGTGGGTACGCCGCGGATCACCGAGCACGCCGCCGCGACCTTCGGCGCCCGGATCCAGACCAGCCCCTACGGCGCGAAGCGACTGATCGCCGACGCGGTCGACCTCGTCCACCGCCTCCCGAAGCTCTGGGCCGGCGTGAAAGCCGGTCAGGTGCGCTCCACGCATGCTCGTCATGTCGCCGACGCCACCCGCGAACTCACTGCGGACGAGGCCGCCTGGGTCGACGCCGAGGTGGTGGAGATCGCTGACGGCAGGTTGGCCTGGTCCCGGTTCGAAGCCGTCGTCGAGGGCAAGGTCGCCGCAGCCTCTCCCGAGCTCGCGAGGGCCAAAGAGGAGGCGGCCGCGAAGGACACCTTCATCCGCCGCTCCCGCGTCGACAAGCACGGCATCATGACGATGACCATCCGCGACCACGCCGCCGTGATCCTCGGCTCCGAAGCGGGCATCGACGCCACCGCCGACGGGCTGAAGGACCAGATGCCCGACGCCACCAAGACCGAACGACGCCTGGCGGCGTTCGCACTGCTGACCAACCCCGAGGCCCACGTCGACCTGACGGTCGGGCCGGTGAAGCCGAAGGTCCTCATCCGGCTCCACTGCACCCCCGACTCGGCCATCGCCCGGATGGAAGGCCACGGCCCGCTCACCACCGCCTACGTCCGCCACCTCGTCGACCACTACGCCAGCGGCGTGAAGGTCCAACCCGTCATCAACCTCAACCAAGGCGCATCCGTCGACGCCTACGAAATCCCCCACCGGCTCCGCGAGGCCGTGCACCTCATCCACCCCGGCGACACGTTCCCGTTCGCGGCGAACCTGTCCCGCAAGGTCGATCTGGACCACCAGATCCCCTACGCCGAGGGCGGCACCACCTCGACCGACAACCTCGGCCCGTTGACGAGGACCCACCACCGCATCAAGACCCACGCCGGCTGGGAAGTCCGACAACCCTTCCCCGGGATCGTCATCTGGCGAGACCCACACGGGGCCCACTACCTGGTCGACCAGACCGGAACACGCAAGGTCACCGTCGCCTGACAACAGGACGGTGCCGTCGTGGCTGCCTGGCGGGGGTTCTGGTGTGTGTCACTCCGCGGGCGGGATGTTCTGGTTGTGCCGGAACACGTTGGTCGGGTCCCAGGCCTTCTTCAGCTCACGCAGCCGCTGGTAGGTCTCGCGGCCGTACGCCGCCTCGACGCGCAGCAGGCCCTCGTCGCCGATAAAGTTGAGGTAGGCGTGCCCGGTGCTCCACGGCTTCACCGATCCCGCGAGGCGGCGCGTGAAGGCGATGTTCGTCTCGTCCTGGGCGTGGTCGGGCGGCCACATCGACAGGTAGTGCAGGTTCCACGGGGACTGGCGGTTGCCGAAGGCGGTCGCGTCGTCGTCCACGCGGGCGATCGCGCCGCCGCCCGCGACGATGATGATCTGGCTCAACGGCGAGACGGGCGGCATCGCGTGAGCGAGGTAGGTGTCGACCGCCTCGTCCGGGAAGGAGCTTAGGAAGTCGCCGCTCCAGTAGTTGTGCATCCCCTTGACGTTCGGCGGGTCGAGCAGCTGCTGGACGGCGACGTAGGGCATCGGCTGGACCAGGTTGGCAGCGGGCGGGCCGAACTCGGTGAGCGGGGCGAGGACCTCGCGTCCCTCGTCGACGTCGCCGGCGTAGAGGAGCAGCACGCCGACGGCCGGCTGTCCGCGGGCGGGCTCGGGCACGAACTCCTCGGGCGGGGCGGTGATCAGCGCGACGCCGGAGCCGACCTCGTCGGGAGCGGTCAGCATGAAGTCCCGCCAATGGGTCAGCACCTCCCTGGCCTGGAAGCCCGGGTAGAGCAGCATGCCGCCGTACACGATCGGCCCCACCTCGTGCAGGCGGAAGGTGAACTCGGTGACGACACCGAAGTTGCCTCCGCCGCCGCGGATCGCCCAGAACAGGTCCGGGTTCTCGCTCTCCGACGCGGTCACGATGTCGCCGGAGGCGGTGACGACCTCGGCCGCGAGCAGGTTGTCGCACGTGAACCCGAGCTTGCGCTCGAGCCAGCCGCTGCCGCTGCCCAGCGAGAGCCCGCCGACGCCCGTCGTGGACACGCGGCCACCCGTCACGGCGAGGCCGTGCTCCTGCGTCGCCGCGTCGACCATCCCCCAGGTGGCGCCGCCGCCGACCCGCGCCGTCCTGGCGTCGGGATCGACCACCACGTGGGCGAGCGGCCGCAGGTCAACGCAGACACCGCCGTCGATGACGGCGGCGCCGGTGACGCCGTGGCCGCCGCCGTACACGGAGATGCCGAGTCCGTCCGCGAGCGCCTGCGTGATCGCGTCGGCGACCTCCTGCGCAGAGGCGCACTTCACGATCCGGGCCGGGGACCGGTCGATCAGCCCGTTGAAGACGGTCCGGGCCTCGTCGTAGCCGGGATCACCCGGACGCAGGACGGTGCTGGATGAGATCTCGGTCAAGGGGTGCCTCCTCGGACGGCCCGAGAAAGGTCTGACGCTCCATGCTGCGCCCGCCCGCCAGCGGTGGCAATGACCCGGACGGGTGGTTGCCACGAGCGGATCAGCGCAGTTCGACCAGTCGCACGAGGTCCTCGTCCTCGAAGTCCTGGCCGCCGCCCTCGACGTGCGCCGTCGCCACACCGATGCGCCGGCAGAAGTCGAAGACCTGGTCCTCGACGAGGTGGGTGCGGAACCAGACCAGGTCGCCGTCGAGGTCGGCGGCGTGCCGGTGCTCGTACGTCGCGACCGTCCCCATGTCGGAGCGCCGGAGTAGGCGGACAGTGGAGCGCTGCCGGAGCGGCAGGATGTAGACGCCCAGCGTCACGAAGTAGAGCGCTCCGCCCGCCGCGATCCAGCCTGCCTTCCTCCCCCGCCGGATCGGCTCGTACTCCACCTCGATCGCGAACCAGCGGCCGGCGACGTCGGCCGTCGTGACCCCGGCCGCGGGCTCGGTCACGACACTCCGTACGGACGCTCGTCGGCGACGTACCAGACGGTCCAGGCGACCGGGAAGAAGACGGCCGCCACCGCGGCGACACCGCGCCCGCTCCCCCGGCGCCGTTGCCCCTGCCAGGTCAGCGCCGCCGGCACGCCCAGCACCACGACGAGTGCGGCCAGCATCAGGATCACCAGGCCAGTGTCCCTCGACCACGTCGACCTCGCCAGGAGATCCGCGGAACGCCGATGTGGCCGTTTCCCGGTGCGGTCCACGCGCGACAGCGACACTGGGGCTCCTGAACGAGGAGGAAGCGATGAGCTCGGACGACATGCACGGGGCGGCCTCGGCACCCGAGGCCGGCCGGGGGCTCGCGGCCGCGGACCGGGTCCCGCTCTACCTGTTCGGGCTCACCCTGCTCGTGATCGTCGCCTTCGTCGCCGGGGTCGCGCAGTTCGAGGCGACCGAGTGCAGCGGGCCGGAGGACGGCGAGTGCGACATGGCGGCCTTCGGCGGCATCTTCTGGGCGCTGTGTGCCTTCACCGCCGGCGTGGTCGCGATCGTCGTCGCCGAGGTCGTCCGGGCCGTTCGGAGGCGCACCGGACGCGCCCCCGCCGGCGTCAGGTGAGGTCCGGGTTGACCTGCACCTCGCACAGCACCACCCCGTCGACCTCGAACTGCTTGACGCTGTCGAACTTCGGCCACGGGTCGCGGCGCCAGTTCATCAGTGTGTAGATGCCGAAGTCGGGCTTGCCCTCGGGGAGGACCTCCAGCTGCTTCGAGCGGTACTGCTCGAGCTGGCCGTCGACGCCCCAGCGGTTCTGGACGGTGGCCTTCTTCTTCGAGGTGTAGTCGCGCCAGTGGTCGTCGAGCCACAGCATCGCGTCGCGCGTGCAGGCGGCCCAGTAGTCGGTCTCGAACTGCGTGTGCTGCTTCTCGAAGCCGCCGGTCGCGGCGTTGAAGTACATGTACTCGTACGGGTAGATCCGGGCCACGCCGACGAGCACCTGCACCTGCGCGGCGACCGCCACGAGCACGGCGACGCCGGCCGCCCACGGCCGCCAGCGCACCGATGCGCCCTCGCGCAGCAGCCAGCCGACGCCCACGACCAGCGCGTACGCCGCCAGCAGCAGCATCGGCGGGACCACGAAGAGGAAGTGGCGCAGGGCGTTGTAGAGCGTCGGGTCGAGCGCGATCAGCGCGAGCACCGGGAAGAGGAACGCACCGAGCAGGGCGATGTCGGAGGCGGTGCCGCGGCGTCGTACCAGGTCGACGAGGGCCAGCGCCGTGCCGGCGAGGGCCAGCAGCACCGAGAGCCACGGCGATCCCTGCCACAGCCAGGTCGGGACGTAGTCGCGTGGCAGCATCATCGCCTCGACCATCTCGCCCTTGTAGAGGATCGGGTCGTCCCAGGGGTACTTCGACATCGACGCGATCGCGGTGGGCAGGCCACCGACCGGGTTCAGGAAGACATAGGGCCAGACCGCCAGGATGGTGAGGTACGACGCCAGCCCGACCACACCCGCACCGGCGGCCACCCGGCGCAGACCCGCCGCGTCACGGCCGTGGAGCAGCCACCACGCCAGGGCGAGGACCCCGACGACCGGGACCCACAGCAGCGCGATCACCCGGATCGAGACGGCCATGCCGAACACGACCCCCAGGACCGCCAGGCTGCGCCACGGCAACCGGTCGGGCTCCTCCTCCCACCGTCGCGCCAGGCGGATCGTCAGCCACAGGACGGCGAGCATCGCGACCGCGAGCGTGGTGTCCTTGGAGTTGGTGAGGATCGCGCCGGTCCAGCGGGGGTAGAGCGCGAGCGCGAGGGCGGCGGTGAGGGCGAACCACCACGCGCCCTGCTCGCTGATCCGCCGCGAGCCACGGGCGATCTCGAGGGCGCACAGCGCCATGAGAGCGACGCCGAGGACGCCGGTGAGGCCGCAGACCAGCGACCGGACCGTCCACGGGTCGGCGTCGAACAGCCGCCCCGCACCCGACTGGAACGCGGCGACGACGGTCTCGAAGAAGGGTCCGTGCTGCGGGAGCTGTGTCTTCTCGGGGTAGTCGAGGAAGCTGCGGTCGCTGCCGAGGCTGAGGTACCAGTCGAGGACGCGGTGCCCGTAGTCGTTCTGCAGCGGCTCGTCGAAGGTGCGACCGTGGACGTCCGCCTGGGTCAGGACGAAGCCGACGAGCAGCAGCAGGAGCAGGCCGAGGAGGACCTGGGGAGCACGACGCAGCACCACGCGAGGATAGGCGGCCCACCGTGACCGCACCGTCAGGCGCCCCGATGGGGCGCCCGACTGGCGCGAAGGTCACACGGTGACAGGTGCCTCCTGGGCGGCGCGGAGCTGCAGCGCGATGTCGATGAGCTGGTCCTCCTGGCCACCGATCAGCTTGCGCTTGCCGGCCTCCAGCAGGATCTGCGCGCCCGAGACGCCGTAGCGCTCGGCGGCGTTGCCCGCGTGCTTGAGGAACGAGGAGTAGACGCCGGCGTACCCCATCATCAGGGTCATCCGGTCGAGCTGGCACTCCTCCGGCATGGCCGGCTTGATGACGTCCTCGGACGCGTCGACGATCTTCAGGAAGTCGACACCGGTGGTCCACCCGAGCTTGTCGCACACGCCGACGAACGCCTCGAGGGGCGTGTTGCCGGCGCCGGCGCCGAAGCGGCGGACCGAGCCGTCGATCTGGGTGGCGCCCGCGCGGGCGGCGATGACGGTGTTGGAGACACCGAGGCCGAGGTTCTCGTGGCCGTGGAAGCCGACATCGGCCTGGCCGCCGATCTCGGCGACGACGGCCGCGACCCGGTCCGCGGTCTGCTCCATGATCAGCGCGCCGGCGGAGTCGACGACGTAGACGCACTGGCAGCCGGCGTCGACCATGATCCGCGCCTGCTTCGCCAGCACCTCGGGCGACTGCGTGTGGCTCATCATCAGGAAGCCGACGGTCTCCAGGCCGAGCTCGCGCGCGAGGCCGAAGTGCTGGATCGAGACGTCGGCCTCGGTGCAGTGCGTCGCCACCCGGCAGATCTGGCCGCCGTTGTCCTGCGCGGCGCGGATGTCGTCCTTGGTGCCGAGGCCCGGCAGCATCAGGAAGGCGATCTTGGCCCGCTTGGCCGTCTCGGCCGCGATCCTGATCAGCTCCTGCTCCGGGGTGCGGGAGAAGCCGTAGTTGAACGAGGAGCCGCCCAGCCCGTCGCCGTGGGTGACCTCGATGACCGGGACGCCTGACTCGTCGAGCGCGCGCACGATGTCCTCGACCTCCTGGCCGGTGAACTGGTGCCGCTTGTGGTGCGAGCCGTCGCGCAGGCAGGTGTCGGTCAGGCGCAGGTCGAGCTTGCCGAACGGCTCGTCGCCGTGGATCCCCGACCAGGTGCGGGCGAGTGCGTTGATGTCGGTCATGGTCAGTTGGCTCCCAGGATCGAGCGGGCGATGTTCTGGCCGACCTGGGTGGCGGCGGCCGTCATGATGTCGAGGTTGCCGGCGTACGGCGGAAGGAAGTCGCCTGCACCCTCCACCTCGACGAAGATGGAGACCCGGCGCATGCCCCGCGTGAAGTCGGACGGGCCGTCGAACTGCGGCTCCTGCAGCAGCCGGTAGCCGGGGACGTACTCCTGGACGGCCTTCTCCATCCGGTGCACGGACTCCGCGATCGCGTCGGTGTCGGCGTCCGGGTCGACCGCGCAGAAGATCGTGTCGCGCATGATCATCGGCGGCTCGGCCGGGTTGAGGATGATGATCGCCTTGCCCTTCTCGGCGCCACCGATGCTCTCGACGCCGGCCGAGGTGGTCCGGGTGAACTCGTCGATGTTGGCCCGGGTGCCCGGGCCGGCCGACGCGGAGGAGACGGAGGCGACGATCTCGGCGTACGGCACCGGGGTGACCCGCGAGACCGCGTTGACCATCGGGATCGTGGCCTGGCCGCCGCAGGTGATCATGTTGACGTTGAGCGCGCCCACGTGCTCCTCGCCGTTGACCGGCGGGATGACGGCGGGGCCGACCGCGGCCGGGGTCAGGTCGATGGCGCGGATGCCGGCCTCGGCGTACCGGGGCGCGTACTCGCGGTGGACGTAGGCCGAGGTGGCCTCGAAGAGCAGGTCCGGGAGCTCGTCCTGCTTGAGCAGCCAGTCGACGCCCTCGTGGCTGGCGACGAGGCCCTTGTCGGCGGCGAGGCGGAGGCCCTCGGACGCCGGGTCGACGCCGATCATCCACCGCGGCTCGATCACGTCGCTCCGGAGCAGCTTGTAGAGCAGGTCCGTGCCGATGTTGCCGGGGCCGACGATCGCGGCCGTCAGCTTCTTTCCACTCACGTCTTACTCCTCGAACGAGACGGTCAGGGGCGCGAACCCGCTGATGGACGCCGTGACCCGGTCACCCGGGGCGAACGGCACGAAGGGGCCGAGGGCCCCGGACAGGATCAGGTGGCCCGCCCGCAGCGGGTCACCGAACCGGGCGGCCTGGACGGCCAGCCAGCGCAGGGCCTCGAGCGGGTCACCGAGGCACGCCGCACCGTTGCCGGACGAGCGCTCCTCGCCGTTGATGGTGAGGGACATGACGACGTCACGGGGCTCGATCCCGCTCAGCGGGAGTCCGTCGCGGCCGACGACGAACAGGCCGCTGGAGGCGTTGTCGGCGACGGTGTCGGTGAAGCCGATGTCCCAGCTCTCGATGCGGGAGTCGACGATCTCGAGCGCCGGCAGGGCGACGTCGACGGCCCCGCGGACCAGCTCGAGGGTGATCTCCTCCTCCGGTACGTCGATGTCGCGGGCCAGCACGAACGCGACCTCGGCCTCGACCCGCGGCTGGACGAGCGTGCGCATCGAGATCGGCGTGCCGTCCACACCGTCGCTCACGTCCATGTCGGAGAGCAGGTAGCCGAAGTCCGGCTGGTCGACGCCGAGCTGCTTCTGCACGGCCTCGGACGTGGCACCGATCTTGCGGCCCACGACCCTCACTCCCCCGGCGATCCGGGCCTGCACGAGGCCCTGCTGGACGGCATAGGCTGCCGGGAGGTCGTCGGTGCCGATCAGGTCACGCACGGCGGCGCACGGCACGCGGGTCGCCTGGGCCGTCGCAAGGCGCTCGACGGCGGCCGAGATCGCGTCTGGTGGGGTCACACGGACATACTAGAACCTGTTACAGTTTTTCGCATGAAGGAGTCCTACGACGTCGTGGTCGTCGGCGCCGGTGGCGCCGGCATGGCCGCCGCCCTCGCCGCCTCCCGCAAGGGCCTCGACACCGTGCTGGTCGAGAAGAGCAAGTACTTCGGCGGCTCCACCGCCCGCTCCGGCGGCGGCGTCTGGATCCCCAGTAACTACGCCCTCAAGGCCGCAGGACAAGACGATCCCGGTGACCGGGACAAGGCCAAGACCTATCTCGACTCGATCGTCGGAGACGTCGTCCCGAAGGTCCGCCGCGACACCTACATCGACCGCGGCCCCGAGGTCATGGACTTCATCCGCGACAACACCCCGCTCACGTTCACCTGGGTTCCCGAGTACGCCGACTACCTGCCCGAGCAGCCCGGCGGCCGCGCGCGCGGTCGCAGCGTCGAGCCGGTGCCCATGGACGCACGCTTCCTCGGCGAGGAGCTGGAGCGCCTGCACCCGCCGTACACGAAGGCCCCGGCCAACCTGATCGTGATGCAGCGCGACTACCGCAAGATCAGCCTCGGCCTGCGCACCATCAAGGGCCCGCTCACGATGATCCGCGTGATGCTCAAGCGGGTCCTTTCGCTCCTGCTCGGCAAGAAGATGTTCGCGATGGGCAACGCGATCGCGATCGGCCTGCGCCAGGGCCTGCGGGACGCCGGTGTCCCCGTCGAGTACGAGACCTCGCTGCAGGACCTGCTCGTCGAGGACGGCCGCGTGGTCGGCGTCGTCGTGGAGCGGGACGGTGAGCGTCGCGAGATCCGCGCGAGCCGCGGCGTGATCCTCGGCTCCGGCGGCTTCGAGCACAGCCAGGAGCTGCGCGAGAAGTTCCTCCCCCAGCCCACCTCGACCGAGTGGTCGACGGGCGCCGTCTCCAACACGGGCGGCGGCCTCCTGGCCGGGACGGCGGCCGGCGCGGCCACCGACCTGCTCGACGACGCCTGGTGGGGCCCCACGATCCCGCTCCCGGGACGCGCGTGGTTCTGCCTCGCCGAGCGCAACCTGCCCGGCTCGATCATGGTCAACGCCGCCGGCAAGCGGTACATGAACGAGGCGCTGCCGTACGTCGAGGCGACCCACGAGATGTACAAGGGCGAGGCCACCGGCGTGAGCCACGTGCCGTCGTACCTCGTGTTCGACCAGACCTACCGCAACCGCTACCTCTTCGCCGGCCTCGCCGGCCGCCAGCCCTTCCCGGGGCGCTGGTACAAGGAGGGCGTGGTCACGCGCGCCGACTCGCTGGCCGAGCTCGCCGACAAGCTGGGCCTGCCCGAGGGCTCCCTCGACGTGACCGTCGAGCGGTTCAACGGCTTCGCCCGCTCCGGCGTCGACGAGGACTTCCACCGCGGCGAGAGCGCCTACGACAAGTACTACTCCGACCCGACCGTCAAGCCGAACTGCTCGCTCGCACCGATCGAGAAGGGCCCGTTCTACGCGGTCAAGATCGTCGCTGGCGACCTCGGCACGAAGGGCGGCCTCGTCACCGACGAGCGCGCCCGCGTCCTGCGCGAGGACGGCACCGTCATCGAGGGCCTGTACGCCGCCGGCAACGTGTCGTCGGCCGTGATGGGCAACACCTACCCCGGCCCGGGCGGCACGATCGGCCCCGCCCTCGTCTTCGGCTACCTCGCCGCCGAGGACATCGCCAACCAGGTCAACGCCAACCAGGACGTCGCGAACACCGAAGGAACCGACTGATGCCCATCGACCCGTCCGTCGCGATCGGCGCCGACCTCGGCGCCCGCACCTTCAGCTGGACCGAGTCCGACGTCCTGCTCTACCACCTCGGCATCGGCGCGGGCGCCCGCGCGGGCGACAACCTCTCCGCGGACGCCCTGCGGTACACGCTCGACGACGCGGCCCTGCAGGTGCTGCCGTCCTTCGGCGTCGTCGCGCCGACCTTCCACGAGACCGACCCGCCGCCGCTCGACCTGCCCGGCTGCGACATCAACCTCGCCCAGGTCGTCCACGGCGCCCAGTCCATCTCCGTGTCGGGCCCGCTGCCGACGTCGGGCACCGCGACGATCCGCACCACGCTCACCGACATCTGGGACAAGGTCAAGGCCGCCGTCATCTGGCAGGAGGGCGTCGCCACGTCCGACGCCACCGGCGAGGAGCTGTGGCGGGTGCGCTCGTCGATCTTCGTCAAGGGCGAGGGCGGCTGGGGCGGCGACCGGGGCACGGCCACCTCCGTCGAGGTGCCCGAGCGCGAGCCGGACCACGTGTCGTCGTACACGGTGACGCCGCAGCAGGCGCTGCTCTACCGGCTCTGCGGCGACCGCAACCCGCTGCACGCCGACCCGGACTTCGCGAAGGCCGCCGGCTTCCCCGCCCCGATCCTGCACGGGCTGTGCTCGTGGGGCATCGTGCTGCGCGAGCTCACCGACGGCATCCTGGGCGGCGACGCCTCGAAGGTCGGTGGGTTCACCGGCCGCTTCTCCGGCGTGGTGTTCCCCGGCGAGACCATCCGGGTCTCCGGCTGGCGCACGGACGACGCGATCATCGGGTCCGCGGCCATCGAGGGCGGCGAGCGGGACGGCTCCCCCGTCCTCGCGGACTGCGTGCTGACGCCGGCCTGAGGCCGGACCCTCAGTCGAGCTGGGCGGTCAGCCCGCGCAGGAGGCTGCGCAGCTGGTCCGCCTGCTCGGCGGTGATGCCGAGCGCCTCCGCGATCCGGCAGTGGACCTCGCCGAAGCGCGCGTGCACGGCCCGGCCCTCGTCGGTCAGGGCGACGACGACGGCGCGCTCGTCGTCCGCGCTGCGGCGGCGGGTCAGGAGGCCGTCGCGCTCGAGCCGGCGCAGCAGCGGCGACAACGTCGCGTGGTCGAGCCGCAGCTCCCGGCCGACGTCCTTGATCAGCATCTCGTCGCGCGCGCCGAGGACGACGAGCACGAGGTACTGCGGATAGGTCAGGCCGAGCTCGCCGAGGATCGGCCGGTAGGCCGCGGTCACCTGGCGCGAGGCGGCGTACAGGTCGAAGCAGATCAGGTCGTCGAGGACCGGGGTGGCGAGGGCTGAATTCCTCATGGTTGGAATATACCTCGTAGACGACTATCTTGTGCACTACACAACTGATCGTCATCCCCAACCGAGAGGAACCACCCCATGCCCACTCGCACCGGACGCACTGCCTGGAACGGCGGCCTGCAGGACGGCACCGGCCAGGTCGAGCTGACCTCGTCGGGCGCCGGCACCTTCGAGGTGTCCTTCCCGAAGCGTGCCGCGGACGACGCCGACGGCACCACCAGCCCGGAGGAGCTCATCGGGGCCGCCCACTCGGCCTGCTACGCGATGTCGCTGTCCAACGAGATCGCCAAGGCCGGCGGCAACCCCATCGCGCTCGACGTCTCGGCCGACGTCACACTCGGCCCGGACCCGGCCGGCGGCTTCCAGCTGACCGCGATCAAGCTCACCGTGCGCGCCGAGGTCGAGGGCCTCGACGAGGACGGCTTCCAGGCCGCCGCCGGAGCGGCGAAGGTCGGCTGCCCGGTCAGCAAGGCGCTGACCGCGGTCCCGATCACGCTGGACGCGGCGCTGGAGAGCTGACCTCCCCCACGGCCCGCTCCACCGCGAGGTCCACCGGGTCGCCGACGCGGATCGTCCCGCCCTCGAGCACCCGGAACACGGTCCCGGCCCGGCGCCGGAGCGCTTCCTGCGCTCCGGCGCCGATCGTGTCGTCGAGCAGCTTGCACGGCGCCGCCACCCGGACCGCCTCCAGCAGCACGTCCCCCACCCGGATCCGCGCCCCCGGGTCCCGGGGTACGACGCCCGCAGCGATCGTCAGGTTGCGGCGGGTCAGCTCCGAGGGCACCGCGCGGCCGAACACCCGCGCCGCCTCGTCGAGCGTCTCCCGGCTCTGCACGGTCACGTGCCGGTGCCGGGTGCCGTGGTAGCGGTCCCCCACGATGCCCTTGCCCGCCTCGACCTCGACGACGTCCTTCGGCTGCATCGGCAGCCGGGACGCCTTGGCGACGTGGATCGCCTCGACCGTCGATGTTGCGACGGGCGTTTCGTCACGCGGATCCATGGCGCAACCCTAGGCTGCGGGCCATGGACACCTCGGGGACCGCACCGCTGGAGATCCGCCGGACGCCGGCTCCCGGCTCACGTGGGGTGATCGCGGCCGCGGCCGGCGCCGTCGCCGCCGGCGTCCTGCTCGCCGGCGCGGGAGTCGTCGCCGTCGCCACCCAGGACCTCGACACCCCGGAGCAGCTCAACGGCGCCCTCGTCATCGTCGTCGGCGCGATGGCGGTCGTCTGGGGAGCGCGCCGCCTCCGGAACCGGCGCGGGCTGCTGCGCACCGACCTCGTGCTGCGCCTCGACCAGACCGGGGTCGGCATGATGACGGGCTCGCTGACCGACGAGGGCGGCTGGGCAGCGCTCGCGTGGGCCGACGTCGCACGGGTCGAGCTCCGGGTGCACCGGCTCGGGCCGCCGTACTTCCGCGAGGAGCACGACGCCCCGGTCCTGCGCTTCGTCGCCGTCGACGACAGCGCGATCCAGCTGACCGGCGGGTCGCCGTACGAGGCCGTCAAGGCGGCGGCTCTCGGGATCAGCGCTGCCGAGGGGGCACTCGCGATGATCCTCGGGCCCACCACCATGGACCGTGCCGGGCAGGTCCGGGACTGGCTGCAGGCCCACCGCCCCGACGTACGCCTCGAGCTGGAGGCCTAGGCGCGGGCGTCCTCGGCCTTCGCCCGCAACGCGGCGACCATCGCGTCCGGGTCGTCGGCGGAGTAGACCGCCGAGCCGGCGACGAACACGTCGGCTCCCGCCTCGGCGCAGCGCTCGATGGTCTCGAGGGAGACCCCGCCGTCGACCTGGAGCCAGGTCTCGACGCCGTGCTTCTCCATCAGCGCGCGGGTACGACGGATCTTCGGCAGGCACATGTCGAGGAACTTCTGGCCGCCGAAGCCCGGCTCCACGGTCATGATCAGCACCATGTCGAGCTCGGGCAGCAGGTCCTCGTAAGGCTCGATCGGCGTGGCCGGCTTGAGCGCCATCGACGCCCGCGCGCCGGCGGCGCGGATCTCGCGAGCCAGCCGCACCGGGGCCTTCGCGGCCTCCACGTGGAAGGTCACGGAGCCGCACCCCGCCTCGACGTAGGCCGGGGCGTTGCGGTCGGCGTCCTCGATCATCAGGTGCGCGTCGAGCGGCACCGGGCTGACCCGGGCCAGCGCCTCGACCATCGTCGGCCCGAAGGTCAGGTTCGGCACGAAGTGGTTGTCCATGACGTCGACGTGCACCCAGTCGGCGCCGGGGATCCGGGCGACCTCCTCGCCGAGCCGGGCGAAGTCGGAGTTGAGGATCGACGGCGTGATCTGGATGTGGCCCACGGACGGTCAGTCTAGGGAGCGCGCCCGGGCGTCCGGAAAATCGCGTACAACCATTTCCACGGCTCACGCGTCACCGGGACATGGAGCTGATCGAGGGAGGTGCCACGGTGGTCGCGACAGACCGGGACGACGCCGCGTTCGACGCCTTCGTCGCGGCCCGCCTGCCGCACCTATTGCGGCTCGGCCGGGCGCTCACCGGGGACGAGCAGCGCGGAGCCGACCTCGTGCAGGATGCGCTGGAGCGGGCTCTCGTGCGCTGGAGGAGATTGGACGAGCCCGAGGCGTTCGTCCGACGGGCGATGGTCAACCGCAGCATCTCCGTGTGGCGCAAGGTACGACGTGAGCGTCCCCTCGAGGCGCTCGACGACACCGCCGTCCACGACCGACCCGCCGATCACGAGCTGCTCGCCGCAGTTCGGGCGCTGCCGGCACGCCAACGGGCGGTCGTCGCCCTGCGCTACTACGAGGACCTCACCGAGGTGCAGACCGCCGAGGTGCTGGGCTGCTCGGTCGGCACGGTGAAGAGCCAGGCCAACCGGGCGATGCTCGCGCTGCGACGCCAGCTCCCGACGTACGACGACCGGCAGGAGGCACGATGAGCAACGCACTCGAGGACGCCCTGCGCGGGGCGTTCGCCGCGGAGGTCGACGTCGACACCGCCCGCTTCGCGGATGGCGTCCGGGCCGGCGTCCGACGACGCCGCCAGACCCGCCTGGCCGTCGCGGGCACCGCTGCCGCGGCCCTCGCCCTGGCGGGCGCCGTCGCCGTGGGCATCGGCTCGAGCGGCGACGACGAGCGTCGGCCGACCAACCACGTGAGCGACGGCAACACCGAAGGCCTCGGCGGCGTGCCGGACGCCCCGGCGTCACTCGCCGTGGCCGGTGACCGTCTGTTCGCGCTGGTGACCGACCTCGAGTGCGACTGCTCGAGGGTCTACCGCCGCGACGAGCGCTGGATCGAGCTGGGCGAGATCCCCACCTGGGAGGTGCTCAGGCTCCAGGTCGCGTCCAACGGGACCGACGCCTGGGTGGAGGGTGCGAGCGGTGGCTCGATCTGGGCGAGCCACGACGGCGCCCGCACCTGGACGACCTTGGACCTTCCCCCGCTCCGCGGCGGCGAGCAGGAGGACCAGAGGACCCTGGCCGTCAACGACGACGGCGCGATGGTGTTCCAGGACTCCACCGACGAGGCCTGGTTCGTCTCGCCGGGGAGCGACGAGCTCACGCCCGTCGCGGTCAGCGACGACGTCGACCCGAGTGCGGTCGTCGCGGTGGGCGACGCCTTCGTGCTGGTGCCGGCACTCCACGCCGAGGTCGACAGCACCGACCTCGCGGTGACCCGCGACCTGGGCGAGACCTGGTCGACACTCCCCCAGCCGTGCAACGGCGGCGCCGTGTCCTCGACGGGTGCGCTGTTCGTCGGGTGCACCGAGGACGACGGCAAGGTCCACATCTCGCGGTGGCGCCCCGAGCAGGCCGGCTTCGAACCCTTCCGGGCCGTGGCCACCGCGGCCAACGACGGCTACGCAGCCATCGACGACGACCGACTGATGCTCCGCCTCCGCGACGACGAACGGTTGATCACGGCCGACGGCGAGCAGGCGATCACGACCTACCTTCCCCCGGACGAGGTCACGCGCGGTCTCGCCGCGATCGGCGACCACCTGTGGCTCGCGGCTTTCGGTGCCTTCCAGGAGTCCCTCGACGGCGGGAGGACCTGGCGGCCGGTCCGCTGACCCGGGCCGCGCCCGACACCGGACGGCACCGCGGCCCCCGGATCAATTCGCTCAGGACAACTCCGGACCAACCTCCGCCGGTCGATCATGGAGACAGGGAGCCGAAGGAGTTCCCCGGGGGGAGGCCGTCCCATGGCCATGATGAACAGCGAGGCGCGCAAGCGGTCCATGGCGACCGGCGACGACGCGTCCGACCCGCGCGCGGTGGCGAACCGGCTCGCCGACGCGTGGGACGTCGAGGCGGACCGCGAGGAGGCCTGCGGCAACGGCTTCGCCGCCGTGATCCTGCACAAGCAGGCCCGTGAGCTGCGCGAGGCGATGCACCCGCCGCTCAGCGCCTGACCAGCCGGATGGGCCGGGAGAGAGTCGGTGACTCTCCCCCGGCCCGGCGACGCACCCGATCAGCCCGTCAACGGATCACCTTCGCCGTGCTCGTCCGCGTGAGCGTGGTGTAGCCGGCCTTGGAGCCGGTCACGCGCACAGTGATGCGCTTGCCGCGGTCGGCCCTGACCAACCGGTACCCGGCACGGGTCGCACCACGGATCACCTTGCCGTTGCGCAACCACTGGATCCTCGTCGTCACCGGCGCCGGCCCCCAGGCACCGACCGCGACCTGGAGGGTGCGCCCGACCCTGGCGGTGCCCGTGATCCGGGGCAGGGCCGTCGTCAGGACTCCGGCCGCGACACTGCCCGTCGGTGCGCTCGGCACGGTCAGCGTGGTGAACCCGTCCTTCGTGCCGGTGACCGCCACGGACAGCGTCCTCCCCCGGTCCGCGGCGACGGCGGTGTACGTCGCCTTGGTCGCTCCCGCGATCGGAGCACCGGACCGGAGCCACTGGTAGGCGAGCGTCACCGGCTCCGGACCCCAGGTGCCCGCCACCGCCGTCAGCTTCACGCCGACGCGGGCGGTGCCCGTGATCGTCGGTGTCGCCGGCACGAGGGTCCCGGGCGGCGCGGCGACCACCGGTGCCGTGACGGCCTCCGACGTCGTCACGTTGCCGGCGGCGTCGGTGATCCGGGCCTTGAAGGTGACGTCCTCCCCCGCCATCTCGCCGGTGGGCGTGAAGGTGAAGGTGTACGGCGCGTGCTGCGACGTGGCCACCTCGACGTCGTCGGCGAGCAGGGTCACCGCCGCCACCGCGAGGTCGTCGCTCGCCCGCACGATCGGCGTGACGGGCTGACCGACGGTCAGCTCCGTTGCGCCGGTCGGCTCGACCACCCGCCCCTCGGGGGCGTCGTCGACGATCGCACCGACCGTGCTCGGCACACCGGCGGGGACCGAGGTCGCGCGTTGTGACACCACCACCGAGCCGCTCCCGGTGACGGCCTCGACGCCGGTCGCCGGGTCGCCGACGCCCGAGGTCGCCGGAGCGGCCGTCCCGAGGTAGCTGCCGGAGATGGTGAACGGCGCGTCGGTCCGCACGGCGCTGCCGTCGGCGACGACATTGGCCACCGTGATGCCGTTGCCGGTGATCGCGTTGCCGGACGCGGTCAGCTGGCCGCCCTCGACTCCTGCGTCGGTCAGCAGCAGCCCGCTGGAGCGTGCCGGGTCGGGCGCGAACCAGTTGGTGGTGATGCGGCTGTCCTTGACCAGCCCGTCGACCCCGTTGGTGAACTCGACGCCCGTCTGCGGTAACACCGAGCTCTTGCGGCCCTTGACCACCGTGCGCACCACGTAGCCGTGCTGCCGGGTGCCGGTGCGGACGGCGTTGTCGGCGGCGCCGTCCTTGCCACGGCCTCCGTCGAACAGGATGCCGCCGGACTGGTAGCCGGTCACGACCGAGTCGGTCACGGTGACCTCGTTCTCGACCGTGCCCTTGCCGGCCCCCAGGATGAGGCTCGTCTTCACGATGCCGTAGCCGTGCGGGTGCTCGGCCAGCTCGCCGGCGCTGGTCGCCGTCCGCAGGGGCCCGACGACCGAGTCGTTGACGCGACCGGCGGCCCCGAAGAAGGCGATGCCGGCTTCGGCCCAGGTGTCGCCCGAGGTGACCGTCACGCCCGAGATGTCGACGAACATCTCGTTGGTGTCGGTGGATCCGAGGGACTGGCGCGACACGGTGATCACGTTGCCGCCGCCGTCGCGGAGGTACGGGACCAGGCCCGCGAGGTCGTCGACCGACGGCTTCGGCTTGATGGTGACCTTGTCGGCTCCCGCACCCTTGATCTTCAGCGGCTTGGTGATGGTCAGGCCGTTCGTCGCCTCGAGGGCGACCGGGTTGCTCGCGTGGGCGACCGGCGTGGACGACTCCTCGTAGACGCCGGCACAGACCGCGATGGTGTCCCACGGCGCGGCGAAGTCGACGGCCTTCTGGATCGAGGAGAACTGCGCGTCGGGGCACTGCGCCTTGTCGTCGTCGACGGTCCACACGGTGTTGGCGCCCCGCTGGCCGACGGTGTCGACCAGCGCGAGGTTGCCCTTCGAGACGTCGTACGCCTCGAGGTAGGTCGCCGGGTCCGGACCCGATCCGGGGGCGCCGTGCCCGGCACCGTCCGCCTTGTCCGCGCCGTCCGAGAGGACCTGCGGAGCACCGTCCTTCTCCTGGAAGCGGACGTCGGCGAGCTGGATGGAGCCGGAGGACGGGGTGTCCGCCTCACCGAAACGGAGCTCCACCTCGGCCACCTGGGTCAGGTCGACCCCCTGGTCGGCGAACTCGGTCAGCGGCACCCGGATCTGGTCGAGCACGATGTGCGTGTTGGGCGTGTTGGTGCCCGTCGACATGTGGAGCGCGTTGCCCCACTTCGGGTCTCCCGCGTGCACCGTGCCCTCATGACCCGTCCGGTCCGTCAGCGCGATGACGAAGTCCTGGCTGGTGGACGTGGGGTCGTACGACGTGGGCAGCTCGTTCGGCCACTCCGCCCCGACCTTCGTGTTGTCCCCGCGGTTGTCCGCCCCGGGGTTGCGCAGGTCGAAGAAGTTGACGTCGGCGCCCATGGCGAGCGCCTTCAGCCCGCTGACATCGGCGTCGGCGGCCGGGATGACGGCCGTGAGCCGCGCCTTCTTGCCGGCCTCCCACGCCAGCGCGAGCTGGCGGCCGTAGGAGTGGTTGACCGGCGCGTTCTCACGGGTGCCGTTCTGGCCACCGAGCGCCGCCTTGGCCGGCAGCGGGCACGCCTTCGCCCCGGTGGGCTGGGTGGTCTTGCCGAGCTGGGCGGGAGCGAAGTCGTCGGGCTCCGGGTTGCACCAGTCGTACTCGGCGAAGCCGGTCCCGGTCAGCGGTGCGCCGAGCGCGTTCTGCCCGAGCGGGTTGGTGATCTCCGGGCGGATGATGTCGACGCGCTCGTCGGGAGCGGCGAAGTAGCTCGTCGAGACGTACTCGCCGCAGTCGATCCTGGTCGCCGACTCCGAGGTCGGGCACGCGCTGGCCGGGATCTGCCGGTGCGAGGCCGTGGCCGACAGCTCACCCGTCATGTAGGGCTCGAACGCGCCCTCACCACCGACGTAGCGGCGGAAGAACGCCGCCATGGTCGCGAGCCCGATCTTCTCCTGGTCGCCCATCCGCGCGGGGTCGCCGGAGATCTTGGTGTTGACCAGGGGGTTGAAGGTGTCGTCGTTGTCGATGACGTAGTTGTCCGTCTTGACCGTGTCGTGGCTGCCGTTGGTGGTCCCGGGACGGGTCACGATCGCCTGCGGGTTCGCCGCACCCGACAGCCGCAGGTTGTGCGGGTGGACGTTGGTGCTCGCGAACGGTGCCGAGTTGCCGCAGGCGGCGTCGTTGTTGCCCTGGCCGTCGGCGCCGCCGTCGGCGTACCAGACCGTGTTGTACCAGTTGTGGATGGCGCCGAGCTGGCTCGACTGGATGCGCGGGAACGGGTCGCCGGGGTTGATGTACTGGCTGCGCTCGTAGAAGCGGGCTCCCTGCAGGTTGGACACGTCGCCGTCGCAGAACGGCAGGATCGACATGTACGGCATGCCGTACGGCGCCTTGCGCTCGTAGTCGACCGGTGCCAGCGAGATGACGCCCCGCAGCGGGTAGCGCGGTCCGTCGGTCCGCGTCCGGTTGTAGTCGATGAAGCTCGTGACCGCGTCACCACCACGGGAGTGGCCCATCAGGCCGATGCGCGTCATGTCGAGCTTGCCCTTGAGGGTGTCGCCGATCGTCGTGTGGGCGTCGTCCGCGAGCCCGTCCGCGTTCGCCTCCGACAGGGCGTCGAGCGCAGCGGCGATGAGCAGCCGGCGCTGGTGCATGCCCTTGCCCTTGTTGTTGTCCTGGCGCATCATCAGCTGGTCCTGCGACACCGAGAAGGTCGTGTAGCCCCACGTCGCGAGGTTCTCCCCGAGATAGGCGTAGCCCGCCTCGTTGCGCTTGAAGGCCGCGCAGCTGGCGTTCGCGGCATCCTGGCCGGCGTCGCACGAGCCGTGGTTGCCGTGGACCAGGATCAGGACCGGGCTCGGCTCGGCGCGGTCCGCCGGGTAGTACAGCGCACCGCGGATCTCCAGCTGCTCGGCGGACTGGGCCTGTCCCGTGCCCGGTGCCGCGCCGCTCGAGTTGGGCTCCTGCAGGTCGACCAGCCCGAGCTTGGCCTCCTGGATGGTGCTGGGGGTGTAGCCGCCGCGGGCCGTCGGGTCGGGCAGGGCGGAGTAGTCGGGTGTGCCGTCAGCCGCCCGGGCGGGGGACGCCGTGCCGGCCACCAGGGGCACCGACAGGACGGAGAGCGTGAGCACCAGGGGCAGAAGGGCCCTGCGTGCACGGGTGATTCTCATGCGCAACCTCATCGATCTCGGGATGCCCGGTGGGGGGGTGACCCGGGCCCGATGAGGCTAGGTAGTTGAAGTATCACCTAGATGCGCGAGGCATTTCAGACTGGTAAAGCCTCTTCAATTCCGCAGGGTCTCGCCGATCGCCGCGATCCCCTGCGCCACCTCGGTGAACGAGGTCGACAGCGGCGACAGCCCGATCCGCAGGCCGTCCGGGTTGCGGAAGTCCGGCAGCACGTCGCGCTCCCACAGCGCCGCGGTCACCTCGCGCATCCGCGGGTGCTGGAGGGTGACGTGCCCGCCGCGCTCCGCTGCGTCGCGCGGCGAGACCACCTCCACCTCGGGCAGGTCGCGGTCCACCAGCTCCAGCGTGTACGACGTCAGGGCGACCGACTTCGCCCGCACCGCCTCGATGCCGACCTCCTCCAGCAGGCCCACCATGTCCTCCAGCGCGAGCATCCCGAGCACCGGCGGCGTACCGCTGATCAGGCGGCGGATCCCCGGCGCGGGCGTGTAGGCCGGGCCCATCGCGAACGGGTCGGCCGCGCCCATCCAGCCCTGCACCGGCTGGTGGAAGGCGTCCGCGTCGAGGTGGCGCTGCGCGACGTACCCGAACGC
The DNA here is from genome assembly GCF_013408525.1 of Nocardioides aromaticivorans. NCBI lineage: Bacteria > Bacillati > Actinomycetota > Actinomycetes > Propionibacteriales > Nocardioidaceae > Nocardioides > Nocardioides aromaticivorans. Next base: position 4,839,519 of record NZ_JACBZM010000001.1, read on the forward strand.
AGGCGAGCCCGGCCCGCCGTTGAGGTACTTGTAGGTGCAGCCCACGGCGAGGTCGACCTGCCAGGCGTCGAGCTCGACCGGCACGGCGCCGCTGGAGTGGCACAGGTCGACGAGGATCCAGGCTCCCGCCTCGTGGGTGAGCCGGGTCAGCTCGGCGACATCGGCCATGAAGCCCGACTTGTAGGCCACGTGGCTCACCACGACCAGCGCCGTGTCGTCGTTGAGGGCGGGCGCCAGCGCCTCGGGCGTCACTCCCCTGTCGGCCTCGACGTCGAGCCACCGGATCGTCAGGCCGCACTCCTTCGCGACGCCCTCGACGACGTACCGGTCGGTCGGGAAGTTGTCGACGTCGATGACGACCTCGCGCCGGCCGGGGCGCGCCGCGACGGCGGCGCGGACCAGCTTGTAGAGCAGCACGGTGGTCGAGTCGCCGATGGCGGTCTGGCCGGGCGCGGCGCCGAGCGTCGCTGCGGCCAGCCGGTCGCCGAGGGTCAGGGGCAGCTCGAACCACCGCTCGTCCCAGCCCCGGATGAGCCGCCCGCCCCACTCCTCGGCGACGAAGCGCGCGATCCGGTCCTCCGTCGCGCGCAGCGGGCGCCCGAGGGAGTTGCCGTCGAGGTAGACCAGCGGCGAGGCGGCGCCCACGAAGCGGTCCCGGTGGGCGACGAGCGGGTCGGCGGCGTCGAGTGCCGCGGCATCGAGGGTCACGCGCAGAACCTACTCCCCGGAGAGGTGTCCTCACTTCCGCTGGTCGAGCGATATTTGCCCATCGCCCGCGTAACGACCGCCACGGCCGTCACGTTCAGCCGTGCGACATGGACGGTTCCGGGGACCGTCCAGAGCCTTCTCGGGAGCCAGGGACGCCGAGCCCCTCATCGGCAGCTCAGAGAGAAAGGCATCGACATGCTCCGCATGACCAAGAAGAAGGCTGCCGTCATCGGGGGCGTGACCGCCGCCGTCGTCACCGGCGGTGTCGCGTTCGCGTACTGGACCAGTGACGGCACCGGCACCGGCTCGGTCACCACGGGCGACTCCGTCGCGTGGGAGGTCACGATCGACAGCACCGACCTCGGCGGCCTCACCCCCGGCGGTCCGGGCGAGACCGTCACGTTCCACGTGAAGAACAACAACACCGGCGTGCAGGCGCTGCAGGACACCGTCGCCTCCGTGGTCGACACGTCGAACAGCGGCTGCACCGACGCTGACTTCGACGTCAGCGCCACCACGATCACGTACGGCGACGTCGCCGCCGGAGGCACCGTCGACGGCACCTTCGAGATCACGATGGTCAACCGGGCCGCCAACCAGGACGCCTGCAAGAACGTCACGGTGAACCTCGAGGTCGCCGCGAGCTGACGCGGACGACGCGAGGAGCTGGGTCGACATGGCCGGGAGGATCCCGATGGGCGGGTACCGCGGACGCGTCCGTCTGCTGGTGCTGGCGCTCGCCGCCCTCCTCGCCATGTCGCTCGGCGCCAGTGCCGTGCAGCCCACCGCCACCACCGTGGGGGTCGGCCTCGGCATCAGCGTCGACCGCACGTCGGTCGGCATCACCGTCGGCTCGCAGGCCGTCGTGGCCGTGACGGTCAGCCAGCCCGGGTCCGTGCTCGGCCCCGTGCACCTCAGCGTGAGCGGGGTCCCGGCGGGCGCGAGCGCCACCATCCTGCCCAACCCGATGGTCAACGGCCTGCCTGCCGTGGTCGCGATCCAGACCAGCGCGTCGACGCCCGTCGGCAGCCACCTCGTGAGGATCACCGCGACCAGTGCCGGCCAGTCGGCATCGGTGACCTTCCAGCTCAACGTCACGCTCGCGACCGGGTTCACCATGGTCCTCTCGCCGCCGGCGGCGACGGTGGTGGACGGCCAGTCGACGTCGTACACGCTGACGGTCAACCGCGGCCTGCTCGCCGGACCGATCTCGCTCAGCGTCACCGGCGTGCCGCAGTTCGCGACCGCCACCGTCTCGCCGTCGCTCTCCTTGCTGGGCAACACGGCGACGGTCAGGATCAGCACCGCGACCAATGTCGTCCCCGGGACCTACCTGGTCACCGTCAAGGGACAGGCGCTGCTCGCGTCCGCCACCGCGTCGGCCTACCTGGTCGTGGTGCCGCAGACCTACGCCGACTTCCCGATCACCGGCACGCCCGACCGGGTCCTGGCCCCCGGGAGCGAGCCCGCCGCGATCGACCTCCGGCTGACGAACCCGTTCGGTACGCCGATGACGGTTACCGCGCTCGGCGTCGACCTCACCTCGACCGACAAGCCCGGCTGTACGACGGCGAACTACGCGGTCGCCGGCTACGCGGGCCCCTTCCCGCTGACCATCCCGGCGAACAGCACGCGCTCGCTGTCGTCGCTCGGGGTCCCACGCGCACAGTGGCCGTCCGTGCGGATGCTGAACCTCCCGACCAACCAGGACGCCTGCAAGGGCGCCGTCGTCCAACTCGCCTACACCGGCGCCGGGAACGGGGCGTGAGGACGATGAGGACCACCGCCACCACCTCACGGCTGCGCCGCCCGGGCGACGCCCGGCACCGCGGACGCGGACGGGTCAGCACGACCGCTCGCCGCACGGCTCGGCCCGGCCTCGTGGTCGCGCTCGTCCTCGCCACCGGCCTGTCGCTGGGCGGCGTGGCCGCTGCGTTCTTCACCTCCGACGGCACGGGCGCGGGCAGTGTCACGACCGGCACCCTCGAGCCGCCGACGGACGTCACCGCGACGTCCACACCGGGCACCGGTGAGGTCGAGCTCACGTGGTCGGCGGCGACCGGCGGCATCGCCCCCGACGGCTACCGCGTGCGGCGCATTCCGCTCAGCGGCCCCGCCGTCGACGCCTGCGGCACCTCTGCCTCGGCCACCACCACGGCCACGTCCTGCACCGACGAGGACGTCCCCCTCGGGAGCCACACCTACGTGGTCACGGCCGTCCAGGCCACGTGGACCGCGGCGGCGACGCCGAGTGACGCGGTCGTCGTGGCGCAGGCCTCGCAGGCGATCTCGTTCACCTCCGAGCCCAGCGCCCCGACGTACGACGGCCCGACGTACACCGTGGCCGCGGACGGCGGCGCCTCGGGCAACCCGGTCACGTTCAGCACCGGCACGCCGTCCGTGTGCACCAGCTCGGGGACGCACGGCGCGACCATCACGTTCGTCGGCGCCGGGTCCTGCACGGTCCTCGCCGACCAGGCAGGCAGCGCCTACTACAGCGCAGCCCCTCAGGCGACCCAGGCGTTCGCGGTCGAGAAGGCGGCACAGGCGATCAGCTTCACCAGCACCCCGCCGGTCGACGCGGTCGTCGGCGGCAGCGGCTACCACCCGAGCGCCACCGGGGGCGCGACGGGCAACCCGGTGGTGCTCACCGTCGACGCGACGACGTCGGCCAACTGCTCCCTCTCGGGCGGGACCGTCACCTACCTCAAGGCCGGCACCTGCACCATCGATGCGGACCAGGCCGGCGACGCGAACCACCTCCCGGCTCCGACGGTCCAGCAGTCGTTCGCGATCTCGCCGGCCGCGCAGGCGGTCACGATCACCTCGACACCGCCCACCGACGCCAAGGTCGGCGACACCTACGCGCTGACCGCCACGGGCGGGGGCTCCGGCAACCCGGTCGTCCTCGCCACCACCTCGCCGTCGGTCTGCTCCGTCTCACCGACGGGCCCCGGAGCCGCGACCGTCACCTTCACGGCGCAGGGAACCTGCGCGCTCACGGCCGACCAAGCGGGCAATGACGACTACCTCGCCGCCACGCAGGTGACCCAGTCGGTCACCGTCACCCGCAAGGCGCAGGCGATCACCGGCATCACGACGCCGTCCTCCCCGACCTACCTCGGCGGCTACACGGTCTCCGCCACCGGCGGCGGGTCCGGCAACCCCGTCACCTTCGGCACGACCACCCCTGCGGTCTGCACCAGCTCCGGGACCAACGGGGCCACCATCTCGTTCGTGGCGGCCGGCACCTGCACGATCACCGCCGGCCAGGCCGGCAACGGGACCTGGGCGCCGGCGCCGACGGCCTCGATCACCTTCGTGGTCGCCAAGGCGGCGCAGACGGTGACCTTCAACCCGGCGTCGCCGGTGACGGCCGGAGCCTCGGCCACCCTCACCGCGACGGCGTCGAGCGGCCTGACCGGCTTCACCTTCGCGACCACCAGCGCGTCGTCGGTGTGCACCGTCAGCGGGAGCACGGTCACCTATGTCGGCGCCGGCACCTGCGCCCTCACGGCCACCCAGCCGGGCAACGCCAACCATCTCTCCGCCAGCACGTCGGCGAATGTCACGGTGAACCCGTCGGCCGACACGACGAACCCCACGATCGGAGCGATCGAGCCGGGCAACGAGACCGGCGGCTGGAACAGCATCGCCTGCAGCACGGGCCTCCCGGGCAACCAGGGCAGGATCTGCGTGTCAGCGAGCGACAACGTCGGAGTCGCCAGCGTGACGATCAAGCTCACGAAGTCGAACGGTCGGTGCTGGAGCGGAACCGGCTCGACGACGTTCGACGCCGGCAACTGCGCCACGGCGATCACGCTCGGCGGCAGCGGCGGCCTGTGGACGTCGAACGCGCTCGTCTTCCAGAGCAGCAACGGCCAGCCGAACTTCACCGCCACCGGTTACACGCTCGTGGTGACCGTGAAGGATGCTGCGGGCAACACCACGACGGCGACCCGCACCTTCACCGTGAGTGGCGCCTAGCCGGCATCCCCATCGTCGTCGTCGACCGGCAGGTCGTCGCGGTCTGCCCACTCCAGCAGCGGCGCGAGGTCGAAGACGTGGTCGTCGATGTCGTGGTGCAGGTCGCCGATCTCGGCGAACCGCTTCGGCACGGTGCGGATCGTGAAGTCGCGCGGGTCGGCGTCGTCGATCTCGTCCCAGCGGACGGGGGTGGAGACCCGGGCGTCCGGCAGGCCGCGGACCGAGTACGCCGCCGCGATCGTGTGGTCCCGGGCGTTCTGGTTGTAGTCGACGAACACCGCAGCGGGGTCGCGGTCCTTCTTCCACCAGGTCGTCGTCACCAGGTCCGGGGCGCGCCGCTCGACCTCACGAGCGAAGGCGAGCGCGGCTCGTCGTACGCCCTTGTGGTCGTGCTCGGGCTTGACCCGGACGTAGACGTGCAGGCCCTTGCTGCCGCTCGTCTTCGGGTAGCCGACGGCGCCCAGCTCGTCGAGGACCTCGTGCGCGACGTGAGCCACCCTGCGGATGTCGTCGTACGACGACGCGGGCCCGGGGTCGAGGTCGATCCGCCACTCGTCGGGCATCTCGGTGGCACCGCGCCGGCTGTTCCACGGGTGGAACTCGACGGTCGACATCTGCACCGCCCAGATCACCGACGCCAGCTCGGTCACGCACAGCTCGTCCGCCGTGCGCTTCCAGCGTGGGAAGAACAGCTGCACCGTCTCGACCCAGTCGGGCGCACCGGCGGGGAGCCGCTTCTGGTGGACCTTGTCTCCCTCGAGCCCCTTCGGGAACCGGTGCAGCATGCACGGCCGCTCCCACAGGGCGTTGACGATGCCCTCGCCGACGGCGAGGTAGTACTCCACCAGGTCGAGCTTCGTGGCGCCGATCTCCGGGAAGTAGACGCGGTCGGGATTGCTCACCCGGACGACGCGGTTCTCGACCTCGATCTCGACCGACGGGGACGCCATGGCGCCGAGACTAGCGGCCGCGACCGACGGCATCGGCGAGAAAATGCTGGACGACCTGCAACACAACCGGCCGTCCGTGGCGTCTCAAGGGTTGTGAAGGCAAGCAGTTCCGTCACCCAGGCGGCGGAGTTCACCGCGTTCGTCCGCGAGACGGGCACCCAGCTGCACCACGCTGCCATGCTGCTCACCGGCGACCACCACCTCGCCGAGGACCTGACCCAGGCCACCTACGCGAAGGTGTTCGTCAGCTGGCGGCGGGTGCAGGCCGCGGACAGCCCGCTCGCCTACGCCCGCACCACGCTGCTCAACACCTTCCTGTCCCACCGCCGGCTGCGCCGCAGCGGCGAGCGTCCCGGCGACCTCACCCCGCCCGACGAGGGGCACCAGCCCGATCCCGGCACGCGGCTCGACCTCCTCGAGGCGCTGCGCACCCTCGCGCCGCTCGATCGCGCGATCGTCGTACTGCGCTACTGGGAGGACCGCAGCGTGGCGGAGACGGCCGCCGACCTGGGCCTGACCGAGACCACCGTCCGCACCCGCGCCCGCCGAGCGCTCCAGCGGCTCCGCCCGCTGGTCGACATCCCCGAGAGGACCTTCCCGTGAACGAGATGAACGACATCGACACCCTGATCGGCCCCGCACTGCGCGAGCGGATGCGCTCCGAGCAGCCGGACCTCGAGCACCTCGCCGGCTCGTCGCTGCGCGCCGGGCTGCGACTGCGACGACGGCGCCGCGTGGCCACCGTCGCGAGTGGCACGGCGGCGGTCGCGGTCGTCGGCGTCGGCGTGGCGGTCACCCAGGGCGGAGGGGGTACGACGGCCGCCGACCCCGACGTCGCCACCTCGACGTCGCCCGAGCCGAGCCCGACCGCGACGGTCACCGAGGCCGACGCCTCCGTGACCGCGCCGGCCGGCGAGCCGACGCTGCCGGTGACCCTCGTGGCTCCCGGCTGGAGCTGCGAGTCGTACCCGGTCGACGACAAGATGTGGTGCACGAAGCCGGGCACCGACGGCATCTCGGTCAACGTCCGCGACGGCGCGGAGCACGACGCCTGGGCGGGCGACCCCGACAAGGGCGGTTCCTCGATGTGGGTCAGCCCGGTCCACGGCAACTACTTCGTCAGCATCCAGGGCGGTGCCGAGCCGCTTGCGTCGGCCGAGCTGAAGGCCGTCATCGCCGGGCTGCAGTTCGCGGACTCCTGGCAGCGCCCCTGACGGCGAGCCCCGCCGCAGCGAGCGCCACCAGGGCCGCCGCCGGTACGACGACCGCACCGGCCCCTCCGACCGCGACCACGCCGGCGGCGAAGGCCGCCCCGATCGCGATGCCGCCGTTGAAGAGCACGGGGATCAGCGCGCCGGCCAGCGTCCGGTGCGTGGGTCCGGCGAGCCGGAGGATGAGGGTTTGCGCGAGCGGCGGCAGCGCGCCCGACACCACGCCCCACGCCACGACGGCGGCCAGCACGAGCCACCGCTGCTGACCGGCGGCTCCCAGCGCGAGCAGCGACGCGGCCGTCGCGGCGGTCGCGACCACCAGCGCCCGGCCGGTGTCGCCGGCGACCTTCCCCGCGAGGGCGACCCCGAGGGCCGAGGCGAGCCCGAAGACCAGCAGCACGCTGCCCATCCCGCCGGGCAGCGCCGCGTCGGCGGGCTCGCCGAGCCGGGTGATGAACGTGAAGGCGCCGTAGTGGCCGACCAGGACCAGCGCCACCAGCACGGTCACCAGCACCATCGGACGCAGGGACCCGGCGCCGCCCGGCTCCTGCTCCCCCGTGGAACCGTGCGCCGCGGGGCGGCCGGTGGGGACGACCAGCCGGACCAGCACTGCCGCGAGGCCACTGGCCACCGCGAGCACCCAGAACGCCGACCGCCAGCCGGCGAGGTCGGCGACGAACCTCCCGATCGGCGTGCCCAGCACCATGCCGAGGGTCGCGCCACCGAGCACGACGGCAGTGGCCCGGCCCAGGAGCCGGTCCGGGACGAGGTCCGCGACGTGCGCGTTGACGGTCGACCACAGCAGCCCCACCGCGGCGGCGCCGAGCGTTCGCGCGCCCACCACGACGGCGTACGACGGCGCGAGGGCCGTCAGCGCCGAGGCGACGCCGAACGCGACGAGGCTGCCCGCGATCACGGTCGTGCGGGGCAGGTGGCGGGTCAGGTGGACCAGCGGGAAGCTGGCCACCACCACGACCGCCGCCCAGATGCTGACGAGCAGGCCGGCAGCCGAGTCCGTGACGCCGAGGCCGGCGCTCATCGGGGCGAGCACGGCGGTCGGCAGCATCTCGCCGGTCACCATGACCAGGGTCGCGCCGCCGAGGACGAGCAGCGCCGGCCAGGGAAGGCCGGGCTCGGCGGGTGCATCAGGACGGGGCGGGGTCGGGAGGGGACTTGTGGTCGTCATGCCTTCGACGGTAGACATTTACACTGATGTCAATGTCAAGGTTCTCGTCCGGAGATGTGAGGCAGGAGACATGAAGATCGGCGAGGTGGCAGAGCGCACCGGGGTCGCACCGCGGCTGATCCGCTACTACGAGCAGCAGGGCCTGCTGGAGGCCGACCGCCTCCCCAACGGCTACCGCACCTACAGCGAGGCACACGTCGAGCAGGTCGAGCGGGTCGCCGGGCTGATCCAGTCCGGCATCCCCACCCGCCTCGTCAAGGCGCTCCTGGAGGCCGAGGCCGCCTGCGCCAAGGAGGCCGCGACCTGCTCCCGCGAGCTGGCCACCCTGCTGGCGGCCGAGCTCGACGGGCTGGAGAAGCGGATCACCTGCCTGACCCGGAGCCGCGACACGATCCGGCAGGTGCTGGCGCAGACCTCCCGGTAGGTCAGCGCCAGCCGAGGCCGGGCGCGACGTGGGTGAGGATCGACTCGAGCACGTGCGCGTTGTAGTCGACGCCGAGCTGGTTGGGGACGGTCAGCAGCAGCGTGTCCGCCGCGGCGATGGCCTCGTCCTCGCGCAGCTGCTCGACCAGCTGGTCCGGCTCGGCGGCGTACGAACGTCCGAAGATCGCGCGCATGTTGTCGATCTGGCCGACCTGGTCGCCGTCCGGGCGGCCGCCGAAGTACATCCGGTCCTCGTCGGAGACGAGCGGGAAGATCGACCGGCTGACCGAGACCCGCGGCTCGTGAGCGTGGCCCGCCTCGGCCCACGCCTCACGGAAGACCCGGATCTGCTCGGCCTGCTGGACGTGGAACGGCTGCCCGCCCTCGTCCTCCTTGAGCGTCGAGCTCATCAGGTTCATGCCGAGGCCGGCGGCCCAGCGGGCGGTGCCGTTGGAGGCGGCGCCCCACCAGATCCGGTCGCGCAGGCCCTCGGAGTGCGGCTCGATGCGGAGCAGGCCGGGCGGGTTGGCGAACATCGGGCGCGGGTTGGGCTGGGCGAAGCCCTCGCCCTTGAGCGCCTCGAGGAAGACCTCGGTGTGGCGGCGGGCCATGTCGGCCTCGGTCTCGCCCTCCGCCGGGGCGTAGCCGAAGTAGCGCCAGCCGTCGATCACCTGCTCCGGTGACCCGCGCGAGATGCCGAGCTGGAGCCGGCCGCCCGAGATCAGGTCGGCGGCGCTGGCGTCCTCGACCATGTACATCGGGTTCTCGTAGCGCATGTCGATCACGCCGGTGCCGATCTCGATCCGGCTCGTGCGCGCGCCGACGGCCGCGAGCAGCGGGAAGGGGCTCGCGAGCTGCCGGGCGAAGTGGTGCACCCGGAAGTAGGCGCCGTCCGCGCCGAGTTCCTCCGCCGCGACCGCGAGGTCGATCGACTGGAGCAAGGTGTCGGCGGCGCTGCGGGTCTGGGACTGCGGACTCGGCGTCCAGTGCCCGAACGAGAGGAACCCGATCTTCTTCATGATGGTTGAACCGTCAACCTTCTTGCTTCATTCCTGCTCAGGGCTGCTGAGGGCTTCTCAGGCCTTGCGCAGCAGCGCGAGGAACATCGCGTCGGTGCCGTGTCGGTGGGGCCAGAGCTGGACGGTGCCGGGCAGCGGCCCGTCCGCATCGGGTACGACGGGCAGGTGCTCGCGCACGTCCTCCAGCCGCACCTCGGGGTGGTCGGCCAGGGTCGCCGTGACGACGTCGGCCGTCTCGGCGAGCACGGGCGAGCAGGTCGCGTAGAGCAGCGCTCCCCCGGGCCGCAGCACGCGGACCGCCTCGGCCAGCAGCGCACGCTGCAGCGGGACCAGCTCGGCCACGTCCCTGGCCGAGCGCCGCCACCGGGCCTCCGGGCGACGGCGGAGCGCGCCCAGACCGCTGCACGGGGCGTCGAGCAGGATCCGGTCGACGCTGCCGTCCGCGAACGGCGCCCGGGTCCCGTCCGCCTGGACGACACCGGCCAGGCCCGGGCCCGACGCGGCGCGGGCGACGAGGCGCGCGCGGTGGTGGTGCAGCTCGATCCCGGTCAGGGCGGCGCCCCGCTCCGCGGCGAGCGCCGCGAGCAGCGCCGCCTTGCCGCCCGGACCGGCGCACAGGTCGACCCAGCGCTCGTCGCGGCCCTCGACCGGCGAGGCCGCCAGGGCGAGGGCGACCAGCTGCGAACCCTCGTCCTGCACGCCAGCACGCCCCTCGGCCACCGCGGGGACCGACGACGGGTCACCTCCGTCGAGCGCCACGCCGAAGGGTGAGTACGACGTCGGCGTACCGGGCAGCTCCTCGCGGGTGGCCCTCCCGGGCCGGGCCACGAGCGTGACCCGGGGCGCGACGTTGTCCGCCGCCAGCAGCTCGGGCAGCTCCCCCGCGGCATCCCCGAGCGCGGTCCGGAGCTCGTCGACGACCCACGCCGGGTGGCTGTGGGCGATCGCGAGGTCACGGGTGCCGGTGCCGGGCGCGAGCTGGGCCAGCCAGGCGTCGAGGTCCTGCGCGGCGACCTTGCGCAGCACCGCGTTGCAGAAGCCGGCGGCGCCCTGGTTGACCTTGGCCCGCACGAGCGTGACGGTCGTGTCGATGGCGGCGTGGGTCGGCACCCGCATCCCGAGCAGCTGGTGGGCGCCGAGGCGCAGCGCGTCGAGGACCTTGGCGTCGACCTTGCGCAACGGGCGGTCGATGCAGGCGGCGAGGACGGCGTCGTACGTGCCCTGCCGTCGGATCGTGCCCGAGGCCAGCTCGGTGGCGAAGGCGGCGTCGCGGCCGGTCAGGCCGTGGCGCGCCAGGGCCGCCGGGAGCAGGAGGTTGGCGTAGCCGTCGTCGACACGGACCGCCTTGAGCACCTCGAAGGCAGCCAGCCGCGCCGGGTCGACCCGCTTCACTCGAAGGTCGCCGTCTCCGGCAGCCGGACGCCACGCGCCCAGTCGGCCGCACCCATCTGCTTCTTGCCGAACGCCTTCACCTCGCCGAGCCGGACGGCGTCGGTGCCGGTGCCGACGAGGACATGGTTCTTGCCGACCCGGATCGCGCCGGGAGCGAGGTCGCCGACGCCCTCCTCGATCGTCACGGCGCCGAGCTTGACCCGCTCGTCGTCCAGGGTCGTCCAGGCGCCGGGTCCGGGCGTGCAGGCGCGGATCCGCCGGTCGACCGCGACCGCGGACTCGGTCCAGTCGACACGGGCGTCGTCGACGGAGATCTTCGGCGCCAGGCTGACGCCCTCCGCCGGCTGCTCGCGCGCCTCGAGCGCGCCGTCGGCGATGCCGTCGAGGGTCGCGACCAGCAGCGACGAGCCGCCCTCGGCGAGCCGGGCGAGCAGGTCGCCGGCGGTGTCGGTCGGCCGGATCCGCTCGGTCATCACGCCGAAGGTCGGGCCCGCGTCCAGCGCCTCGACGATCCGGAAGGTGGTCGCGCCGGTGAACTCGTCGCCGGCCCAGATCGAGTGCTGCACGGGCGCCGCGCCGCGCCAGGCGGGCAGGATCGAGAAGTGCAGGTTGACCCACCCGTGGCGCGGGATGTCGAGCGCGCTGCGCGGGATCAGGGCGCCGTAGGCGACGACCGGGCAGCAGTCCGGCTCCAGCGCCTTCAAAGCCTCCTGGAAGTCCGGGTCGCGCGGATGGACCGGCTTGAGGACGGGGATGCCGAGCTCCTCGGCGCGCTGCGCCACCGGGCTGGGCGTGAGCTTGCGGCCCCGGCCGGCGGGCGCGTCGGGGCGGGTGACGACCCCGACCAGCTCGTGGGGCGACGCGGCGATGGCGTCCAGGGCGGGTACGGCGACCTCGGGCGTCCCGGCGAAGACGACCCTCATCGGCCGAAGCCCCCGGTCGCGTGCGGCGAGATCCTGACCGTCGGCTTCTCGAGGCCGAACCACTCCGACTCGCGGATCTCGCGCATCGCGGCCTTGCGGGCGGCGTCGTCGAGGCGGTCGATGAACAGGATGCCGTCGAGGTGGTCGGTCTCGTGCTGGATCGCCCGCGCGAGCAGCTCGGAGCCCTCGATGGTGACGGGGTCGCCGTGCATGTTGAAGCCGCGTGCGACGACCGACAGCGCCCGCAGGCAGTCGTAGGTGAGCTCCGGCAGCGACAGGCAGCCCTCGGGGCCGTCCTGGGTCTCCGCCGACAGGTCGAGGACCGGGTTGACCAGGTGGCCGACCTCGCCGTCGACGTACCAGGTGAAGACGCGGAGCCCGACGCCGATCTGGGGCGCGGCGAGGCCGGCGCCCGGCGCGTCGAGCATCGTGTCGGTCAGGTCGGTGACGAGCTGGCGCAGCTCGGCGTCGAACTCGACGACCTCGATCGCGGGCTTGCGCAGGATCGGGTCGCCGAACAGGCGGATGGGTCGGATGGCCACCGCGTCATCCTAGTGAGGCGCGGCAGAACCTCAGATTCGTCGGCCGGCAGCGTGGCGGGAGGCGCGCGACGCCAGCTTGCTGGCCCCCGTCATCGCGCCGGAGACACGCTCGGCCAATTCAGATCTCCAGGGGATCCAGCTGCACCCGGACCGGCTCGAGCTTGCGGGCGGAGCGGAGCCGCTGCGCCTCCGCGAGCGCGTGGGCGAGGTCGGCGCCGAGGGTCCGCGGGACGCGCAGCACGAGTCGCTCCTCCCCCTCGTCGCCGCCGGGCGCGGGGACCGGGCCGAGCACGTCCGTCGCCTCGGGCAGCGCCGCCAGCGCCTGCAGGTCGTCGAGGGCGCCCGGGGTGCCCGTCAGCGTCGCGACGCGGGCGGCCGGCGGCAGGCGGGCCGCCCAGCGGTCCTCGGCCTCGCGGGTCGCGAAGCCGGCCGGGTCCCAGCGCACGAGCGCCTGCAGCGCGGCCAGCGCCGGGTCGCCGACGGCCAGCGCCCTCCCACCGGGCCTGACCAGGCCGACGGCGTTGCACCAACGCCGCAGCGCCTCCTCCTGCGCCCGCATGCTGTCGCGGCCGAGTGCCCACCACGTGTCGAGCAGTACGACGACCGCGTAGCCACCCTCCGCGACCGGCTCCGCTCCCGGCGTGGCGACCACGATCCGCGCTCGCGCGTCGACACTCGCCCGGATGCGGTCGCCGGAGGACGCGATCACCGGCACGGACGGGAAGGTGCGGCCCAGCTCGTCGGCCGTGCGGGCGTCGCCCAGGACGGGCGCCCGCAGGCCGGTGGCGCCGCACTCGGCGCAGGACCAGTCCGGCGCCTCGGTCGCGCACCAGCGGCAGCGGGGCGGCGACGTCGGGCCGGTCAGCTCCAGCGGACCCGAGCACGCCGAGCACCGAGCGGGCGTCCGGCACCGCTCGCAGGCCAGCTTGAGGGCGTACCCGACCCGCGGCGTCTGCACCAGCACCGGGCCGCGCTCGAGGCCCCACCGGATCGCGTCGAACACCTCGCGCGGCATTCGCGCGGTCGAGGCGAACGGGTCGCGGGCCAGCGCGTGGTCGCTCGCGCCGGTGATCCCGACGAGGACCCGGTCGCGCACGGCGTCACGGGGCAGCGCGATCTCGTGCGCCCAGCCCATGCGCAGCAGCTGGTCGGCCTCGACGGTCCGGGCGAACCCGCCGACCAGGGCGGCCGCGCCCTCGAGCTCGGAGCGGAGCAGCAGCACCTCCCGGGTGTGCGGGTACGGCGCCCGTGGCTCCGCGTGCAGCTCGTCGCCGTCGTCCCAGACCACCACCAGCCCCAGGTCGTGGACCGGGGCGAACGCGGCCGACCGGGTGCCGACGACGATGCGGCGGGTGCCGCGGCTGACGGCGAGGAAGTCGCGGTAGCGCGCGGCCGGGCCCGGCTCGGCCTGCAGGGTGACGTGGTGCCCGTCGCCGAGCAGCTCGGTCAGGGCGGCGTCGACGCGGGCAACGTCGCGGTGGTCGGGCAGGCAGAGGATCGTGCCGCGGCCCGCCGCGAGCGCGACGGCCGCCAGGTGGGCCAGCAACGCGGGCCAGTCCTCCCCCGGGCCGGTCCCCCACACCGCACGTGGCGCCTGCCCGTTGCGGAGGTGGGCGATGAACGCGTTCGCCGCCGGGTAGGCCGCCCAGGCCTCCTCGCACCCGCCCCCGTCGGTCGGCAGGGGCGGCTCGGGTGGCGAGGGGGCCTTCTCGGTCGTCGCGTGTCGCGGCGGCACGGCCAGCCGGCGGACGTCGGCGCTGACGCCGGCGTACCGACGGGCGACCTGCTCGCAGAGCGCCGCCACCGCCGGGCTGAGCACCGGCTCCGGGCTGACCAGCCGGCGCAACGGGGCCAGCCGGCCCTCGTGCTCGGACGCGGCCGAGCGGGCGACGACGAAGCCGTCGACGTCCTGGCCGCCGAAGCGCACCTTGACCCGGGCGCCGGGCACCGCGCCGTCGGCCATCGCGACCGGCACGGCGTAGTCGAAGGGCCGGTCCAGGTGGGCGAGCGGCAGCTCCAGCACGACCCGCGCCACCGGGTCGACCTCGGCGATCTCGGCCTCGGTCGCCTTCCGGGCACGCGTCGCCGCCGCCTTGACCCGCCCCTCGGCCGCACGGTCCCGGACGAGGCCGGGCAGGTCGAATGCCGGCTCGTCGGGGGTGGGCGTCATGGGCGCAGTTCTACCAGCGGGGCCCGATCACCGGTCGGCCCGTGCACAGGCCGGCCGGTCAGCGGGTGACCGACCGGCTCGCCGACGTACGCGCGACCGACGTGTAGCCGGTCCTGCTTCCCGTGATCCGGACCGCGATCCGGTGTCCCTTGTCGGTGCGCCGGATCACGTACGTGCTCGCCGTGGCACCGGAGATCGCCCGCCCGTCGCGCAGCCACTGGTAACGGAAGGTGATCCCGCTCGGCGACCAGGTGCCCCGCAGCGCGGTGAGGCGACGGCCGACGTACGGGGTCCCGCTGGCCACCACCTTCGACGGAGCGGTGATGACGCCGCGCTGGACGGCACTCGTGGTCCGCGTGTGGGCCAGCGACCGCAGGCCGTTGGCCGTGCCGGTGACGACCACGCTGAGCACCTTGCCCAGGTCGGCGTACACCGGCGTGTACGACGCGTTGACCGCTCCGCTGATCGGCACGCCGCCGCGACGCCACTCGTAGGTCGTCTCGGTGCCGGCCTCCGACCACGCCACGCCCGAGATGGTCAGCTTGCGCCCCACCCGCGGCGTGCCCGAGGTCAGGGCCGGGGTGCCGACGAGCTCCGGCGTGCCGGTCGGGATGTCGCACGTGTAGACCTCGATGTCATCGAGATACCAGCCCGGGGCGCCCCAGTACGGGTCGTAGTGCATCGTGAACTGCGGCTTGACCGACTCGCCCGCGAACTCGCTGAGGTCGACCCGGCTGCCCGTCCACCCCTTGCTGGTGCCGGCGAAGGCAGTGCGCCCCGACGGCAGCAGGTTGTAGGCCAGGGGCCGCTTCGGGGCGTAGGCCGCCCACGCCCGGCTCTCCAGGTTGGCCGTCGTCGCGCCGTCGCGGACGAGCTCGACGGTGCCGCCGTCGTAGTACTCCTTCTCGGGGTCAGCCCAGTACTCGAAGGCGTGCCAGTGGCGGAAGGCCAGGTACGCCGGTTGTCCGGCAGGCAGGTCGATCCAGTCGTCGGCCCGGATCGGGAGGTGGGCCACGAGACTCTCGTTGTTGGTCGCCCCGTCCTCGGCGAACCACGCCGTGTCGCCGGAGAACGCGTTCGGAACGACAGTCGCGTCAGGGGTCCGGGTCCAGCCGGCAGCCGCTGTGAAGGCCGCCTGCTCGGTCTCGGACGCGGGGGCGAGCAGGACCCGCTTGACGGTGGTGCCCGGACACGTCCGCGCCGCGTCGCGGACCGGCTCGTTCGTCGGCCGCGTCGTCATCTCGGTCGCGAGGACCGCCTGGTGCACCGCGGTGCAGTCAGCCGCGGTCAGCACGGTGCCCTGGAGGTCCGCGCAGGACTGTTCCAGCACGGTCGCCAGGTCGTCGTACTCGGCGAAGGCGGGGATGGTCTCGATGACCTGCGTCCACAGTCTCGCCGACTTCGCGAGCCCCTGGTCGCCCGCATCGATCCCGGTGATCGTCTGGCCGTTGAACGTGCCGCCCTGGGAGATCAGGTAGAACGCCTTGTTGCCGACACCCGAGTTGGTGTGGACGCCGCCCGAGTCCCCCTCGCCCGAGTACCACCGTGTGCTGGTCATGCGGTCGGGTTGGTAGTACGCCGTGGGGTCGGCGGCGCTGCGGAACGGCGGTTGGTCCGGGAGGTCCTCGCCCAGCAGGAACTCCGACGGGCTCTCCCCAGCGGCGAGCGTCTGGTGGTCGATGATCTCGCCGATGATGTCGGCCAGTGACTCGTTGATCGCCCCGGACTGGTCGAAGTAGATGAGACCCGCGATCCGCTCGATCACGCCGTGGGTCATCTCGTGGCCGACGATGTCGTCGGCTCGCGGATAGTCCTTGCCGTAGAACATCGCCTGACCGTTCCAGTAGGCGTTGTCGTAGGGGCAGGGGATCCCCGTGATGCAGACACGCACGGTCGACCTCAGCTTCTTGCCGTCCGCAGCCTCATGACCGATGAGGGCCGTCAGGTCCTGCATGTCGGGAGTGCCGAACGTGGCGTAGAAGGTGGAGACCCGACCGGCGTTGGCGAAGGCGAGGTTCACGTCGGCGACGGTTGACGCGCCGGACCCCTCCGTCCGCGCGTACGCCGCCGTACAGACCGGCGGGTCGTCGACGGGGTTGAGGTTCGCCCTGTCACACACGACGCGGTCCGCGTGCTGGATCAGGTCGACGTCCAGCAGTACGACACCGCTGCGGTCGTCGACGAGCACCATCCGTCGTACGCCGTCTCCGGCCCGCACCTCGAAGCGCCACGCGCTGCGGGCGCCGGTGATCGCAGGCACGGGGAGGGTCGCGGGGTCGAGCACCCACCGACCGAGGTCCTCCGCGGTCGCACCCTTCACGCGGCTCCGGCCGACGCTGCCGAGCGCCGTCGTGCGAGCGGCGTCCTCGGTGACCGTGGCCGAGCCGACGGAGGCGGCGTCCGAGAGGTTGGCGTCCAGCGAGGCCAGGTCGTGGTCCTTGTCGAGCGTGACGACGACGTCACCGCCCAGGACCGGCAGGCCGTCGACCTCCTGCTGGTAGCGCACGACCGAGGTGCCGGCCGCCGCGGCCGATCGTCCGTGCTCCACCAGTCGGGTCCCTGCCCGGTCGGCGCCGATCGCGGCGCCGTAGCGGGCGAGGTGGGCGCGCGCGGCGGCGGAGACGCTGGTGCCGCGACCGACGGCCGGGTTGTCGATCTCGGTGCCGGCCGGCGTACCGACGAAGGTGGCGACACCGCCTTCGCGGCGGATGCGCAGCGGGCCGTCGGCGTCGGCCCGGAGGACGGCCTCGCCGTCATCGGGACCGGCGACGGCCAGCGGCGCGGGGACGGCCCCCAGCACGGCGCTGGAGACGAAGGCGGCACAGGCCAGGGCGAGCACGCGGCGCACGGGTTTCCCTCCCCGAGAAGCAACAGGTCGAGCGCATCGTTCCACGCTCGACGCCGCCGGGTCCCGCGGACCCCGAAAACCGGCACCGCCCGCCGTCCCCGGAGGGACGACGGGCGGCGAGGAGCCGGGCGGGTCAGACGCCGGCGGCAGCCTTCAGCGCGTCGGCGCGGTCGGTCCGCTCCCAGGTGAACTCGGGGAGCTCGCGGCCGAAGTGGCCGTACGCCGCCGTCTTGGCGTAGATCGGGCGACGCAGGTCGAGGTCGCGCAGGATCGCGGCCGGGCGCAGGTCGAAGACCTCGAGCACGGCCTCCTGGATCTTCTCGTCCGGGACGACGCCCGTGCCGAAGGTCTCCACGAAGACACCGACGGGCTTGGCGACACCGATGGCGTAGGCGACCTGGACCTCGGCGCGACGGGCGAGGCCCGCGGCGACGATGTTCTTCGCGACCCAGCGCATGGCGTAGGCGGCGGAGCGGTCGACCTTCGACGGGTCCTTGCCGGAGAACGCGCCGCCACCGTGGCGGGCCATGCCGCCGTAGGTGTCGACGATGATCTTGCGGCCGGTCAGGCCGGCGTCACCCATCGGGCCACCGACGACGAACTTGCCGGTCGGGTTGATGTGCAGCTTGTAGCCGTCGAACGGGACGCTCGTCTTGAACTGCTCGAGGACCGGCTCGATCACCTTGGCGGTGATGTCGGCCGCGATCTGCTCCTGGGTGACGTCCTCGGCGTGCTGCGTGGACAGCACGACGGTGTCGACCCGGACGGCGCGGTCGTCCTCGTCGTACTCGATGGTGACCTGGGTCTTGCCGTCGGGGCGCAGGTAGGGCAGCGTCCCGTCCTTGCGCACCTCGGTGAGCTTCTCGGCGAGCGTCTGCGCGATCTTGATCGGGAGCGGGAACAGCTCCGGGGTGTCGTCGCAGGCGTAGCCGAACATCAGGCCCTGGTCGCCCGCGCCCTGCTTGTCGAGCTCGTCGGACGAGCCGCCGAGGCGGACGTCCTCGGCGGTGTCGACGCCCTGCGCGATGTCCGGCGACTGCGCACCGATCGCGACCTGGACGCCGCAGGAGTTGCCGTCGAAGCCCTTGTCGGAGGAGTCGTAGCCGATCTCGAGGATCTTCTCGCGCACGAGCTGGGCGACCGGGGCGTAGGCCTCGGTGGTCACCTCGCCGGCAACGACGACCAGCCCGGTGGTCAGCAGCGTCTCGACGGCCACACGGCTCTTCGGGTCGTGCTCGAGCAGGTAGTCGAGCACGGTGTCGCTGATCTGGTCGGCGATCTTGTCCGGGTGACCCTCGGTCACGGACTCCGACGTGAACAGACGTCCGGTCATAGTGGTGAGAACTCCTGATGGGGGGCGGGGGTGAACTGTGTTCCAACGATACGGACAGGCAAGGGTGATGCCCGAACGTCTCAGGACGTGTACTGCGGGGACGACGGGGCCAGGCGGGCGACCACCTGGTCCCAGATGAGGTGTGCGAGCGCCGACTTCGAGCCGTGCGGTACGTCGACCGCGGACCCGTCGGCGCCCAGGATCACCGCTTCGTTGTCGGTGCTCCCGAAGACCGCTCCCCCGCTGACGTCGTTGACGACCAGCAGGTCACAGCCCTTGCGGGCCAGCTTGGCCCGGGCCAGATCGAGCACGCTGCCCGTCGCGTCGCCGGTCTCGGCGGCGAATCCCACGATCACCGCGCCCGGGTGGACCCGGTGCGTGGAGATCTCCTTGAGGATGTCGGGATTCTGTTGCAGCGTGATCGAAGGTGCCGATCCGTCGTCGGCCTTCTTGATCTTGGTCTCCGACTGCGCCGTGGGCCGGAAGTCGGCCGGGGCGGCGGCCATCACGACCGCGTCGGCGGTCGCGGCCGCCGACAGCACGGCGTCGCGCAGCTCGGCGGTCGACTCGACGTGGACCACCTTGACGCCGGCCGGGTCGGTCAGCGCCACGTTGGCGGCCACCAGCGTGACCTCGGCGCCCCGAGCTGCCGCGGCACGGGCCAGGGCGTAGCCCTGGCGGCCCGAGGAGCGGTTGCCGAGGAAGCGGACGGGGTCGAGCCGCTCGCGGGTCCCGCCCGCAGAGACGACGACATGGCGCCCGGCGAGGTCCGCGGGACCGCCCGGCGTGGTCGACGTCGAGCGACCCAGCACGTCGCGGGCGACCTCGAAGATCTCCTCCGGGTCGGGCAGCCGGCCCTTGCCGGTGTCGGCGCCGGTGAGCCGGCCCTCGGCCGGCTCGATGACCAGGACACCGCGCGAGCGCAGCGTCGCGACGTTCGCCGTGGTGGCGGGGTGCTCCCACATCTCGGTGTGCATCGCCGGGGCGAGCACGACCGGGCAGCGCGCGGTGAGCAGCGTGTTGGTCAGCAGGTCGTCGGCCAGGCCGTGCGCGGCCTTCGCCAGGAGGTCGGCGGTCGCCGGGGCGACGACCACCAGGTCGGCCGTCTGGCCGAGGCGGACGTGCGGCACCTCGTGCACGCCCGTCCACACCTCGGCCGAGACCGGCTTGCCCGACAGGGCGGCCCATGTCGGGGCACCCACGAATTCCAGCGCCGCGGCCGTCGGCACGACGGTCACGTCGTGACCGGACTCCGTGAACCGACGCAGCAGCTCACAGGCCTTGTAGGCGGCGATGCCACCCGAGACGCCGAGCACCACCCGGGGCCGGGGCCCAGCCGATGACATGGAGGCCGTCAGATCACTCGGCGTCGGCGACCGGGGCCGGCGCGGTGGCAGCCGCAGCAGCCTGCTCGGCAGCGAGCTCGGCCGGGTCGATGTCCTCGCAGGTCAGCAGGTCCTCGTTGATCTCGCGCAGCGCGATCGAGAGGGGCTTCTCCTGGACGTGGGTCTCCACGAGCGGACCGACGTACTCGAGCAGGCCCTCGCCGAGCTGCGAGTAGTAGGCGTTGATCTGCCGGGCGCGCTTGGCGCTGTAGAGGACCAGCTTGTACTTGCTGTCGGTCTTGGACAGCAGGTCGTCGATCGGCGGGTTGGTGACACCCACGGCGTCGATGTTCGGGGCAGACACAGAGGTCCTCACAAGTCGGTGGACGGATCAACCATCAAGGATACCAACTCCTCGACAGCAGCATGAACTTCGCGGTTGACGATCGTCACGTCGAACTCCGCCTCGGCCGCGAGCTCCTCGCGCGCGGTGGCCAGCCGACGCTCCCGTTCCTCCTCGCCCTCGGTGCCGCGGCCGACGAGCCGGCGCACGAGCTCCTCCCAGGACGGGGGCTTCAGGAAGACGAACACCGCGTCGGGCTTCGACTCGCGGACCTGCCGCGCGCCCTGCAGATCGATCTCCAGCAGCGCGGGCCGGCCCTCGGCGAGCGCCTGCTCGACGGGGCCGCGCGGCGTGCCGTAGCGGTTGACGCCGTGGACCACGGCCCACTCCAGCATCTGCCCGTCGGCGACGAGGCGGTCGAACTCCTCGACCGACACGAAGTGGTAGTGGACGCCGTCAACCTCGCCCGGACGCGGCTCGCGGGTCGTCGCGGAGACGGACAGGTAGATCTCCGGGTGCTGCTCGCGCATGGCCGCAGCGACCGTGCCCTTGCCGACCGCGGTGGGTCCGGCGAGGACGAACAGTTGTGCCGTCATGCGTCGGTCGAGAACTCGCGCTCCAGGGCGGCGACCTGCTTGGTCCCGAGCCCCCGCACGCGTCGCGACTCGGCGATGCCGAGGCGCTCCATGACCTGGCGGGCCCGGACCTTGCCGAGGCCGGGCACGGACTGCAGCAGGTCGAGCACCTTCATCTTGCCGATGACCTCGTTGACCTGGCCCTGCTGGAGGACCTCGCTGATCGAGGCGCCCGAGTTCTTCAACCGGTTCTTCACCTCGGCCCGCTCACGTCGTGCGGCGGCCGCCTTCTCCAGGGCGGCCTGGCGCTGTTCGGGAGTCAGGGGAGGCAGGGCCACGAGGTCGGAGTCCTTCGGTGTTCGAGACGTGTGTCGGCGGCTTCGGGCTGCGCGGTGCTGCGCAGGAAAGTGCCATCGCCGGTCAATCTAGCCATTCCCGTTCTCGCGGGGCAATGCGGGCCCTCGGTCCCGGCTGCCCGGACGGCCTCAGAGGGACAGCGGGCTCTTGCAGACGTCGCGTGCCTGCTGCTCGACGCCGGCCAGCGCAGCGGCGGTGTCGGCGGAGCCCAGGCGCGTCGCAGCGGCCTCGATCGCCTTGCGGTCGTCGGCGGCCAGGTCCGCCGGCGGCTTCGCGAAGTCGTACGACGCCGCATCGACCCCAGCCGTGTCGAGGGCGGCCT
Source organism: Nocardioides aromaticivorans (assembly GCF_013408525.1). NCBI lineage: Bacteria > Bacillati > Actinomycetota > Actinomycetes > Propionibacteriales > Nocardioidaceae > Nocardioides > Nocardioides aromaticivorans. The sequence continues at coordinate 4,861,133 of NZ_JACBZM010000001.1, forward strand.
GCAGCTCGCGAACCCGGTCGATGACGATCCGCCACTCGTCGCGGATGTCCTCCGGCGCCTTCGCCGCCAGGTCCTCGAACGCGGGAAGGGCACGCAGCAGTCCGGTCTCCTTGCCCGCGTCGAGCGCCGAGCCCAGCTCGGAGCGGTGCTCCTCGACCGCCGAGCAGTAGGAGTCGTACGCGTCGTCGTCATCGCCGCGGTCGAGCAGCAGGACGCCCGTGAGGGTCACCGCCGCCACCGCCACGGCGAGCAGCGGCAGGTCCCCTCGGGACAGCGGCCTCACCCGAGCAGCGCCCGGAGCTCGTCGTTGGCGCGGAGCACGGCGTCACGCATCGCCACCGGGTCGGGGCCCAGCCGCAGCACGCCCCGCGAGGAGCTCGCGGCGACGTTGCGGGCGCTGGCGCCGAAGATGCGCAGGATGTCGCTGCTCGTGCCGCCCTGCTCCCCGTAGCCCGGCGCGAGGATCGGGCCGTTGAGGTCGAAGTCGAGGCCGCTGCCGTCGATCGTGGCGCCCACGACCGCCCCGAAGGAGCCCAGCGGCGTGGCGCCGGAGTTCAGCTCGCGCAGGTGGTCGAGCATCGCCGACGCGACGGTGCGCCCGCCGAACTCCTCCGACGTGACGGCCTCCTGCACCTCCGGCCCCTCCTTGTTGGAGGTCGCGGCGAGCACGAACAGGCCGGCGTCGTACCGGCGCGCGGTGTCGACGAAGGGCAACAGCGAGCCGAAGCCGAGATAGGGGCTGATGGTGATCGCGTCGGAGGCGAGCGGCGAGGACGGGTCGAGGTAGGCGTCGGCGTAGGCCTGCGACGTCGAGCCGATGTCGCCGCGCTTCACGTCCAGCAGCACCAGCGCGCCCGCCGCGCGGGAGTCCGCGATGACCCGCTCCAGGACGGCGATGCCCTTGCTGCCGAAGCGCTCGTAGAAGGCCGACTGGGGCTTCACGACGCTGCAGTACGGCGCCACGGCCTCCACCGCACCCAGGGCGAACCTCTCGAGCCCGGCGACGTCGTCGTCGTAGCCCCAGTCGTGGAGGAGCGCGCTGTGCGGGTCGATGCCCACGCAGAACTGGCCGCGGTCGGCGAGGGCGGCGGCGAAACGGGCACCAAACGTCATCAGGGGATCCTTCGCAGTGCGTCGGGGGTGAGGTCGGCGATGGTCGGGTAGCCGTCGACGGCCATGACGAGGTCGGCCTCGGCCTGCAGGGCGCGGACCTGGTGGATCGCGCCGGGCACGCCGCCGAGGGCGAGGGCGTAGACGTAGGGGCGGCCGATGGCGACCGCGTCGGCGCCGAGCGCGAGTGCCTTGACGACGTCGGCGCCCGTGCGCACGCCCGAGTCGAAGACGACCGGTCCGCGCCCGTCGACCGCCTCGACGACACCGGGCAGCCACTCGAGGGCCGCTCCCCCGCCGTTGGCCTGGCGACCGCCGTGGTTGGAGCAGTAGATGCCGTTGACGCCCTCGTCGAGGGCGCGCCGGGCGTCGTCGGGGTGGCAGACGCCCTTCACGAGGATCGGCAGGTCGGTGAGCGAGCGCAGCCAGGGCAGGTCGTCCCAGGTCACCGGGTGGCCGAAGGTGCCGACCCAGGTCATCACGACCGTGCCGGGGTCGGGGTCCGGCCCGGTCATCTCCCGGAAGACGGGGTCGGAGGTGTAGTTGGCGAGCGCCTTGCCGCGCAGCTGTGGGAAGTTGCCCGACGCGAGGTCGCGGGGCCGCCAGCCCGGCACCCAGGTGTCGAGCGTGATGACGATGGCCTCGTAGCCGGCCTTCTCCGCGCGGCTGACGAGGCTGGCCGCGAGCTCGCGATTCCTGGGCGTGTAGAGCTGGAACCACGTGCCCGCGTCGCCGGCCGCGGCGGCGACGTCCTCGAGCGGGTCGCTCATCAGCGTCGAGCCGATGAGGGGAACGCCGGTCGCCGCCGCCACCTCCGCCGCGTGCACGTCCCCGTGCTGGTCGGGCGTGCAGAGCCCGACGACGCCGACGGGCGCCAGCAGCAGCGGGCTGGCGAGCGTGCGGCCGAACAGCTCCACCGACAGGTCCCGCTCCGGGCTCGCGCGGAACATCCGCGGCACGAGGGCGTAGCGGCCGAAGGCCTCCACGTTGGCGCGCTGCGTGGTCTCGTCTCCGGCGCCCCCGGCGACGTACGTGCGCAGCTCGGGCGGCAGCGCGGCCAGCGCGTTGCGCTCGAGCTCGGCGTAGTCGAAGGGGTGGGCCGGCAGCACGCCGCCGAGCGCGCCGAGGTAGAGCTCGATCTGGTAGTCGCCGAACGCCATGGTGCTCCTTGTCTCGTGCGGCTAGCGCAGGGCCTTGAGGACCTGCTTGGGCCAGCCCGGGCCACCGTAGATCAGGCCGCTGTAGACCTGCACCAGGTCCGCACCCGCGTCGATCCGCTCCCTCGCGTCGGCGGGCGTGCTGATGCCGCCGACCCCGATGAGCGTGAGCCGGTCGCCGACGCGTCCGCGCAGCAGCCGCACGACCTCCGTCGAGCGCTCACGCAGCGGTGCGCCGGAGAGGCCGCCGGCGCCGCACGCCTCGACCTTCGCGGGGTCGGAGCGCAGGCGGTCGCGGGAGATGGTGGTGTTGGTGGCGATGACCCCGGACAGGCCGAGGTCGAGCGCCATGTCGGCGACCGCCAGCACGTCCTCGTCGGACAGGTCCGGCGCGATCTTCACCAGCAGGGGCACCCGGCGGTCGGTGACCGACTCGTCCGTCGTACGACGCACGTGGGCGAGCAGCGGGGCGAGCTTCTCGACGGCCTGCAGGTTGCGCAGGCCGGGGGTGTTCGGGGAGCTGACGTTGACGACGAGGTAGTCGGCGTGCGGGGCGAGCAGGCGGGTCGAGGTCTCGTAGTCGGCCTCGACAGCCGCCTGGTCGTCGTCGGGGACGACCTTCGACTTGCCGATGTTGACGCCGAGGACGAGTCCGCCGGGCTTGCGCCTGCGCCCGGCCAGCCGGCGCGCGACGGTCTCGGCGCCGTCGTTGTTGAAGCCCATCCGGTTGACGACCGCCCGGTCCTCGGGGAGCCGGAACAGCCGCGGCTTCGGGTTGCCGGGCTGGGGCAGCGCGGTGACCGTGCCGATCTCGACGTGCCCGAAGCCGAAGGCGCCCATCCGGTCGTAGACCTCGGCGGTCTTGTCGAAGCCGGGCGCGAGCCCGAGCCGGTTGGGGAAGGTGAGGCCCATCGCCTCGACCGGCGCCCGGCCGGGGATCCGGGCCCGGGTGAGCACCGGTCCCCCGGCCTTGAGGGCGTCGTAGGTCAGGTGGTGCGCCTTCTCGGCGTCCATCCGGACCAGGCAGGTCTCGAAGACCTTGTCGTACAGGGTCACTGCGCGTGCCACTCCTGCAGCGACCGCACGCCGATCGAGCCGGCGCGGATCGCCGCGATGCCCTGCACCGCCGCGGCCAGGCCCTGAACGGTGGTGATGCACGGCGTGCCGGTCAGCACGGCCGACGAGCGGATCTCGTAGCCGTCGATGCGCGAGTCGCCGCCACCGGTCGAGCCGTGCGGGGTGTTGACGATCAGGTCGATCTCGCCGCCGAGGATCATGTCGACGACCGTCGGCTCCCCGTTCGGTCCCTTGCCCTCGAAGTGCTTGCGCACCACGGTGGCCTGGATGCCGTTGCGGCGCAGCACCTCGGCCGTGCCCTGGGTCGCGAGGATCTCGAAGCCGTAGTCCGCGAGGACCCGGGCCGGGAAGATCATCGTCCGCTTGTCGCGGTTCGCGATCGAGATGAAGACCTTGCCCTCGGTCGGGAGCGAGCCGTACGCCGCGGCCTGCGACTTGCTGAAGGCGGTGCCGAAGTCGGCGTCGAAGCCCATCACCTCGCCGGTCGACTTCATCTCGGGCCCGAGGACCGTGTCGACGAAGCTGCCCTCCTTGGTGCGGAACCGGTTGAACGGCAGCACCGCCTCCTTGACCGCGATCGGGGCGTCGGCCGGCAGCGTGCCGCCGTCGCCCTCGGCGGGCAGCGCGCCCGCGGCGCGGAGCTCGGCGATGGACTCGCCCAGCATCACCCGGGCCGCGGCCTTCGCGAGCTGGGTGCCGGTCGCCTTGGACACGAACGGGACCGTCCGCGACGCGCGCGGGTTGGCCTCGATCACGTAGAGGACGTCCGCCCCGAGCGCGAACTGGATGTTGATCAGGCCGCGGACCCCGACCCCCTCCGCGATGGCCGTCGTGGCCTCGCGGATCCGGGTGATCTCGGCGTCGCCGAGCGTGATCGGCGGCAGGGCGCACGACGAGTCGCCGGAGTGGATGCCGGCCTCCTCGATGTGCTCCATCACGCCGCCGAGGAAGAGGTCCGTGCCGTCGTACAGGGCGTCGACGTCGATCTCGACCGCGTCGTCGATGAAGCGGTCGACCAGGACCGGGCGGTCCGGGCTGATCTCGGTCGCGGCCTCGATGTAGGACTTCAGCGCGGCGTCGCTGTAGACGATCTGCATGCCACGCCCGCCGAGGACGTACGACGGCCGCACGAGCACCGGGTAGCCGATGGTGTGCGCGATCGCCTGCGCGTCCTCGAAGGAGACGGCGGTGCCGTGCTTCGGCGCGACGAGGCCGGCGTCGGCCAGGACCCGGCCGAACGCGCCGCGCTCCTCGGCGAGTTCGATCGCCTCGGGCGTCGTACCGGCGATCGGGACCCCGGCGTCCTCGAGGCCCTGCGCGAGACCGAGCGGCGTCTGGCCGCCGAGGGTCGCGATGACCCCGGCGATCGGGCCCGCGGCCTTCTCCGCCTCGTAGATCTCGAGGACGTCCTCGAGGGTCAGCGGCTCGAAGTAGAGCCGGTCCGAGGTGTCGTAGTCGGTCGAGACCGTCTCGGGGTTGCAGTTGACCATGATCGTCTCGTAGCCGGCCTCGGCCAGCGCGAGCGAGGCGTGCACGCACGAGTAGTCGAACTCGATGCCCTGGCCGATCCGGTTGGGACCGGAGCCGAGGATGATCACGGCCTCCTTGCCCTCGGCGCGCGGCTGGACCTCGGTCTCCTCGTCGTACGACGAGTAGTAGTACGGCGTGGCCGCCGCGAACTCGGCAGCGCAGGTGTCCACGGTCTTGTAGACCGGGCGCACGCCGAGCGTCTGCCGGGCGATCCGGACCTCGGACTCCTTCAGGCCGCGGATGCCCGCGATCTGGGCGTCGGAGAAGCCGTGCCGCTTGGCCAGGCGCAGGGCGCCGGCGTCCAGCAGTTCCGACGCGCCCACCTTCTGGGCGATCTCGTCGATCATGAAGACCTGGTCGACGAACCACGGGTCGATCTTCGTGGCGTCGTGGATCTCCTCCTGCGTGGCGCCGGCCCGGATGGCCTGCATCAGCTTCTGCAGGCGGCCGTCGTGCGGGACCTTGATCTCCTCGAGGAGTGCGTCCTTGTCGCCGGGCTCGCCGGTCCAGTGGAAGGGCGCGGACTTGTTCTCCAGCGAGCGCAGCGCCTTGTTGAGCGCCTCGGTGAAGTTGCGGCCGATGGCCATCGCCTCGCCGACCGACTTCATGTGGGTGGTCAGCGTCGGGTCGGCGGTCGGGAACTTCTCGAACGCGAACCGCGGCACCTTGACGACCACGTAGTCGAGCGTGGGCTCGAAGGAGGCCGGGGTCTCCTTCGTGATGTCGTTGGGGATCTCGTCGAGCGTGTAGCCGACGGCCACCTTGGCGGCGATCTTGGCGATCGGGAAGCCGGTCGCCTTCGACGCCAGCGCCGAGGACCGCGAGACGCGGGGGTTCATCTCGATGACGATGACCCGGCCGTCGGCGGGGTTGACGGCGTACTGGATGTTGCAGCCGCCGGTGTCGACGCCGACCTCGCGGATGATGCCGATCGCCAGGTCGCGCAGGTGCTGGTACTCGCGGTCGGTGAGCGTCATCGCCGGGGCGACGGTGATCGAGTCACCGGTGTGCACGCCCATCGGGTCGAAGTTCTCGATCGAGCAGATGATGACGACGTTGTCGGCCTTGTCGCGCATCACCTCCAGCTCGTACTCCTTCCACCCGATGATCGACTCCTCGATCAGCACCTCGGTGGTCGGGGAGGCGGACAGACCGGCGCCGGCGATGCGGTGCATGTCCGCCTCGTCGTAGGCGATGCCCGAGCCGAGGCCGCCCATCGTGAAGGACGGGCGTACGACGATCGGGAAGCCCAGCTCGCCGGCGGCCTTCTCGACCTCCTCCATCGAGTGGCACACGAAGCTGCGGGCGACCTCGCCGCCCACCTTCTCGACGATCGCGTTGAACAGCTCGCGGTTCTCGCCGCGGTGGATCGCCTCGAAGCTGGCGCCGATCATCTCGACGCCGTACTTCTCCAGGACGCCGCTCTCGTGCGCCGCGATGGCGGCGTTGAGGGCGGTCTGGCCACCGAGGGTCGGCAGGATCGCGTCGGGGCGCTCCTTGGCGATGACCTTCTCGACGAACTCCGGGGTGATCGGCTCGACGTAGGTCGCGTCGGCGAACTCCGGGTCGGTCATGATCGTCGCCGGGTTGGAGTTGATCAGGATGACCCGCAGGCCCTCCTCCTTGAGCACCCGGCAGGCCTGGGTGCCCGAGTAGTCGAACTCGCACGCCTGGCCGATGACGATCGGCCCGGAGCCGATGACCAGGACCGACTTGATGTCTTCACGCTTCGGCATCAGGCCTTCTCCTCCAGAAGCTGCACGAACCGGTCGAAGAGGTACGCCGCGTCGTGCGGGCCGGCGGCGGCCTCGGGGTGGTACTGGACGGAGAAGCTCTTGAGCGCACCGGACCCGTCGCGGAGCTCGAGGCCCTCGACGACGTCGTCGTTCAGGCACACGTGGCTGACCGTCGCGACGCCGTACGGCGTCTCGGTCGCCGTGTCGCGCGGGGCGTCGACGGCGAAGCCGTGGTTGTGCGCGGTGACCTCCACCTTGCGGGTGGTCAGGTCCATCACCGGCTGGTTGATGCCCCGGTGGCCGTACTTCAGCTTGTAGGTGCCGAAGCCGAGCGCCCGGCCGAAGAGCTGGTTGCCGAAGCAGATGCCGAAGTACGGCAGGTCGCGGCCCAGCGCCTCCTGGAGCAGCTCGACCTGGCCGGTCGTCGCGGCCGGGTCGCCGGGGCCGTTGGAGAAGAACAGGCCGTCGGGCTGCACGGCCAGCACGTCGTCGATCGACGCCGTGGCGGGCAGCACGTGCACCTCGATGCCCCGCTCGCTCATCCGGTAGGGGGTCATGTCCTTGATGCCGAGGTCGAGGGCGGCGACGGTGAACCGCTTCTCGCCCTGGGCCTCGACGACATAGGTCTCGCTGGTGGAGACCGCCTCGGAGAGGTTGGCGCCGGTCATCTCGGCGGACGCCTTGACCTTCTCCAGCAGCTTCGCCGGGTCGGTCTCGACCGTGGAGATCCCGACGCGCATGGCGCCGCTCTCACGCAGGTGGCGGGTCAGGGCACGGGTGTCGATGCCGGAGATCCCCACCACGCCCTGGGCCCTCAGCTCGTCGTCGAGCGAGCGCTGGGAGCGCCAGTTGCTCGGGACGCGCGCAGGGTCGCGGACGACGTACCCGGCGACCCAGATGCGCTTGGACTCCGGGTCCTCGTCGTTCATGCCGGTGTTGCCGACGTGCGGGGCGGTCATCACGACCACCTGGCGGTGGTACGACGGGTCGGTGAGCGTCTCCTGGTAGCCGGTCATGCCGGTGTTGAAGACCGCCTCGCCGAAGGTCTCGCCGGCGGCACCGTAGGCCTCACCGTGGAACGTGCGGCCGTCCTCGAGGACGAGGAGGGCGGGTTGGGCTGGGGCGGTCATGCGAGGGCTCCTTCCAGCACCGTGGGCGTGCCGCGCAGCAGCGTGGCGACCACCCGTCCGGTGAGCTTGCGGTCGTGCCAGGGGTTGTTGCGGCTCAGCGAGACGCTGGCCGCGCGGTCGACCACCACCTGGGCGGCGGGGTCGACGAGGGTCAGGTTGGCGGGCTCGCCGACGGCGATCGGGCGGCCGTGCCCCTCCAGGCCGGCGATGCGCGCCGGGCTCTCGCTCATCACGCGGGCCACGCCGGCCCAGTCGAGCTGGCCGCTCTCGACCATCACGGTGGTGATGACGGACAGCGCCGTCTCCAGCCCGAGCATGCCGAACGCCGCGTCGACGAAGGCGTGCTCCTTGTCGTGTCGTGCGTGCGGCGCGTGGTCGGTGGCGACGGCGTCGATCGTGCCGTCGGCGAGTGCGGCGCGCAGCGCCTCGACGTCCTCGGCCGGGCGCAGCGGCGGGTTGACCTTGAAGGTCGGGTCGTAGCTGCTGAGCAGGTCGGTGGTGAGCAGCAGGTGGTGCGGCGTGACCTCCGCGGTCACGTCGATCCCCTGCGCCTTGGCCCACCGGACCACCTCGACGCTGCCGGCGGTCGAGACGTGGGCGACGTGGACGCGGCTGCCGGTGTGCCGGGCGAGCATCACGTCGCGGGCGACGATGACCTCCTCGGCGATCCCGGGCCAGCCGGGCAGGCCCAGGCGGCCGGAGAGCTCGCCCTCGTGGCAGCACGCCGCAGGGCCGGCGAGCGCCGGGTCCTGGCTGTGCTGGCTGACCACACCACCGAACGCCTTGACGTACTCCAGCGCCCGGCGCATGACCCGCGCGTCGTGGACGCACTTGCCGTCGTCGGAGAAGACGCGGACCTTCGCGCGGCTGCGGGCCATCAGCCCGAGCTCGGCGAGCTCCTCGCCCGCCAGCCCCTTGGTGACCGCGCCGACCGGCTGGACGTCGACCAGGCCGGCCGCGCGGCCGAGGTCGAGGACCCGCTCGGCGGCCTCCGCGGTGTCGGTGACGGGGTTGGTGTTGGCCATCGCGAGGACCGCGGTGAAGCCTCCGACGGCCGCGGCGCGGGAGCCGGTCAGCACCGTCTCGGCGTCCTCACGACCCGGCTCGCGCAGGTGCGTGTGCAGGTCGACGAGGCCCGGCAGCAGGCGCAGGCCGTCGGCGTCGATGGTCCGCTCCGCCTTCGTCGAGACCGAGCCGATCTCGGCGATCACGCGGTCGGCGACGAGGACGTCGGCCGTCGTACCGTCGGGCAGGGTGGCGCCCTTGATCAAGGTGCTCATGCAGAAGTCTCCTCGCCGGCGAGCAGGTGGTAGAGGACGGACATCCGGACCGCGACGCCCGAGGACACCTGGTCGAGGACCAGGCTGTCGGCGGCGTCGGCGGCGTCCGGGGAGATCTCGAGGCCGCGGTTCATCGGACCGGGGTGCAGGATCGGCGTGCCGGGCTTCAGGAGCGCGAGACGGTCGCGGGTGAGGCCGTAGCCGATGGTGTACTCGCGGGCCGTGGGGAAGAAGCCGCCGCTCATCCGCTCGCGCTGCACGCGCAGCATCATCACCGCGTCGACCTCGGGCAGCACCGCGTCCAGGTCGTACGACGTCGCGAAGCCGGCCTCCTTCGACCAGTCCCCCACACCGGCCGGCATCAGCGTCGGCGGAGCCACCACGGTGACGCTCGCGCCGAGCTTGACCAGGCTCTTGACGTTGCTGCGGAACACCCGGCTGTGCGTGACGTCGCCGACGATCGCGACGTGCTTGCCCTCGAGCGTGCCGAGCTTGCGGGTCAGGGCGTAGCCGTCGAGCAGCGCCTGCGTCGGGTGCTCGTGGGTGCCGTCGCCGGCGTTGATGACGGGGACGTCGACCCAGCGGCTGATCTGCTCGGCGGCGCCGCTCGCGGAGTGGCGCACGACCAGGCCGTCGATGCCCATGGCCATCACGGTCAGCGCCGTGTCGCGCAGCGACTCGCCCTTGCTGGTGCTGCTCCCCTTGGCCGACAGGTTGATCACGTCGGCGGAGAGCCACTTGCCGGCGATCTCGAAGCTCGACCGGGTGCGGGTGGAGTCCTCGAAGAAGAGGTTGATCACCGTCCGCCCGCGCAGCGCGGGCAGCTTCTTCACCTCGCGCCTCTGCACGTCGTGCATCTCCGCGGCGGTGGTGAAGATCTGGTGGATGTCGGCGACCTCCAGGTCGTCGATGCTCAGCAGGTGCCGGTTCACTGGATGGTCACCTCGTCCTCCCCGTCGATCTCGCTCAGGCGCAGGCTGACGCGCTCGCTGCGCGCCGTGGGCAGGTTCTTGCCGACGTGGTCGGCGCGGATCGGGAGCTCGCGGTGGCCGCGGTCGACCAGCACGGCCAGCCGTACGACGGCGGGCCGGCCCAGGTCCGAGAGGGCGTCGAGCGCGGCGCGGATGGTGCGCCCGGAGTAGAGCACGTCGTCGACGAGCACGACGGTCTTGCCGTCGATGCCGCCGGCGGGCAGCTCGGTGCGGTGCGGGGCACGCGTGGGGTGCGAGCGCAGGTCGTCGCGGTACATGGTGACGTCGAGCGAGCCGGTCGCGACCGTCGTACCTTCGACGGTCGCGATGTTCGCGGCGATCCGGTGGGCCAGCGGCACCCCGCGGGTGTGCAGGCCGAGAAGCAGAAGATCCTCGGCGCCCTTGTTGCGCTCGAGGATCTCGTGGGAAATGCGGACCAACGCCCGGCTGATGTCGCCGGCGTCGAGGACGACGCGCCCCTGAGCGGGGGCCTGGTCGTGGGTAGGCATCAGTGTGCCTGACCTCCTTCTCCGCCTCACGGGACGGCTCCTTAAAGGATGTCTGAACGGGCTCCACCCTAGCGGTTGGAGGCCCTTCCGGCCGAACCGGGTCCGGTGTGCCGCGGACCACGCCGGCGCGCGGTCAGGCCGAGCGCAGGCGCTCCAGCAGCGGCCCGGCCGCCTCGTCCAGGAACTGCTGCTGGAACCGGTCGCCGACCTGGACGAGCGCCACGTCGGTGAAGCCTGCCTCCGGGAACGCCAGCACCGCCTCGGCGATCGCGTCGAGGTCGGGTCCGCACGGGATCTTGTCCGCGACGTCCTCGGGGCGCACGAACTGGCTCGCCGCCTCGAAGCCGGCGGGGGTCGGCAGGTCGGCGTTCACACCCCAACCCCCGCCGAACCAGCGGAACTGCTCGTGGGCGAGCTTCACCGCCTCGTCGCGGTCGGGCGCCCAGCAGATCGGGACCTGCCCGATGGCCCGGGCGGCCCGGCCGACCTGCGGTGCCCCGTCCGTCTGGTTCCACTGCTGCACGAGTGCGGCGTCCGGCTCGACAGCGACCAGGTGGTCGGCGCTCTCGGCGAGCGCCTCGATGGCGCGCGGTCCCCCGACGGCGACCCCGATCTCGACCGGCTTGTCCGGAAGGTCCCAGACGCGGGCCGACTCGACCTCGAAGTACTCCCCCTTGTGGTCGACCAGCTCACCGGTGTGCAGCGAGCGGATCACGTCGATCGCCTCGGCCAGCATCTCCAGGCGCGTCTCCACACCGGGCCACCCGGCGCCGACGACGTGCTCGTTCAGGCTCTCGCCGCTGCCCACGCCGAGCGTGAAGCGGTTGCCCGAGAGCACCGCCAGGGTCGCGGCCTTCTGGGCGACGACGGCGGGGTGGTAGCGCATCGTCGGGCAGGTCACGTAGGTCATCAGGTCGAGGTCGGTCGTCGCCTGGGCCACGGCCCCGAGGACGGTCCACGCGTACGGCGCGTGCCCCTGCTCCACCAGCCATGGCGAGTAGTGGTCGCTGCAGACCGCGAACTCGAAGCCCTTGTCCTCGGCCGCCTGGGCGTAGGCGACCAGCTCGCGCGGCCCGCTCTGCTCGGTCATCAAGGTGTAGCCGAAGGTGGTCATGGTGGCCCCGGTACCCGGTCGGGCGTCGTACCAACGGGGCGGGACGGCCCGGGCAGGACGAAGGGGCCCCGTGTCCCCGGAGCCCCTTCGCGCATGTCCTCGTCAGGCGGTCACTTGAAGGCGTCCTTCACCTTCTCGCCCGCCTGCTTGAGGTTGCCCTTGAGCTGGTCGCCCTTGCCTTCGGCTTCCAGGTCCTCGTCGTCGGTGGCCTTGCCGACCGACTCCTTGAGCTTGCCCGTCTTCTCCTCGGCGGCGTTGCTGATCTTGTCGTCGAGACCCATCGTGGGACCCCCTTCAGTCTCGCGCGGCGGGCTCCTTGCAGCCCGCACGGCCGTACTCCTGCACTACCCGGCCGCTGCGCGACGATCCGGTGGTCGTACCGGACGCTGTGGCTGTCGGGTCGGCGATCCCACGACCATTCCGTCCGGTACGACGGCTGCCGGGCCCCTACAACGCGGCGGCCATCCCCGCGCACGCCCGCAGCCACGCCCGTCGGGTCGCCGCCGACAGCTCGCCGTACGGGACCACCGACCCGGACACGAGCGCCGGGTCGTAGGGCACCCGGTAGACGCCGCGGGTGCGCTGCTCGTAGACCTGGGTCAGGTCGCGCGCGAGGCCCTCGTCGACCTTGGGGCTGGGGTCGGAGAGCACCGTCACCGTCTTGTACTTGAGGTTCTCGTAGCCGGCGTCCTGGAGGGCGTCGAGCATCCACAGCCCGCTGTAGCCGGTGTCCTCGCGCACGGTGCTGGTGACGACCAGGAGGTCGGCCGCCTCGGCCGCGGCCAGCCAGTTCTCGGCCCTCAGGTTGTTGCCGGTGTCCACCAGGATGATCCGGTAGAACCGCTCCAGCAGCGCGTGCACCTCCGCGAAGTCCTTCGCGTGGATGACGCCGGTGACGTCGGGACGCTCGTCCGAGGCCAGGACGTCGAAGTGCGCGTCGCCCTGCGAGCGGACGAAGGCACCGAGGTCGCCGATGCGCGACTGGTAGACGTCCTTGAACCGCTCGACGTCCTCGAGCAGCTCACGGGTCGTGTTGCGGTGGGCGCTCCGGGCACCGCGGATGCCGAGGGTTCCGCGCGTCTCGTTGTTGTCCCAGCCGATCACGCCGCCGCCGCGTACGGTGCCGAAGGTGTAGCCGGCGGCGAGCACGCCGGTCGTCTTGGCCGCGCCGCCCTTCGGGTTCACGAACGCGATCGTGCGCGGGCCGTCGAAGTCCTTCTGGATGAGCGCCCGGTCGGCCTCCCAGGCCCGCTCCTTCGCGCCCATGGCCGGCTTGACCAGGCCACCCGACCAGCGGCGTACCCGGCCCCGCCATCCCCACGTCGCCGGACCGGGCTGCTTGTCGTTGTCGCGGCGGTCGAGGAAGTCGGTGGCGCTCATGAAGCGCCGCGGCTCGACGTGGGCGGGCGCGGGCGGCGCGGGAGCCGCGGCAGGCGGGGCGCTCGGCGGGGCGCTCGGCGGAGCAGGCCGGTACGACGGCGGCGGGCCGGTCGGTGGCGCGGCCGTCGGTGGTGGCGCCGTCGGGCGGGCACCCGGATCGGGTCGCATCGCCGTGTGCTCGCCGATCGGCCCGGCGTGCGGGATCGGGTCCGTCAGCGGATCCACCGGTGCCCCGGCCCGAGCGGCCTCGAGCTGCTGCTCGCTGAAGGCCTCCAGCTCCGTGGTGGTGTAGAGGCGGTCCGAGGTGTTCTGCGGATCGGGCTCCGGCTGGGCAGGGTCGACATCGGTCTGACTCACGAGAACCTCCGAGATAGGCAGTCAGTCCCGACCAAACTACCCCGGCGCCCGGCCGTCGACGGGCGTGCCGTGCACAGCCCGTCGTCTCATCCGGTCATGTCAGGAGATGTCGCCCAGCGCCGTCTCGATCGCCCGGTGGAAGGTCGGGTAGGCGAAGTGCATCCCGCGCAGGGTCGCCAGCGGCACCTCCGCGTGGATCGCGGTGACCAGCATCCCGATGATCTCCCCGCCCGAGGGTCCGACGGCGGTCGCGCCCACGAGCACGTCACGGTCGAGGTCGGCGACCACCTTGATCACGCCCTCGTTGCCGACCTTGTGCAGCCAGCCACGGCTCGACTCCTGCAGCTTCGAGATGCCGACCCCGACGTTGAGGCCGGCGTCACGCGCCTGCTTCTCGGTCATCCCGACCGAGCCGACCTCCGGATCGGTGAAGGTCGCCCGGGACACCGCGCGATAGTCGGCCCACGGGCCGTCCTCCCCGGTCAGGTCCCGGATCGCCACGTTGGCCTGGTACATCGACATGTGCGTGAACGCACCCTTGCCCGTGATGTCGCCGATCGCCCACAGGCCGTCGACGCCGGCCACCCGCATCCGCTCGTCGACGTCGATCGCCCGGGCCGACGGGTCGCCGCCGACGGTGTCGAGGCCCACGTCCCCCAGGTTGGTACGACGACCGGCGGCCACCAGCAGGGCCTGGGCCGCGAGCGTCGTACCGTCCGCGAGGCCGATCGCGAACGCACCGTCGTGGCGCACGGAGCTGACCCCGACGCCGGCGCGCACGGAGATCCCCTCGGCCTCCAGGGCGGAGGCGACCACGGCGCTCGCCTCCGGCTCCTCGGGTCCGAGGATCCGCTCGAAGGCCTCGACGACGGTCACCTCGACGCCGAACCGCGAGAACGCCTGGGCCAGCTCGCAGCCGATCGCTCCCCCGCCCAGGACGACCAGGCTGGTCGGCAGCTCACGGAGGCGGACCGCGTCGCGGTTGGTCCAGTACGGCGTGTCGGCCAGCCCGTCGATCGGCGGGACCGCGGGCTCCGTTCCGGTGTTGAGCACCACCCCGCGTCGTACCGTCAGCTCGACGTCGCCGTCGTCGGTCGTGACCACGACCCGGCCGGGACCGGCGAGCCGGCCGGTGCCGCGCAGGAACCGGGCACCGGCATCCTCGAGCCGCTTGACCGCGACCGTGTCGTCCCAGTCGTCGGTCGCCTCGTCGCGGATCCGGTCCGCGACGGGGGTCCAGTCCGCGGTGACCTCGGTGCTCCCGCCGAGCGCGGGCACGCGCCGGGCCTCGGCGAGCGCGTCGGCCGCGCGGATCATCATCTTCGACGGGACGCACCCGAAGTAGGGACACTCGCCTCCGACGAGACGGCGGTCGACCCCGACCACGGAGAGCCCGGCCCGGGCCAGCGAGGCGGCGACGTGCTCGCCCCCCGGCCCGAGTCCGATGACGACGACATCCACCTCATCAGGCTGAGACATGTCGCCAGATTGGCACATCGGGCAAGCCGGCGGCCAGCATCAGGCATCGCTCAGACGAGCGTGGACTTGCTCCTCTGGATGGCGCCGAGGACCCCGTTGACGAAGGTCGGCGACTCGTCGGTCGACAGCTCCTGGACCAGGGCCATCGCCTCGGTCACCGCGACCGTGTCCGGCACGTCGTCGGCCCAGAGCATCTCCCAGACCCCGATCCGCAGCACGTTGCGGTCGACCGCGGGCATGCGGGCGAGGCTCCAGCCGGTGGAGAACTCGGTGAGGACCTCGTCGATCCGCTCCCGCCGCTCCGTCACGCCCTCGATGAGCGTGCGGGTGTAGGGGTTGCTCGGCGCCTCGCCCTCGGCGACGACGCGCGCGAGCGCCTCGACGCCCGTCTCGCCGCGCAGGTCGGCGGCGTACAGGACGTCGAGGGCACGCTTGCGGGCCTTGGTGCGGGCTCCCATCAGGGTGGCCACTCAGCCCTTCACACGGGAGAGGTACGAGCCGCCCTCGCGGGTGTCGACCTTGATCTTCTCGCCCTGCTCGATGAACAGCGGGACCTGGATCTCGGCGCCGGTCTCGAGCGTGGCCGGCTTGGTGCGGCCCGTGGCGGAGTCGCCGACGACGCCCGGCTCGGTGTAGGAGACGAGGAGCTCGACCGAGGCCGGCATCTCGATGAAGAGGACGCGGCCCTCGTTGGTGGCGATCACGACGTCCTGGTTCTCCAGGAGGAAGCCGGCGGCGGAGCCGACGATCTCCGGGGTGACCTCGATCTGGTCGTAGGTCTGGACGTCCATGAAGACGAAGTTCGTGCCGTCGTTGTAGAGGTACTGGAACGAGCGGCGGTCGACCGTGGCGGTCTCGACCTTGGTGCCGGCGTTGAAGGTCTTGTCGACGTTCTTGCCCGACTCGACGTGCTTGAGCTTGGTGCGGACGAAGGCCGGGCCCTTGCCGGGCTTCACGTGCTGGAACTCGACCACCTGCCAGAGCTGGCCCTCCAGGTTGAGCACCATGCCGTTCTTGAGGTCGTTCGTCGTTGCCATGCGTCAGCCTTCTTCGATGCAGATGTCAATGGGGTGCGGCCACCGCCGTCGAGACGTGGCACAGCGTCCGATCCTATCGACGGGCGCCAACGGCGGGAAATCTTCGATCAGCCGCGTAACACCCGCCCGGCCCGGCGTCATGAAGGTGTGTACGGCGACAACGGGTCGCCACGAGGGAGGACACCATGCGCAAGCTCACCCCCTACCGCGCCGCCGCGGCGGCGTTCGCGATCGTGCTCGCCACGCTCGGCGGTGCCTACGCCGTGAGCGCGGCCGGCGGCTCCGACGACCAGGACCAGAGCGTCGTCGAGGACTCCACGAGCGACAGCCCGGAGACCGACGCGACCGACGACGCGTCGGAGTCGCCGGAGGCCGAGGAGACCGACGAGACCGACGCCCCCGACGAGACCGAAGCCGACGACCCGGAGACCGACGACGCCGACGAGGCCGACGACCAGGACGAGAACGAGGGTCCCGACGACCACGGCGACCACCACGGCCGTGACCACGCCGAGGACGGCGACGACCAGGGCGAGGACGCCGACGACCACGGCGACCACCACGGCGACGACGCCGACCACGACGAGGACGGCGACCACCACGGCGACGAGTCCGAGGCCCCCGAGGTCGACGACGACTCCGGCCACGACGGCTCGGGCCACGACGGGTCCGACGACGCCACCGACGACGCGACCGACGACTCGGGCCACGACGGCTCGGGCCACGACGGATCCGACGACTGACCAGGACCGCCCGGGAGCGCGACAATGGCTCCCGGGCGATCACTCCCCACCCCTGACGAGAACGAATGCGCATGGACCGCACCCCTGACCTGAGCCTGCCGATCCCGGAGACGCCGGCCGACCCGGCCTTCATGGCCCAGCTGGCGCTCGAGGCGCGCGCCTCCGTCCCCGGGTCCGGTACGACGCCGGCCGTCGCCCCGCGCGGCTGGGCCGCTGCCGTCGCCGCGGCCGCCGCGGTCGCCGTGGTCGCGGGCGGCGCCGTGGCACTGACCGGGCTGGGGCGCGACGACGACACGGAGCCGTTGCCTGCGACGTCGATCACCCCCGGCGACGACGCGTCCACCACCGGCGGTGCGACGACCGGCGACGACGGTGACACCACCCGCCCGCCCGACGACGACGCGTCCGGTGCCGGCGCCGGCACGACCGTCCCCGGCCCGGGCACGGCCGGCGGCACCGGGGGCAGCACGGAAGGCGGCACGGAGGGCGGCACGGGCGGCGGGATGGACCACGGCCGCGGCGGCGGAGGCGACGACGCCACGCAGGACGGCGACCACCGCGGCTCCGACGACACGACCGACGACAGCCACGGCGGGCGGGGCGGTTCCGACGACGGCACGGACTCGCCCGAGGGCACCGACACGCCCGACAGCCCGGACTCGACCGACGACGGCGGCCACCACAGCGGCAGCGGCGGGGGCGACGGCTCGGGCGGGGGCAGCGACGACAGCGCGGACGGTCCCACCGGGGCCGCCTCGGCGGGGGCCTGAGACGGCGCCGCACGGTGGAGGACGAACTCATCACGCGGGCTCGGGACGGGGACCCCGACGCCTGGCGCGACCTCTACGAGAGCCTGACCGGCCGACTGCTGGTCTGGCTCGAGTCGCGTCCGTCCGGTGACGTGCTGACGGCCCCGGACGACCTGGTCGCGGAGACCTGGCTGGTGGCCGCCCGTTCGATCGCCGACTTCGAGGGCGACCGCGACGCCTTCGCCGGCTGGCTGTTCGGCATCGCCCGCAACCACGTCCGGGCGGCGCGTCGTCGTACCCTGCGGCGCGCGACGGCGCCCGTCGAGCCCGCCACCCTCGCCACCGTCATCCCGTTGCGTCCGCCGACCGAGCCGGGCTTCGCCGAGGAGGTGTCGGGTGCCGACTGGACCCGGCGGGCGCTGCTGTCACTGCCCGCGCGCGAGCGGGAGGTGCTCACCTGCACCGAGGTCGCCGGGTTGAGCAACCAGCAGACGGCGATCGCGCTGGGCATGACCCCGACCGCGGTCCGGGTGGCCCGTCACCGCGGGCTGAGCCGGTTGCGGCGCACCCTCCCCGTCGCGGGCCTCACTGCGCCGCGATGAACTCCAGCGCCTGCCGGTAGCCGTCGATGCCCTCGCCCTCGATCACCTTCGCGGCGTGCGGGGTGACGACCGAGGTGTGTCGGAACTCCTCCGGCCGCTTCGACGGGGCGCTGATGTGCACCTCGACGAGCGGCGCCGTCAGCTGCGCGCAGGCGTCGAAGATCGCGTAGGAGTAGTGCGTCCACGCGGCCGCGTTGAGCACGACCGGCCAGCCCCAGTCGGCGGCGTTGTTGAGCCAGTCGATCATCTGGCCCTCGTGGTTGGTCTGCTGGAAGCGCACCTGGAGGCCGTAGTCCTTGCCCCAGCCGGTCAGCAGCTTGGCGAGGTCGGCGTGCGTGGTGTGGCCGTAGATCTCCGGCTGCCGGCGTCCCAGCCGGTTCAGGTTCGGCCCGTTGAGGACGTAGACCTCTTGCTTGCCCATGGCTCAGGATCCTGCCAGAGCCGCGTACGCCGCCCGCAGGTCCTCCTCCGAGGGCCCGGCCAGCACGACCGGCTTCGCCAGGTCCTCGAGCACGACGAACCGCAGCTGGTTGCCGCGCGACTTCTTGTCGACGCGCATGGTGGCGAGCAGGTCGTCGAACGAGGCGTCGCTCCACGACGTCGGGAGCCCGACCCTGCCGAACGCAGCACGGTGGCGGGCGACGAGCTCCGGGGAGAGCCCGCCGGCGCGGGCGGCCAGCTCGGCGACGTACACGCAGCCGATGGCGACGGCCTCGCCGTGGCGGATGCCGTAGTCGGTGGCCTTCTCGATCGCGTGGGCCAGGGTGTGGCCGTAGTTGAGCGCCTCGCGGCCCGGGTGGCCGTCGACGCCGCCCTTCTCCTTGAGGTCGCCGGCGACGACCGCCGCCTTCACCGCGACCGACCGCTCGACGAGCTCGCGCAGCACCGGCGAGTCGGCGGTCAGGTCGGTCGGCTCGGTCTCCTCGACCAGCTCCAGGATCCGGGGGTCGGCGATGAAGCCGCACTTGATGACCTCACCGAGGCCGGCGACCAGCTCCTCGCGCGGCAGGGTCGCCAGCAGGGCCAGGTCGCAGAGCACGCCGGCGGGCTCGTGGAAGGAGCCGACGAGGTTCTTGCCCGCGGGGGTGTTGATGCCGGTCTTGCCGCCGACGGCCGCGTCGACCATGGCGAGCAGGGTCGTCGGCACGTGGACGACCGCGACGCCACGCAGCCAGGTGGCAGCGACGAACCCGCCGAGGTCGGTGGTCGCACCGCCGCCGAGGGTCACGACCGCGTCGGAGCGGGTGAATCCCTCCTCGCCGAGCCCCTCCCAGCACGCGGCGGCGACCTCCCAGTCCTTGGACTCCTCGCCGTCCGGCACCTGCAGCACGACGACCTCGTAGCCGTCGAGCAGGTCCGCCAGGGGCTCGAGCAGGTCCTCGAGCGACTCCGGGCAGACGATCGCGACGCGCTGGACACCGGCCGGCAGCAGGCCCGGCAGGCGGTCGAGGACGCCGTGGCCGACCACGACGTCGTACGGCGCCGCGGTGGCCACGGGGATGACGGTGGGTGCGCTCACGGGGTCTCCTCAAGGGCGGCGAGGGCGGCGACGACCTCGGCGGCGACGTCCTCGGGCGCCCGCCCGTCGGTGTCGACGATGAACCGGGCCAGGCCCTCGTAGATCGGGGCGCGCTCGTCGAGGAGCACCTTGACGCGGGAGCGGACATTGCCGAGCAGGAGCGGCCGGCCGACGCCGAGCCCGACCCGCTTGACCGCCTCGGCGAGGCCGACCCGGAGGAAGACCACCCGGTGGGGCTCCAGCAGCGCCTGCGTGCCGGGATCGAGGACGGCGCCGCCGCCGAGCGACAGCACCCCGTCGTGGCCGGCGAGGTGCTCGGCGACGACCTCGCGCTCGAGCGCGCGGAAGGCCTGCTCGCCGTCGTCGACGAACATCTCCTGGACGGTCTTGCCGATCCGCTGCTCGATGACGGTGTCGGTGTCGGCGAAGGGGACGCCGAGCGCGCCGGCGACGAGCTGTCCGACCGTCGTCTTGCCGGCACCCATCGTGCCGATCAGGACGGCGCGGGGAGCGGTCACCGGTAGCGGAGGTTGTCGAGGTAGGTCTGCACGTTGCGCCGGGTCTCGCCGACGGAGTCGCCGCCGAACTTCTCCAGCACGGCGTCCGCCAGCACCAGCGCGACCATCGCCTCGGCGACGATGCCGGCGGCCGGGACGGCGCACACGTCGGAGCGCTGGTGGTGCGCGACGGCCTCCTCGCCGGTGGCCAGGTCGACGGTGCGCAGCGCCCGCGGGACGGTCGCGATGGGCTTCATCGCGGCGCGGACCCGGAGGATCTCGCCCGTGGTCATGCCGCCCTCGGTGCCGCCGGAGCGCCCCGAGACGCGGCGCAGGCCCTCGTCGGTGGGGACGATCTCGTCGTGGGCGAGCGAGCCGGGCGTGGCGGCGAGCTCGAAGCCGTCGCCGACCTCGACGCCCTTGATCGCCTGGATGCCCATCAGCGCGCCGGCGAGGCGCGCGTCGAGGCGGCGGTCCCAGTGCACGTGCGAGCCGAGGCCGGCCGGGAGGCCGTGGACCACGACCTCGACGACGCCCCCGAGGGTGTCGCCGTCCTTGTGGGCCTGGTCGATCCGCTCGACCATCTGCTTCGAGCCGTCCGCGTCGAGGCAGCGCACGGGGTCCTCGTCGAGACGCGCGACGTCGTCGGGCGTCGGGACCTCGCGCGACGGCGTACGGACACCACCGATCTCCAGCACGTGGCTGACGATGCGGGCGCCGGTGGCCTGCTCGAGGAAGTTGCTGGCGACGCGGCCGAGCGCGACGCGGGCCGCGGTCTCACGCGCGGAGGCGCGCTCCAGGATCGGGCGGGCGTCGTCGAAGTCGTACTTCTGCATGCCGGCGAGGTCGGCGTGGCCCGGGCGCGGGCGGGTCAGCGGGGCGTTGCGCGCCTGCTTCTCCAGCACCTCCGGGTCGACCGGGTCGGCCGACATGACCGTCTCCCACTTGGGCCACTCGGTGTTGCCCACCTCGATCGCGACCGGTCCGCCCTGGGTGCGTCCGTGGCGGACTCCGCCGGTCAGGGTGACCTCGTCGGCCTCGAACTTCATCCGCGCCCCGCGGCCGTAGCCCAGGCGGCGACGGGCGAGCGAGTCGGAGATGTCGTCGGTCGTGACCTCGACGTGGGCCGGCAGGCCCTCGAGGATCGCGACCAGGGAGGGGCCGTGGGACTCCCCCGCAGTCAGCCAGCGCAACATGGGAGCAAGTCTCCCACGGCCCTACAGGCCGGCCAGGACCCGTCCCACGACGACGGCCACGAGCGCACCCAGCAGCAGGAACGGGCCGTAGGGCAGGTTCTCCTTCAGCGGCCCCCTCACCCCTTCGCGGCGGATCGCGTTGCCGCGCAGCCTCATCGGCACGTAGGCGAGCACGGAGAGCACCGCGGCAGCCAGCACGGAGACGAGGACGGACGCCGCGCCGAGCGGGCCGAGCGCGAGGCCGATCAGCCCGCCGAGGCGGACGTCGCCGAATGCCATGATCCGCGGGCTGATGATCCACATCAGGCCGTAGTAGCCGCCGAGCACGACCATGCCCCCGACCGCGAGGACGAGCAGCGTCGGCTTGCCCAGGGCGACGGCCCCGACGACCTCGAGCACCGCCACGACGGCGTACGACGGCAGGACGAGCCGCTTCGGGAGGTACCAGGTCACGTAGTCGATCACCGCGAGCGCGATGCACGGCGCCACGACGGCGAGCAGCCACAGCAGCGCCCACCCCCAGCCGATCGACACGCCCAGCGTGGCGCCGACCAGGGCGCCGGCGAGGCCGCACCACAGGCCGAGGCGCGGGCGTGCCGCCAGCTCGGCGAACGGGACGTGGTCGGGGAAGTCGTCCGGGTTCTCGGCCGGGTCGTGCTCGGGCTCCGGGCACCACGCGACCAGCCGCGGGACGGCGAGACCGCCCAGCAGGCCCGCGAGCGCACCGACGAGGACAGGGAGCGCGAGCATGGGGTGGACGCTATCGGGCGGCCAGGGCCGCCTCGCCCGCCTTCCGCATGGTCTCCAATGGCCCGTTGTGACCAGTGAACATCGCGAACTGGAGCACGGCCTGGTGCACGAGCAGGTCGAGACCCGACACCACTGCCTGTCCGCGCTCCTGCGCTGCGGCCGCGATCGGCGAGGGCCACGGGTCGTAGACGACCTCGAAGACCACCGCGGCGCCGCACGTCGCGGCCACCAGGGCGTCGGTCTGCGCGGCGACCGGGATCGTCGAGACCACGATCTCCCCCACCACGGCTGCCCCGTCCAGCGGCAGGACGTCGACCTCGAGCCGGGTGTCCCGGGCCAGCGCCGCCGCGGTCTCCGCCGCCCGGGCGGGCTCGCGCGCCAGCAGGCGGATCGTGCGGACGCCGAGGTCGGCGAGCGCCAGGCCGGTCGAGGCGGCCGTCGCGCCGGCGCCGATGATCGTGGCCACGCCGGCCGGCCCGTCGTAGGTCTCCCGGATCGCGGCGACCGCGCCCGGCAGGTCGGTGTTGTCGGCCGCCCACCCGTCGGCGGTGCGGACCAGGGTGTTCGCGCCGCCCGCCAGGGTGGCCCGCTCGGTGACCGTCGTCGCGAGCGCGAGCGCCTCCCGCTTCAGCGGCGCCGTGACCGACAGGCCGCGCCACTCCGGCCCCAGGCCGGCGGCGTACGACGCCAGGGTGCCCTCGGGGACCCGCACGGCGTCGTACCGCGCGGAGATGCCGAGGGCGTCGTACCCGGCGCGGTGCAGGACGGGAGACAGCGAGTGGGCGATCGGGTCGCCCACGACGCCGTACCGCGGCACCGCACGGTCGACCGGCTCAGCACTCGTCATGGGTCCGGCAGTACTCCCGCAGCCGCTCGACCGCCACGTTGTGCTCGGCGAGCGTCGTGGAGAACACCGTCGTGTCGTTCTCGTAGTCGGGGACGAAGTAGAGCCACGGCCCGTCGGCGGGGCGCAGCGCGGCCTCGATCGTCGCCTGGCCGGGCGAGCCGATCGGGCCCGGCGGCAGGCCCTCGTGCTGGTAGGTGTTGTAGAGCGAGTCGTCCTGGCGCTCCTCGGCCGTGGTCCAGACGTCGCCCTTGCGCTTGCTGACGTAGGACACGGTCGAGTCGAGCTGCAGCCGCATCCCGTCGTCGAGGCGGTTGTAGATCACCCGGGCGACCTTCGGGTAGTCCGGCTCGCGGTTGGCCTCGTACTCGAGGATGCTCGCGACCGTGATCACCTCGTGCGGGGTGAGGCCGAGCTGCTTCGCCCGGCCGGCGATCCCGAGGTCCTTCTCGACGGCCGCGGTCTTGGCCACCATCTGGCTGAGCAGGCTCTTGGGCGTCGTGCTGTCGGTGATCTCGTAGGTCGCCGGGTAGAGGTAGCCCTCGGGGTTGCCGGCCGCCTCGGCCGGCAGGCCGATCGTCGCCGGGCTGGCGAGCAGCTTGGTCAGCTGCGGCTTGGTGAAGTCGGTCTTCTCGACGATGGTGGCGACGACGTCGCGCACCCGTGCGCCCTCGGGGATCGTGACCGTGTTGCCGGCGCCCGCGTTGGCCGGGTCGGCGAGATAGGCGACCGCGTCGGACGCCTTCATCTGCTTCCTCATCGTGTACGTCGCCGCCTGGATGCGCTGCGAGTCGGCATTGGCCTTCGCAGCGTCCACGAACGCCTCCGACGAGGCGACGACGTCGAGCTCCTCGAGCTCCTCACCCATCGACTGGACGCTCTGGCCCGGGTCGATGACCACGGTCACCTCGCCCTTGCCCGGGCCCGGGTAGTCCTCGGGATCGGCGAACAGGCGGTCCCAGGCCGGCCGGACGACGTACACGAAGGCGAGGGCGAGCGCCGCGGCGAAGACGGCGAAGACGAGGAGGATGCGCAGGCCGCCCGAGCGACGCTTCGGTGCGCGCCGGCGCCCTGGCTCGATGTCCGGAAGGACCGACTCAGTCATGCGTCTCCCTCGTCCCTGTCCTGCTCGTCGGGGGTCACCAGCTCGCCGGGGGGTTGGCCGGTGGCGCGCTCGGAGTCGAGCGCCTGCTGCAGGATCACGACGGCCGCCACCTGGTCCACCACGGCTCGTCGCTTCGCACCCTTGCGCTGGTCGCGCAGCATAGCCTCCGCGGTCACGGTGGTGAGCCGCTCGTCGACGAGTCGCACCGGGACGGGCGCGATCCGCCGCGCCAGCCGCACGGCGAACTCGCGGGTCTTCACCGCCGCCGGCCCCTCGGTCCCCGACAGCGAGCGGGGCAGGCCCAGGACGACCTCGACCGCCTCCTCCGCCGTCGCGATCTGGTGGATGCGGCGCAGGTCGCCCTTGCCCCGTCGTACCGTCTCGACAGGGGTGGCGAGCATGCCCGACGGGTCGCTGCGGGCGACGCCGATCCGGGCGTCACCCGGGTCGACGCCGAGCCGGACGCCGAAGCGCATCAGGCCTGTGCCACCGCCGCGGTGACCGCCGCGAGCGCCTCGTCGATGCGGGTGACGTCGGTGCCGCCGCCCTGCGCCATGTCGGCCTTGCCGCCGCCCTTGCCGTCGAGGAAGGGCGCGGCCGCCCGGACCAGGTCGCCGGCCGCGAGGCCGCGGGCCTGGGCCGCGTCGTTGAGGGCCGCCACGATGGAGGCCTTGCCGTCCGCCGCGCCGATGAGTACGACGACCGCCGGCGTGTCGCCCGCGAGGCGGCCGCGCACGTCGGTGGCGAGCGTGCGGACGTCGCCGCCGGCCGCGCCGTCGAGGCGCTGCGCCACGAGCCGGACGCCGTTGACGTCGACGGCACCCCCGGCGAGGGCCGCTCCACCGGACAGCAGCTGCGCGAGACGGATCTTCTCGATCTCCTTCTCGGTCTGCTTGAGCCGCTCCACGAGGTCGCCGACCCGGCCGACGAGGTCGCCGGGCTGCGTCTTGAGCAGGGTGGAGAGCTGGCCGACGACATCGCGCTCGCGGGCGAGATAGGAGAAGCCCTCGACACCGGTGAGCGCCTCGATGCGGCGGTTGCCGGAGCCGACACTCGCCTCGCCGGTCACGACGATCGTGCCGATCTGGCTGGAGTGGTCGACGTGGGTGCCACCGCAGAGCTCGCGGGACCAGGGGCCGCCGATCTCGACGACGCGGACCTTCGTGTCGTCGTAGGTCTCACCGAAGAGCGCCAGCGCTCCCCAGTCCTTGGCCTCGCTGAGCGTCATGTACTGCCAGTCGACGGGCAGGTCGGCGCGCAGGGCGTTGTTGGCGACCTGCTCGATGTCGTGGACCTGCTCCGGGCTGAGCGCGTTGAGCCAACCGAAGTCGAGGCGGAGGTAGCCGGGTCGGTTGTAGGAGCCGGACTGCAGCGCGGTGGGGCCGAGCACCTCGCGCAGCGCCGCGTGGATGACGTGCGTGCCGGAGTGCGCCTGGCGCGCACCGGTCCGCCAGTCCGGGTCGACCCGGGCGTGCAGCAGCGGCGCGTCGGCCGGCAGCTCGCCGTCGACGACGCGGACCTGGTGGACCACGAGGCCGCGGACCGGGCGCTGCACGTCGAGGACCTCGAGCTTGCCGCCCTCGAACTCGATGGTGCCGGCGTCGGCCACCTGGCCACCCGACTCGGCGTAGAACGGGGTGCGGTCGAGCACCAGCTCGCCGATCTCGCCGTTGCCCAGCGCCTTCACCGCCGCGCCCTCGCGCAGCAGCGCGAGCGGCTTCGACTCGGTCTCGAGCGTCTCGTAGGCGAGCCACTCCGTCGGGCCGTTGGCGTCGAGGATGCCGCGGTAGACGCCGGTGTCGGCGTGCTGGCCCTTCTTCGCGCGGGCATCGGCCTTGGCCCGCTCGCGCTGCTCGCTCATCAGCTGGCGGAAGCCCGGCTCGTCGACGCTGAGGCCGGCCTCGGCGGCCATCTCCAGGGTCAGGTCGATCGGGAAGCCGTAGGTGTCGTGGAGCGCGAACGCCTTCTCGCCCGGGATCGTGCCCGCGCCGGACTCCTTCACCTCACCCGCGGCGAGGTCGAAGATCTGCGTGCCGGCCTGGAGCGTCTTGCGGAACGCGTCCTCCTCGGCGTACGCGACCTGCGCGATGCGGTCCCAGCCGGTGACCAGCTCGGGGTAGCTCTCCCCCATCCGGTCGCGCGAGACCGGCAGCAGCTCGGGCAGCGCGGGGTCCTGGTAGCCGAGCAGGCGCATGTTGCGGACCGCGCGGCGCAGCAGCCGGCGCAGGACGTAGCCGCGACCCTCGTTGCCCGGGGTCACGCCGTCGCCGATCAGCATCAGCGAGCTGCGGACGTGGTCGGCGACGACCCGGAAGCGGACGTCGTCGAGGTGACCGTCGGAGCCGCTGGCGCCGTACTTCTTGCCGGAGAGCTCCTGGGCGCGCTCGATCACCGGGAAGACCGTGTCGATCTCGTACATGTTCTGCTTGCCCTGGAGCAGGTAGGCGACCCGCTCCAGGCCCATGCCGGTGTCGATGTTCTTGCTCGGGAGCGGGCCCGCGATGTCGAAGTCGTCCTTCGCGCGGACGGCGGAGAGCTCCTCCTGCATGAAGACGAGGTTCCAGATCTCCAAGAAGCGGTCCTCGTCGGCCTCGGGGCCACCGTCGGGGCCGTACTCGGCGCCGCGGTCGATGTAGATCTCGCTGCAGGGACCACCGGGGCCGGGCACGCCCATGTTCCAGTAGTTGTCCTTGAGGCCGCGGGGCTGGATCCGCTCGTCGGGCAGGCCGGCGATCCGCTTCCACGCGTCGCGCGCCTCGTCGTCCTCGGGGAGCACGGTGACCCAGACCTTCTCGGGGTCGAAGCCGAGGCCGCCGGAGGCCTGGTCGCCGGTGATCAGCTCCCAGGCGTACTGGACCGCGCCCTCCTTGAAGTAGTCGCCGAAGGAGAAGTTGCCGTTCATCTGGAAGAACGTGCCGTGGCGGGTGGTCTTGCCGACCTCCTCGATGTCGAGGGTGCGCACGCACTTCTGCACACTGGTCGCCCGCTTGAAGGGCGGCGTCTCCTGGCCGAGGAAGTACGGCTTGAAGGGCACCATGCCGGCGTTGACGAACAGCAGGTTCGGGTCGTCCAGCAGCAGGGATGCGGACGGCACGACCGTGTGCCCCCGCCCCTCGAAGTGGGCGAGGAACCGGTTCCGGATCTCCGCGCTGCTCAGGTACCCGTCCGTCATCGTTCCTCTTCCTTGTTGCTCAGGGCGGCCACGGAGGCCGTCATGGTGGTGCGTGCTTCGAGCTCGGTACGACGCTCCGCCCGGACTCCAGACTCCAGAGTCCGGTAGTGCTCCCGCAATCGGGTTTCCGCGTCGGCCTGCCCCTGGGCGACCTCCTCGCGGAACAGCCGCGCCCCGAGCACGGCGGCGCCGATCCGGTCGCGCATGCCGTCGGGGGTGAACGCCTCCGCGATGCGGCGTACCTTGACCACGCCGTAGACACCGGCCGCGACACCGGCGCCGAAGACGACGCCCGACTTGATCACGGGGTCACCTCCGCCCGCTGGCGCGACTCCCAGTCGCGGCGCGCGGCCCGCAGCATCAGCTTGCGCTCCTTGCGCGAGCGCTTGACCTCGCGCTTCATCTCGAAGCGGATCCGGTTGCGCACCTCCGGCGCGAGGGCGCGGCGCAGGCCCGCGGCCAGCGCCGCGGTCTTGATGACGCTCTCGCGGAGCAGGATGTCGGCGAACTGCGGCGCCGGGACGACCCGTGCCGGCACGCGCGGCCCGCGGTCCTTGCCGAGGTCGGTGATGAGGTACTCGCGGTCGTCGACCACCGCCACCGGCACCCGCTCCCGGGTCTCGACCGCGGTCGCCTGGGAGCGCAGCCTCAGCTCCAGGCCGGCCAGCTGCTCCCGCAGCGCGTCGGCGTCGCTCGCCGCGGCCGCCAGCAGCGCCTCGGTGTGCTGGCGTGACCGGCGCAGCGAGCGCTCGAGCCACACGACACCGGCGGCCAGGGCCACCACCGCGAGGAGGGTCAGCACAGCCAGCGCGTTGGGTACGACGACAAGGCTGGTCACGACGGACAAGACTACTTGCCGCGGATGATGCGGCGTACCCGCTCCCACCGCTGCTTGACGGCGGACTCCGCGCCGAGCTCGGTGGGGCGGTAGTAGGCGCGGTCGAGGACCACGTCCGGGGCGTACTGCTGCTCCGCCACGCCGTAGGGGGCGTCATGGGCGTAGACGTAGTCCACGCCGTGGCCCAGCGACTTCGCCCCGGAGTAGTGCGCGTCGCGCAGGTGCGGCGGGACGTTGCCGATCTTGCCGGCCCGGACGTCGGCGATCGCCTCGAAGATCGCGGTGGTGACGGCGTTGGACTTCGGGGCCACCGCCAGGGCGATCGTGGCGTGCGCCAGGGTCAGCTGCGCCTCGGGCATGCCGATCAGCTGCACCGTCTGGGCCGCGGCGACCGCGGTCGTCAACGCGCTCGGGTCGGCCAGCCCGATGTCCTCGCTGGCCAGGATCATCAGCCGGCGGGCGATGAACCGCGGGTCCTCCCCCGCCTCGATCATCCGCGCGAGATAGTGCAGCGCCGCGTCGGCGTCGGACCCGCGCACCGACTTGATGAAGGCGCTGACGACGTCGTAGTGCTGGTCGCCGTCGCGGTCGTAGCGGACCGCCGCCTGGTCGGCTGCCGTCTCGGCGGTCTCGACGTCGATGGTCGTGCTGCCCTTGGAGCGTGCCGCACCGGCCGCCGCCTCGAGGTAGGTCAGCGAGCGCCGAGCGTCGCCGCCGGCGAGCCGCACGATGTGGTCGCGGGCCGCCTCGTCCAGCTCCAGCTCACCCGCGAGGCCCCGCTCGTCGGCGACCGCCGCCTCGACGACCGCGGCGATGTCGTCGTCGGTGAGCGACTGCAGGCGCAGTAGCAGGCTGCGCGAGAGGAGCGGGGAGATCACGCTGAACGACGGGTTCTCCGTCGTCGCCGCCACCAGGGTCACCCACCGGTTCTCGACGCCGGGCAGCAGCGCGTCCTGCTGCGCCTTGCTGAACCGGTGCACCTCGTCGACGAAGAGGACGGTCTCCTCCCCCGTCGCGACCAGGTCGCGCCGGGCGGCGTCGATCGCGGCCCGGACCTCCTTGACGCCCGCCGACACCGCGGAGATCTCGACGAACCGGCGCCCGGTCTGCTGGCTGATGATCGACGCGATGGTCGTCTTGCCGGTGCCCGGAGGCCCCCACAGCAGCAGCGACAGCGACTGGTCGCCCTCGACCAGCTGGCGCAGCGGTGAGCCCGGGGCGCGCAGGTGGGACTGGCCCACCAGCTCGTCCAGGCCCCGCGGACGCATCCGCACCGCCAGCGGCGCCGCGGCATGGGTCGCGTCCGCCAACGAGCCCCCCGAGGTCGCCCCACGGCTCGACGGGGTGTCGAACAGCTGCGGCTCGTCATCCACGACGGGCCACCCTACTCAGCAGCGACGACAGTGGCTCAGGCGCGGCCAATGCTCTTGGCGTCGAGGTCGAACCAGGTGTCGGCGTAGCCGGGCTGCTCGACCAGGTCGTTGCTCGGGCTGGCGCCCGGGTCCGGCCGGCCCTCGCCGTCGACACCGAGCAGGCCGGTCGTCAGCGGCTCGCGGGGCGCCTCGCCGAGGCGGCCCGGGAAGTGGCAGGCGACCTTGTGGCGCCGACCGATCTGCATGAGCGGCGGCTCGTGCCGGGCGCAGATCTCCTGCGCGATCGGGCAGCGGGTGCGGAACCGGCAGCCGGACGGCGGGTCGATCGGGCTCGGCACGTCACCCTGCAGGCGGATCCGCTCCCGGCGACCGCCGATCGCGGCCTGCCGGACGTCGGGGACGGCCGACAGGAGCGCCTGGGTGTACGGGTGGTGGGCGTTGCCGTAGATCGAGTCGCGGTCGCCGATCTCGACGATCTTGCCGAGGTACATGACCGCGATCTCGGGGCAGAAGTGCCGCACGATCGCGAGGTCGTGGGCGATGAACAGGAAGGCCACGCCGAACTCGCGCTGGATGTCCTGCAGCAGGTTGATGACCTGCGCCTGGATCGACACGTCGAGGGCCGACACCGGCTCGTCGGCGACGAGGATCTTGGGCTGCAGCGTGAGCGCGCGGGCGATGCCGATGCGCTGGCGCTGGCCACCCGAGAACTCGTGCGGGTAGCGGTTGTAGTGCTCGGGGTTGAGGCCGACGATCTCGAGGAGCTCCTGGACCCGCGGGAGGACCTTGTCCTTCGGCACGACCTTGTGGATCTCGAGCGGGGCGCCGACGATCGCGCCGACCGTCTGGCGCGGGTTCAGCGAGGTGTACGGGTCCTGGAAGATCATCTGGATCTCCCGGCGCAGCGGCTTGAGCTCGCGCGGCTTCGCCTTGGCGATGTCGCGGCCGTCGAAGCGGATCGAGCCGCCGGTCGGCTCGTAGAGCCGGGTGATCAGGCGACCGGTGGTCGACTTGCCACACCCGGACTCGCCCACGAGGCCCAGCGATCCCGCCTCGGGCACCTGGAAGGACACCCCGTCGACGGCCTGGACATGACCGACCGTACGACGGACCAGCCCGGAGGACTTGACCGGGAAGTACATCCGCAGCCCGTCGACCTCGAGGATCGGCTTGGCATCGGGGTCGGCCTGGGCGGCACCGTGGCCCTCGGGCACGTCCGGCATCGAGGTCTCGGCAATCGTCTCGTTCGTCATCGCTGCTCCTCCGGGAGCTCGTCGGCCAGGTCGGGCGCGATCTCCGGGAGCACCTCGTTCTGGTAGATGGCATCGGAGTTCGCCAGGTGGCAGCGCTTCGTGTGGTGCGCGCCGCGCTGTCCCGGCACCAGGTCGGGCATCGTCGTCCGGCAAAGGTCACCGGGCACCTTGTCGCGGTGGATGCACCGCGGGTGGAAGGCGCAGCCGCTCGGGGGGTTGAGCAGGCTGGGCGGGTTGCCGGGGATCGGGATCAGGCGTGCATCCGTGTCACCGGTGACGTCCGGGACGCTGGAGAGCAGGCCCCAGGTGTACGGCATCTCCGGGTGGGTCAGGATCTCCTTGCAGGGGCCGTACTCTACGGCCCGGCCGGCGTACATGACCAGCACGTCGTCGGCCATCTCGGCCACGACGCCGAGGTCGTGGGTGATGATGATGATCGCCGAGTTGAACTCCCGCTGCAGGTCCTGCAGCAGGTCGAGGATCTGCGCCTGCACCGTCACGTCGAGCGCCGTCGTGGGCTCGTCGGCGATGAGCAGGCCGGGATTGTTGATCAGGCCCATCGCGATCATCGCGCGCTGGCGCATGCCGCCCGAGAACTGGTGCGGGTAGTCGTTGACCCGGCGGTCGGGGTTCGGGATGCCCACCCGGTCCAGCATCTCGATGGCGCGCCTCTTGGCCTCCGCCTTCGAGACGTCGTTGTGGACGCGGTAGGCCTCCATGATCTGGTTGCCGACCGTGTAGTACGGGTGCATCGCCGAGAGCGGGTCCTGGAAGATCATCGCGACGTCCTGGCCGCGCTTGCGACGCATCTCGTCCGGCGTGAGCTGCAGCAGGTCGGTGCCC
Organism: Nocardioides aromaticivorans; assembly: GCF_013408525.1. NCBI lineage: Bacteria > Bacillati > Actinomycetota > Actinomycetes > Propionibacteriales > Nocardioidaceae > Nocardioides > Nocardioides aromaticivorans. The sequence continues at coordinate 4,892,484 of NZ_JACBZM010000001.1, forward strand.
TCGAGGACGATCTCACCCGAGATCTTCGCGCCCGTGCCGTAGTGCAGGCCCATGATGGCCATGCTCGACACGGACTTGCCGGATCCCGACTCGCCGACGATGCCCAGCGTCTCCCCGGCCTTGAGGTCGAAGGAGAGGCCGTTGACGGACTTCACCACGCCGTCGCTGGTCGGGAAGTGGACCATCAGGTCGCGCACCGACAGGAAGGTCTCCGCGGCGGCGGACGACGACCCGGGCGCAGGCTTGGCGAGGTTGACAGAGCTGTCCATGGTTTCGGTGTCCCTCTCAGCCCAGCCGGACGCGCGGGTCGATGACGGCGTAGAGCACGTCCACGATGATGTTCATGATGATCACGAAGGAGGCGGCCAGGATGACCACGCCGATGATCGTCGGCAGGTCATAGGTGCGGTTGGCCTCCACGACCAGCTTGCCCAGGCCGTTGAAGTTGAAGACGAACTCCGTGATGATCGCGCCGCCCATCAGGCCGGCGAAGTCGAGGCCGGCCATGGTGACCAGCGGGGTGAGTGCTGCACGCAGCGTGTGCTTGCGGAGCACCCGGCCCCTCGAGAGTCCCTTGGAGTGGGCGGTGCGGATGTAGTCCTCGCTCATCGCCTCGAGCACGAAGGCGCGCGTCATCCGGACGTAGGCGGCCATGAAGACCACGGCCAGCGTCAGGCTCGGCAGGAAGAGGTTGTAGAGCCACTTCCCCACGCCGCCCTCGGCGATCGGCGTGTACACCGGCGTGTCCCACAGGCCCCACTTGATCGAGACGAACTTGAGGAGCAACAGGCCGATGAAGAAGGTCGGGAACGCGTAGAAGACCAAGGAGATGCCGACGAGGCCTCTGTCGAGGAAGCTCCCCTTGGTCAGGGCCGCGATGGAGCCGAGGGCGACACCACCGATCAGCCAGAGGATGAGGGCGAAGACCGCCAGCGACGCGGTGATCGGCAGCGCCTCGCTGATCTCCTCGTTGACCGTCTTCAGGTTGAGCTGGGAGTAGCCGAAGCAGGGCGCCTCGCACTTGGTGACCAGCTGCGGCGCGGCCTCACGCAGCTCCGGGTCGTTGGGGTACACCCGCCCCTTGACGATGCCGCCCATGAAGTCCTTCCACTGCACGAGCGTCGGGTCGTCGTACCCGAGCGCCTTGCGGGTCTGCTCCTTGATGGCCGGGGAGCAGTTCTTGCCGCAGGCATAGGCAGCGATGTCGACCGGCGAGGCGAAGAAGAGGACGAACGTGACGAGGCTCATCACGATGACCATGACCACGCCGGCGAACACGCGGCGGACGAGGAAGGCGAACACCCAGCATCACTCCGATCGGGTGTGGACGGGACGGGAACCGGCGCGGTGGCGCCGGTGGACGTGCGGATGGCCCGGGTCCGGGCCGGAGTTGGCCGGGCCGTCGAGACGGCCCGGCCAACTCAGGTGGTGCAGTGCTGCTGGGTCAGCAGCCACCGTCCCGAAGGCCGATCAGGCCCAGGTCCGGGAAGGAGTTGGAACCCGGGGTGGTGTGGAAGTCCACCTTCGAGCCCGTCACCCAGTTGAACTTCGCGATCTCGAGCGGCATGTAGACCATGTCGTCGGCGAGGATCTGGTCCGCCTCCTGGAGCGCGGCGATCGAGTCGTCGAGCGAGGTGGCGTTCTGGGCCTCGGAGATCTTCTCGTTGAACTCCTTGCCGACGTACTTGCCGTAGTCCTGGCCGAGCGAGCCGGAGGTGATGTTGGCACGCGAGTCGAACAGCGGCGGGAGGACGGTCATCGGCGACGGCCAGTCAGCGCCCCAGCCGGCCCAGCCCACGTCGTAGTTGTGGTCGGGCTTCTGGATGTTGCTGTAGTAGACGTCACCCTCCGGCGAGAGCTTCACGTCGAAGCCGGCCTTGTCCCAGGTCTCCTTGAGAGCAGCGGCCTGCTTGTCAGCGGTGTCGGACTGCGGGTAGCGCAGCTCGATCTTGTACGGCGTCTTGATCTTCGCGTCGGTGAGGATCTTCTTGGCCGCGTCCGGGTCACCCGCGAGCGGGATGTCCTTGAAGGTCGAGACCTCCTTGTAGCCCGCCACCGACGGGTTCACGACCGAGTAGGCCGGGATGTAGGAGCGCTCGCCACCACCGGCGGCGATCCAGCCCTCACGGTTGGTCGCCGTGGCCAGGGCCTGGCGGACCTCCAGCGGGAGCTTCTCGGTGTTGAACCAGAGGTAGTCGACGTACGGGGACTCGGGGTTCTGGTAGAAGCCCTTCTCCTCGAGCGCCGGGATCTCGGAGAACTTCGAGGGAGGCAGACGACGGTCGCTGACGGTGCAGGACGCCTCGCCGGTGTCGGCCAGGATCGAGTCGTACATCGTCTCGAGCTTGGTGCCGATCTTGAACGTGATCTTGTCCGGCAGGGCCTTGCGGCTGTCGGTCTCGTCCGTCTTGGGGTCGTACTGGTCGTTGCGGACGAACGTGCCGCCCGACGCCTTGTCCCAGCTGCCCTCGAGCTTGTAGGGGCCGTTCGAGAAGATCTGGTAGTTGGACTTGTCGCCTTCGTCCAGGTCCGCACGGTACGGCGAGGCGAAGTGCAGCGCCGCGATGGCCAGGTTGAAGTCCGGCCACGGCTTGTTGAAGTTGTACGTGATCGTCTTGCCGTCACAGGTGACGGCCTTGTCGTACAGGTCCTGGCCCTTCTTGGTGTACGGACCCTTGTACTGCGGGGTGCCGTCCGCGTCCGCGGGGACGTCCAGGTAGGAGAGGGGGTAGAAGGACGGGCCGCCGACGATGACGTCGGTGGCGAAGTTGCGCGAGAAGCCGTACTTCAGGTCCTCACACGTGACGTCCTTGCCGTCCTGCCACTTCACGCCGTCACGCAGCGTGAACTGCCACACCTTGCCACCCTCGGTCGAGGTGCCGGTGTCAGTGGCCAGGTCGGGGAGCGGCGTCGCCGACTCGGCCGGGTCCTCGCTCGTGCCGAACGTCACCAGCTCGCGGTAGACCAGGCGGCTCTGCTTCGAGATGTCGGTGCCGACGTAGGTCCGCTGGGGGTCCCAGTGGTCGATGGGGGTGTCGTTGACGAAGTACAGAGTGCCGCCCTTCGCTCCGGCTTCTCCCTTCGTCCCGCCGTCGTCGTCACTGCCGCAAGCGGCCAGTGCCGTCGACGCCAGCAGCGCGCCCGCGGTCACCGCGAGCATCCGCTTCTTGTTACTGGCCATTGCCTCTCCTTCGTTTGCGGGCTGGTGCCCGTCACTTCTGGCCGCGCCCAGGAATGGCGGACGCGACCATGTCTTCAGACCGATGGGACAGGGCTCCCGAGGCCCGGCATCGGTGGGGTCATCGATGACCCTTCGGGTCGAGCGCGTCGCGCAGTCCGTCGCCCAGCAGGTTGAAGCTGACGACGATGATCATGATCAGGAACGCCGGGGTGAAGAAGAAGACGAAGTCCGACGTCGAGTAGTCGATCGAGCCGCTCAGCACGTTGCCCAGGGTGGGCGTCGGCGGCTTGATGCCGACGCCGAGGTAGTTGAGGGCCGCCTCCGCGGAGACATAGGTCGGCATCGTGATCGTCGCCGACACCAGCAGCGGGGCCCAGAGGTTCGGCAGGATCTCCTTGAAGTACAGCCGCCAGCGCGAGGCGCCCATCAGCTTGGCCGCCTCGACGAACTCACGCTCGCGGATGGACAGCACCTGGCCGCGGACCAGGCGGGCGACATAGGGCCAGCCGAAGAACCCGAGGACCAGCACGACGTAGAGACCGTTGGACATGTCGCCCTCGGGGACGTGCAGGTCGTCCTCCAGGATGTCGATGAACACGACCGAGAGGGCCAGCAGCATCAGCGTCTGCGGGAAGGACAGGATCAGGTCGATCAGCCGGCCGATCAGCGAGTCGGTCAGGCCGCCCGAGACACCCGCGATGATGCCGAACACCGTGCCCAGGCCGACCGCGATCGCCGTGGCGGCCACCGCCATCACCAGGGAGAAGGTGATGCCGTACCAGACCCGGGCGAGCACGTCACGGCCCGAGCCGGGCTCCACGCCGAGCCAGTGGTCCCCGGAGATGCCACCGAAGCTGCCCTTGGGGAGCGTGAACTCGTCCAGCAGGTTGCCCGCGCCGGTGTTGTGGAACGTGTACGGGTCCAGGACGCCGAACTTGACCAGGAAGGGCGCTGCGACCGCCGCGAGGAAGTAGACCGCGACGACGGTGAACGCCGCCATGGACAGCTTGTCCTTGCGGAAGCGCCGCATCGCCAGCTGCATCGGCGAGCGGCCGACGATCTTGGTGCCCTCCGGCTCCCCCTCCTCGACGGGAGGTGCGACATGGGTTTCCAGGTCGGTTGCCGGGAGAGTCATCATCACCTCGTTGCCGAGAAGCGGTCATGGACGTGACGCGGACAACACCTGTTGTCTGCGCCGTCCGCGACCTTAGGCGCACTCGTGGCGCCAAAGCGATAGCGACGCGGTAACGGTTTGGTCTCGACCGACCGGAATTCCTTCCGGCGTGCCCCCGTCAGGCCTTGTTTTCGTCCTCCGGGCGCGCGTCCACACCGGCTTCCTTCCGCTGCTCGGGCGTGATGGGCGCCGGAGCAGCCGTCAGCGGGTCGTAGCCGCCGCCGGTCTTGGGGAAGGCGATGACGTCGCGGATCGAGTCCGTACCGGCCAACAGGGCGACCACGCGGTCCCAGCCGAACGCGATGCCGCCGTGCGGCGGGGCGCCGTACTTGAAGGCCTCCAGGAGGAAGCCGAACTTCTCCTCGGCCTCGTCCTGGCTGATGCCCATCACCTCGAAGACCCGCTTCTGGATGTCCTCGCGGTGGATACGGATCGAGCCGCCACCGATCTCGTTGCCGTTGCAGACGATGTCGTAGGCCCACGCCAGCGCGTTGCCGGGGTCGGAGTCGAAGGTCTCGAGGTCCTGCGGGCTCGTGAAGGCGTGGTGGACCGCGGTCCACGCTCCCCCACCCACGGCGACGTCGCCGGCGGCGGTGGCCTCGTCGGCGGGCTCGAAGAGCGGCGCGTCGACGACCCACAGGAAGCTCCACGCGCTCTCGTCGAGCAGGCCGGTACGACGCCCGATCTCCAGGCGCGCAGCGCCGAGCAGCGCCCGGCTGGACTTCACCGCACCGGCGGCGAAGAAGATGCAGTCACCCGGCGCCGCGCCCACGTGGGCGGCGATGCCGGTGCGCTCCTCCTCGGAGAGGTTCTTGGCGACCGGCCCGGCCAGCTCGCCGTCCTCACCGACCAGGATGTAGGCGAGGCCGCGCGCACCGCGCTGCTTGGCCCACTCCTGCCAGGCGTCGAGCTGCTTGCGGGGCTGGCTCGCGCCGCCCGGCATGACGACGGCGCCGACGTAGGCCGAGTTCTCCGGCGAGAAGACCCGGAACGGGGTGTCCTTGAAGTACTCGGTGCAGTCGACGAGCTCCTGGCCCATCCGCAGGTCCGGCTTGTCCGAGCCGAAGCGGGCCATCGCCTCGGCGTAGGTCATCCGCGGCAGCGGCAGCGCGAGGTCGTACCCGATCAGCTTCCAGAGGGCGGCGACGATCTCCTCGCCGAGGGCGATCACGTCGTCCTGGGTCACGAAGCTCATCTCGATGTCGAGCTGGGTGAACTCGGGCTGGCGGTCGGCGCGGAAGTCCTCGTCGCGGTAGCAGCGCGCGATCTGGTAGTAGCGCTCCATGCCGGCGACCATCAGCAGCTGCTTGAACAGCTGCGGGCTCTGCGGCAGGGCGTACCAGCTGCCCGGCTGCAGCCGCGCGGGCACGAGGAAGTCGCGGGCGCCCTCGGGCGTGCTGCGGGTCAGCGTCGGCGTCTCGATCTCCACGAAGTCGTGGGCGTCGAGCACGCCGCGCGCCGCCTTGTTGACGTCGCTGCGCAGGCGGATGGCGCTACCCGGGGCGGTACGACGGAGGTCGAGGTAGCGGTGCTTGAGCCGCACCTCCTCCCCCACGTCGACGTGGTCGCTGATCGGGAACGGCAGCGGAGCCGCGGCGCTGAGCACCTCGACGCCCTCGGTGCCCGGGGCGGCGACGACCTCGATGGCGCCGGTCGGCAGGTTCGGGTTCTCGCGACCCTCGCCGCGGCCGGTGACCTCACCGGTGACCTTGAGGCAGTACTCGGAGCGGAGGCTGTGCGCGACCTCCTCGTCGCGGATCACGACCTGGACGACACCGCTGGCGTCGCGCAGGTCGATGAAGGCCACCCCACCGTGATCGCGTCGGTTGGCCACCCACCCGGCGAGGGTGACGGTCTGGCCGACGTGCTCGGCGCGCAGCGCGCCGGCGTCCTGGTTGCGGATCACGAGGGGTTCCCTTCGGTGTTGCTGTCAGATGCGGTGGTGGTGAGGACCTGCGGGCGCAGGTCCTGGTTCGGAGGCTCCCACGTCGCCGGGTCGGCGGCGACCTGGTTTCCGGAGCGGATGTCCTTGACCTCGCTGCCGAACCAGACGTACGGGATGCCCCGGCGCTCGGCGTGGCGGATCTGCTTGCCGAACTTCGCGGCGCTCGGCGCGACCTCGCACGGGATGTCGCGGGCCCGCAGGACCGTGGCGATCGCGTCGGCCTCGGAGCGCGACTCCTCGTCGGTGACCGCGACGAGCACGACGCTGGGCACCGAGCGATCGGCGGTCAGCACCCCGCGCTGGACCAGCGGGACCAGCACGCGGCTGACGCCGAGCGAGATGCCGACGCCGGGGTACGTCGTACGTCCGTCGGAGGCGAGGGCGTCGTACCGGCCGCCGGAGCAGATGGAGCCGAGGGACTCGTAGCCGTCGAGCCGGGTCTCGAAGACGGTGCCCGTGTAGTAGTCGAGGCCGCGGGCGATCGAGAGGTCGGCCTCGATCCGGACCGTGTCCGTCGCCAGCGGGGCGCAGGCCCGGACAAGGGTGGCCAGCTCGTCGAGGCCCTCGTCGAGCAGCTCGTGCTTCACGTCGAGCTCCCGCACGCGGTCGACGAAGGAGTCGTCCGTGCTCCGGATCGTCGCGAGGGCGAGCGCCTTGTCGGCCTGCTCCTCGCTGATGCCGGCCTCGTCGAGCAGCAGCTCACGCACCTTCGCCGGGTCGAGCTTGTCGAGCTTGTCGACCAGGCGCATGACCTCGTCGATGCCGTCGCCCGTGACGCCGAGGCCGGCGTAGAAGCCCTGGATCAGCTTGCGGTTGTTGACCTGCAGTCGGAAGCCGGGCAGGAAGGTCAGCCGGCTCAGCGCCTCGAGCATGACCCGGGCGACCTCGACGTCGTGGTGGAACGGCAGGTCGTCGCGGCCGACGATGTCGATGTCGGCCTGGGTGAACTCGCGGAAGCGGCCCTCCTGCGGCCGCTCCCCGCGCCAGACCTTCTGCACCTGGTAGCGGCGGAACGGGAACTCCAGCTTGCCGGCGTTCTCCAGGACGTAGCGCGCGAACGGCACGGTGAGGTCGAAGTGGAGGCCGATCCCCTTGTCCTTCGCGGAGTCGTCCTCCTGGAGGCGCCGGAGGACGTAGACCTCCTTGGACGTGTCGCCCTTGCGCAGCAGCTGGTCCATCGGCTCGACGGCGCGCGTCTCCACGTTGGCGAAGCCGTGCAGCTCGAAGGTGCGCGCGAGTGTCGCGATGACCTCCTGCTCGACGAAGCGCTGGGCAGGCAGGAACTCGGGGAATCCGCTGAGCGGAGTGGGCTTGGCCATCGGTGGTGTCACAGTCCTCGGGTGACCCGGCCAGCGGAGCCGGAGTCGAGCAGGTCGAGCAGGAACGGGTTGGTCGCGCGCTCGCGGCCGATGGAGGTCTGCTCCCCGTGCCCCGGCAGTACGACGATGTTGTCGGCCAGCGGCAGCACCTTGGTCTCCAGCGAGCGGAGCATCGTGGCGTGGTCGCCGCCCGGCAGGTCGGTGCGTCCGATGGAACCCTGGAAGAGCAGGTCGCCGGAGAACATCACCTCGGAGATGTCCGGTCCGTCGGGCTGGTCCCACGGCGTGCGGAAGGTGACCGAGCCGGCCGTGTGGCCCGGCGTGTGGTCGACGACGAACCGCAGGCCCGCCAGCTCGAGGTCGGCGCCGTCGGCGAGCTCGGCGACGTCGTCGGGCTCGGTGAACTCGTAGTCGCCGCCCAGCAGCATCGCCGCGCTCTCACGCGAGATGCCGGCCATCGGGTCGGCGAGCAGGTGCCGGTCGCCCGGATGGATCCACGCCGTCGCGTCGTACGTGCCGGCCACGGGCGTCACGGACCACATGTGGTCGATGTGGCCATGGGTCAGCAGCACGGCGACCGGCTTCAGCCGGTGCTCCCGGACGACGTCGGCGACGCCTGCCGCAGCGTCCTTGCCGGGGTCGATCACGACGCACTCCGCGCCCGGGCCGGTTGCCGCTACATAGCAATTGGTGCCCCACGGTCCGGCGGGGAAGGCGGCGATCAGCACCGACCCAGCCTAGTGGTTGCCGCCCGACGATCGTCGAGGTGGCCCGTGCCCCGGGTGCGTGCATGGCAAGGCGGCGGAGCGAAGGCAGACTGGACGTCCGTCGAGCGACGCCAACGCAGCCAGGTGCGTGCCCGGGGTGCGGGCCGGCCGGCGATCTTCGGGCGGCAGCCACAAGGGTGGCGGAGGCTTTGATTAGCATGGGCCACTGTGACTACCTCTGACTGGGGCCGCGTCGGCGACGACGGCACCGTCTACGTGAAGACATCCGACGGCGAGCGGGCGGTCGGGCAGATGCCCGACGCGTCCCCCGAGGAGGCTCTGGCGTTCTACACGAAGCGCTACGACAACCTCGCCCTGGAGGTGGACCTGCTGCACAAGCGGGTCCTCACCGGGGTGCTCTCACCCGAGGAGGCGGTCGCCTCCGTGAAGCTGGTGCGCGACCAGCTCAACGACATCCACGCCGTCGGGGACCTCGCCGCGCTCGGCCGCAAGCTCGACGAGCTCGGCCCCGTCATCGCCACCCAGCGCGACGCGCGCCGCGCCGCCAAGGCGCAGCGGGTCGCCGACGCACGCGAGCAGAAGGACAAGCTGGCGGCGGAGGCGGAGAGGATCGCCACCGGTCGCGACTGGCGCAACGGCGCCAACCGGCTGCGCGAGCTGCTCGACCAGTGGAAGCAGCTCCCCCGCATCGACAAGGCCGCCGACGACGAGCTGTGGAAGCGCTTCTCGTCCGCGCGGTCGGCGTACACGAAGGCGCGCAAGGCGCACTTCGCCGAGCAGGACGAGCGCCGCGAGGGTGCGCGCGTCATCAAGGAGCGCCTGGTCAAGGAGGCCGAGGCGCTCGCGTCCTCGACCGACTGGGGCCCGACCTCGGGCCGCTACCGCGACCTGATGCGCGACTGGAAGGCCGCCGGCCCGGCCCCCAAGGCCGTCGACGACGCCCTCTGGCAGCGCTTCCGGGGCGCCCAGGACACCTTCTTCGGCGCCCGCGACGCCGCCAACGCGGCGCTCGACAGCGAGTTCGCCGCCAACGCGGAGGTCAAGGAGGGCCTGCTGGTCGAGGCCGAGGCCATCCTCGGCCCGCTGGCCGAGACCGGCGACGTCGCCGCCGCCAAGGCCGCCTTCCGCGAGGTCGCGGAGAAGTGGGACGAGGCCGGGAAGGTCCCCCGCGACCGGATCAAGGACCTTGAGGGCCGGATGCGCGCCGTCGAGCAGACGATCCGCAAGGCCGAGGACGAGCAGTGGCGCAAGTCCGACCCCGAGAAGTCCGCGCGCGCGGACGACATGGTCTCCAAGCTGGAGGCCGCGATCGCCGAGGCCGAGGCCAAGCTCGAGGCCGCGCGCTCGCGTGGTGACGAGAAGAAGGTCCGTGAGCTCGAGGAGAACCTCGAGGGGCGCCGGTCGTTCCTGGAGATGGCGAAGAAGGCGTCTGCCGACTACCGCTGAGGCGGGGGCGGCGGCGCCGCAGGAATCCCCGGCTAGCCGGGGATTCCTGCGCAGGTTGACGGTTGCAACGGTCAGCAAGCGCTGGCAGGCAACGACAAGCTCCGCCGTAGACACCTCGTCACGACGCTACGCGACGCGCCCGCTCCGCAGCGACCGACGCCATGAAGCCGCGCAGCCTGCGCTCGAGCCGGGCCGGATCGGCGAGGTCAGACCAAGCGATGCGGAAGCACCGCCAGCCCGTGAGTTCGGCGACGTGCTGCTCGCGCGCCTTCTCGCGGACGACAGCATCGGCAGGTGACTCACCGGGGCGGAGGTGCCTCTCGTACTTCACCCGGCCGTCGAACTCGATCCAGATGCCGAGTTCCGGGAGCGCGAAGTCGAGGCGCGCGACCAGCCTCCCCGCGTGCCGGATCTCGTATTGCGGGACCGGCTTCGGGAAGTGGTGGCGGTAGAGGAAGTACATCGTCCTCGACTCGCCGACGGACTCGACACGTGGATCAGCGAGGCGAATCAGCAGGTCAGTCGCTGCCGAGCCCGGCCAGTTCGCCATCGACTGCTCATACCGCTCCCTGAGTTCGGCCGGGGTGAAGTCGCCACGATTGAGGAAGTGATTCGCCACGGCGATCGCGGACTCCGTGGAAGCGAGCGTCGAGAGCTCGAGTGTTGCACGAACCGGCGACGTGACGAGGACTCCGTGGACGTCGACGACGTCTCCCTCCGCCAACTCACCTCGATGACGGCAGATGCCTGCTTCGCGCCGTCCCGAGAATCTGTCGACGCGAGTGAGATGAACGTCGGCCAGGTCGAGGCCCCACAAGGGCGCGTCGTGGAACGGCAGCGCCGAAGAATGGCTCAGAACGACGTCCGTGCAGGACTGCTGGTATGCCGCGCGACATCGGACGGCGTACCTCTGCTCGTCCGACATGGTGCGCCATGTCGGACCATCGACGTACGCACCTCGTCGTGGTCGCTCCAGCCGTCCCGTCCTGAGGGCCGCAGCCAGCGTTCGGTCGCTCTCGCCATACGCGATGAGCTCTCGCCGTAAGTGAAGCGGCGTCAGCCTCGGATCGTCGGGTGGTATCTGCATGCGGCGACGTTGCCCGGCGGCACCGCGGCCTGAACCGGCACCTGACGGCCTGTGGAGAAGCAGCATCGCGTCGCCAGGCTTGTTGGCGGTTGTTGACGGTTGATGACGCCTGCAACCGTCAACAACCGCAGGAATCCCCGGCTAGGCGGTGATTCCTGCAGCAGCAGCGCAGCGAGTCACTGGGTGACGCGGTACGCGTCGAAGACCCCCGGCACGGACCGGACGGCGTTCAGCACGGTGTCGAGGTGCTTGGCGTCCGCCATCTCGAAGGTGAACCGCGACTTCGCCACGCGGTCGCGCGATGTGGTGAGGTTGGCGGACAGGATGTTCACGTGGGCGTCGGACAGCACCATGGTGATGTCCGAGAGCAGGCGGGAGCGGTCCAGCGCCTCGACCTGGATGTTGACCAGGAAGGTCGACTGGCCGGTCGGCGCCCACTCGACGTCGACGAGCTTCTCGGGCTGGGACAGCAGGTTCTCGGCGTTGGTGCAGTCCTTGCGGTGGACCGAGACTCCCCCGCCCTTCGTCACGAAGCCCAGGATCGAGTCCGGCGGCACCGGGGTGCAGCACTTGGCCAGCTTGACCCACACGTCGGGAGAGCCGGTCACGATCACACCGGCGTCGCCGCCGCTGGGACGCCGCGGGCGACCGCGGCGGCCGGTGATCGTCACGGCCTCGGCGAGGTCCTCCTGGGCCCCCTCGTCGCCACCGTGCAGCTCGATGACCTTGCGTACGACGGTCTGCGCACCGAGGTTGCCCTCACCGACGGCGGCGTACAGGGCGGAGACGTCGGTGAGGCGGAACGCGCCGGCAGCGAGGGTGAGCGAGTCGTGGGACAGCAGGCGCTTGAGGGGCAGCCCCTCCTTGCGCATCAGCTTGGCGATCTCGTCCTTGCCGCGCTCGATCGCCTCCTCGCGCCGCTCCTTGGTGAACCACTGGCGGATCTTGGAGCGCGCCCGCTGCGACTTCACGAAGTTGAGCCAGTCGCGCGACGGGCCGGCGCCCTCGGCCTTGGAGGTGAAGACCTCGACGACGTCGCCGTTCTCCAGCGTCGACTCGAGCGGGACGAGGCGGCCGTTGACCCGGGCGCCGATGGTGCGGTTGCCGACCTCGGTGTGCACGGCGTAGGCGAAGTCCACCGGGGTCGATCCCGACGGGAGCGCGATGACGTCACCGCGCGGCGTGAAGACGTAGGTCTCGGCCTGGTTGATCTCGAAGCGCAGCGACTCCAGGAACTCGCCCGGATCCTCGACCTCGCTCTGCCAGTCGAGGAGCTGGCGCACCCAGCTCATGTCGTCGAGGTCGCCCGGCTTGTCGGTGTCGTTGCCGGCGCGGCCGTCCTCCTTGTACTTCCAGTGCGCCGCGACGCCGTACTCGGCTCGCCGGTGCTGGGCGAAGGTGCGGATCTGCATCTCGACCGGCTTGCCCTGCGGGCCGATCACCGTCGTGTGCAGTGACTGGTACATGTTGAACTTCGGCATCGCGACGTAGTCCTTGAACCGGCCCAGGACCGGGTTCCAGCGCGAGTGCAGGACGCCGAGGACGCCGTAGCAGTCACGGTCCTCCTCGACGAGGATGCGGATGCCGACCAGGTCGTAGATGTCGGAGAAGTCGCGGCCGCCGACGATCATCTTCTGGTAGATCGAGTAGTAGTGCTTCGGCCGGCCGGTGACGGTCGCCTTGATCTTCGCCTCGCGCAGGTCCTTCTCGACCTGGGAGATCACCTCGGCGAGGAACTGGTCGCGCGAGGGCGCCCGTTCGGCGACCATCCGCACGATCTCGTCGTAGATCTTCGGGTGGAGCGTCGAGAAGGCGAGGTCCTCGAGCTCCCACTTGATGGTGTTCATGCCGAGCCGGTGGGCCAGCGGGGCGTAGATGTCGAGGGTCTCGCGGGCCTTGCGCTCCTGCGTCGACTGCTTGACGAAGCGCAGGGTCCGCATGTTGTGCAGCCGGTCGGCGAGCTTGATGACGAGGACCCGGATGTCGCGCGACATCGCGACGATCATCTTGCGGATCGTCTCGGCGTTGGCGGACTCGCCGTAGACGACCTTGTCGAGCTTGGTCACCCCGTCGACCAGCTGGGCGACCTCGTCACCGAAGTCGCGGCGACACTCCTCCAGCGTGTACGGCGTGTCCTCGACCGTGTCGTGCAGGAGGGCGGCGACCAGCGTCGGCTCCGTCATGCCGATGCCGGCGAGGATCGTGGTCACCGCGAGCGGGTGGGTGATGTAGGGGTCGCCGCTCTTGCGCTTCTGGTCGGCGTGCAGCCGCTCGGCGGTCACGTAGGCCCGCTCCAGCAGCGCGAGGTCGGCCTTCGGGTGGTTGGCCCGCACCGCGCGGAACAGCGGCTCGAGGACCGGGTTGGACGCCTGGCTGCGGCTGCCCATCCGGGCCAGCCGGGCCCGCATGCTGCGACCGGCCGGCGCCTCCGGCGTGACCGGGACGGACGCAGGCTCCACCCGCGGAACCACGCGGGGTGGGGTGCGCTCCTCGGTCATTGCCCCAGTCTAGTGGCGGCCCCGAGCGTCGTGGGCCGGGGACTCACACGGTCAGCAGCGCGGTGGACGGTACGTCGCCGAGCGCGGCCCGTCCGTCGAGGAAGCCGAGCTCCATCAGGAAGGCGAAGCTCGCCGTCGTCGCGCCGCAGGCGGTGACGAGGTCGTACGTCGCGCGCGCCGTGCCGCCGGTCGCGAGCACGTCGTCGACGACCAGCACGCGCTCGCCCGGCGCGACGGCGTCCCGGTGCAGCTCGAGCACCGCCTCGCCGTACTCGAGCGCGTAGGCGACGCTGTGCGTGTCGTGCGGCAGCTTGCCCGCCTTGCGCACCGGCACGAAGCCCACGCCCAGCGACAGCGCCACCGGCGCGGCGAGGATGAACCCGCGTGCCTCCATGCCGAGCACCTTGTCGACCCGGGTCGCGCCCGACGCGTCCCGGCCGGCAGCGGCCAGCCCCTCGACGACGGCCGAGAAGCCGGCGGCGTCGGCCAGCAGCGGGGTGATGTCCTTGAACAGCACCCCCGGCTCCGGGAAGTCCGGGACGTCCCGGACGAGCCGGGTGAGCGCCTCGACCGCCCGATCGGTGACCGACCCGTGAGCCACGGCGCCCTACTTCTTGGGTCGCTTGGAGCGGGACTGGCGCTGCGGCTGCTTGCGCCCGGAGCTCCCGCTCTCGTTGACCGGGCGGTTCGGCGCCGGCACGTTGCGGCCCTTGCCGACCGCGCCCTGCTGGACGGCCGGTCGCGTGCGCTCGGCGGGAGCGTCCTCGACCTCGTCGGCCAGCTCCGCGGGGTCGTCGACGTCGATGCCGCCACCCACGGGCGACTCGTCGACCGCGGCCGGCACGGACGCGTAGCGGTCGGCGAGCGCACGCTGCTTCGCCTTCGCGCGGCGCGCCTGGATCTGGACCTCGGTCTCCTGCATCTTCAGGTGGACCAGCACGCGCGGCGCCAGCATCACCGAGGAGTAGACACCCACGCCCATGCCGACGAACTGCGCGAGCGCGAGGTCCTGCAGCGAGCTCGCACCCAGTTGGACCGCGCTGACGTAGAGGATCGCGCCGATCGGGATGAGCGCCACGATCGAGGTGTTGATCGAGCGGACCAGGGTCTGGTTGACAGCCAGGTTGGCCGCGTCGGCGTACGACTGCGTGTTCTTGCGCAGCTGGTGGGTGTTCTCCTTGATCTTGTCGAACACGACCACCGTGTCGTAGAGCGAGAAGCCGAGGATCGCGAGCAGGCCGGTGACCGCCGCGGGCGTCACCTGGAAGCCCGACAGGGCGTAGACGCCGACGGTCAGCATCACGTCGTGGATCAGCGCGATGAGCGCCGCGACGGACATCCGCCACTCGCGGAAGTAGCCCCAGATGAAGAGCACGACCAGCACCAGGAAGATGCCGACGCCGATGGCGGCCTTCTTGGCCACCTCCTGGCCCCAGCTCGGTCCGATGTCCTGGATGGTGATGTCACCCTCGTCGACCTGCGGGAACTCCTCGTGGATCAGCGCGCTCATCTCCGCACGCTGGTCCTTGGTGAGGTTCTCGACCTGGACGGTCAGCGACTCGTTGCCCTCGGTGGTGACGACGGGGTTCTCCGCGTTCGCGATGCCGGAGTCGGCCACCTTCTCCCGAAGGTCGTCGGCGTTGCCCTGGGTCGCGTTGCCGTCGCCCACGGGGACCGACAGCGTCGTACCGCCGGTGAACTCGACGCCCATGTTGAGCGGCTTGGCGAACAGTACGACGACGGCCAGGCCGACGAGCAGTGCGGAGATGCCGTAGAACAGCCACGGCTTCCCGACGAAGTTGATCGACTTGCGGCCCTGGTAGAGCTCGTTGCCCAGGCGCGACATCCTGCCCATCAGCGGCCACCTCCCGTGCTCGCGGTGCGCGGCTTCGCCACGTCCATGCCGAGTGTCTCCTTGCTGAGGCCGGACAGCTTGTGCCCGGAGTTGAAGGCGTGGAACTGAGCCAGCCACGAGACCATCGGCTTCGTGAACCAGAAGAGCACCGCGAGGTCGATGAGCGTGGTGAGGCCCAGCGCGAAGCCGAAGCCCTTCACCGCGCCCGTGGCGAAGATGTAGAGCACCAGCGCCGAGAGGATCTGGACCGTGTTGGCCGCGACCCGGGTGACCCGGGCGCGGGCCCATCCGGTCTCGACCGCGACCCGCATCGACTTGCCCTCGCGCATCTCGTCCCGGATGCGCTCGAAGAAGATGACGAACGAGTCGGCCGTGATGCCGACCGCGATGATCAGGCCGGCGATGCCGGGCAGGGTCAGCGTGAAGCCGGCGGTCTCGCTCAGCAGCAGCACCATCGCGTAGGTGATGGCCGCCGCCACGAAGAGCGAGCTGACGACCACGAGGCCCAGACCGCGGTAGTAGAACAGGCAGTAGAGCATCACCAGGACGAGGCCGATGGCCCCGGCGGTGAGGCCGGCGTTGAGCTGGTTGCCGGCGAGCGAGGGGCCGATCTCCTCGACGGAGGTCTGCTTGTCGTCGAACTTGATCGGCAGCGCACCGAACTTGAGGCTGTTGGCCAGGTCGAGCGCCTCCTGCTCGGTGAAGTCACCGGTGATGCTGGAGCGGCCGTCGGTGATGACGGCGGTCATCACCGGGTCGGAGATGACCACGGCGTCGAGGACGATCGCGAACTGCTCCTGGGTGCCCTGGAAGGCCCGGGAGACCGTCTCGAAGTCCGAGGCCGCGCCGGCCGAGCCCTTCGGGTTGGCCCGCTTCTTGTCGTTGCCCATCTCGATGTTGACCTGCCAGCCGACGCCGTTCTGCGGCGTACCGGCGGACGCGCCGTCGAGCTCGGTGCCCTCGATGATCGAGCGGCTGAGGAGGTACTTGCCCGAGGGGCGGTCCTTCTGCGGCGCCGAGCAGGCGACGAGCGGCTTGTCGGGGTCGTCCTCGAGGTCGGCCGGCTTGCCGTCGGTCGCGTTGAGGAGCACGCCCTTCTCGTCGCAGGTGTACTTGCCGAACTCGGCGATCGAGGCCTCGTCGGGGCTGCGCGCCCAGGCGATCGCGTCCTCGGCGGTGAAGGCCTTGCCGTCGCCGTCCGCCGCCCCGTCCGCGGGGGCCTCGGACGACGCGCCATCCTCGGGCGTCCCGCTCGGGTCCGCCGTGCCGGTGGCGGCATCCGTGGCCTTGGTGCTGGGGTCGTCGGTCGGCTCGCCGTCGGCGCTCAGGTCGAGACCCGGACGGCCGAGGCCGCCGGGCAGGCCTCCGGTGGACTGGGCGCACGGGCCCTGGGAGAAGTCCGAGCAGGCGACCAGGCGGAAGCGCAGCTGCGCCTGCCGCTTGACGGTCTCCTCGAGCTGGTCACGGTCGGCGCCCTTGCCCGGCACCTCGACGACGATGTTGCGCCCGCCCTGGGTGGTGACCGCCGCCTCGGCGACACCGGAGCCGTTGACGCGCTGGTCGATGATCCGGCGCGCCTCCTCGAGGTTCTCCTTGCTGGGGGTCCCGTCGGTGGTCAGCGTGATCCGGGTGCCGCCCTGGAGGTCGAGGCCGAGGGCTGGACGCCACGGCTTCTCCGGCGGCTTGACGCCGGCCTGCGACAGCGCGGTGAGTCCGTAGACCACGGCGAGGCCGAGGAAGAAGATGATCAGGTTGCGCCCGGGGCGCGGACGGCGCGCGGCCATGCTCAGCGCTCCTCTTCGGGGTCGGTGGAGTCGTCGTCGGGGGCGTCGGCGGCCGCGGTCTCGGCGAGGTCGCGGCGTACGGACGCCACGGCGCCGCGCACGACCTCGACCACCACGCCGGGCGCGATCTCGAGCTCGAGGTTGTCACCGGTCGTGGCGACGATGGTGCCGAAGATGCCGGACGTCAGCATCACGTCGTCGCCGACGGACAGCTGCGACTGGAGCTCGGCAGCCTGCTTGCGCTGGCGGGACGCCGGCCGGATGATCAGCAGCCAGAAGATGACGGCGATCGCGACGATCGGCAGCAGTTGTGCAGCGTCTTTCACAGACGAACCTCTCCAGCGGGGCAGGGATGAGCACCGCTCCTGCGTGGCAGGGGCGGGCCGACAGGGAAGTGTAGCCACGGACCCCAGCCGCCGCGGGATCGGCGGGGTCAGTCCTCGAAGAGGGTCGGCGTCGCCTCGTCCGTCGGGTACGACGGCGCCGGCATCCCGAGGTGCGCCCAGGCCGCCGGCGTGGCGATCCGGCCCCGTGGGGTGCGGGCGAGGAAGCCGTTGCGCACGAGGAACGGCTCGGCGACCTCCTCGACGGTCTCCCGCTCCTCGCCGACGGCGACCGCGAGCGTGGAGACGCCCACCGGTCCCCCGCCGAAGCGGCGGCACAGGACGTCGAGGACGGCGCGGTCGAGCCGGTCGAGGCCGAGCCCGTCGACCTCGTACAGGTCGAGGGCGGCCTCGGCGACGCTGCGCGTCACGGTGCCGTCGGCGCGGACCTGGGCGTAGTCGCGCACCCGGCGCAGCAGGCGGTTGGCGATGCGTGGCGTGCCACGCGAGCGGCCGGCGATCTCGGCCGAGCCCTCAGCGGTGAGCTCGACGCCGAGCAGCCCCGCCGAGCGGCCGACGATCAGGTCGAGCTCGGCGGGCTCGTAGAACTCGAGGTGAGCGGTGAAGCCGAACCGGTCGCGCAGCGGACCCGGCAGCAGGCCCGCCCGGGTGGTCGCGCCGACGAGGGTGAAGGGCGGGATCTCCAGCGGGATCGCCGTCGCTCCCGGTCCCTTGCCGATGACGACGTCGACGCGGAAGTCCTCCATCGCGAGGTAGAGCATCTCCTCCGCGGGTCGCGACATCCGGTGGATCTCGTCGACGAAGAGGACCTCGCCCTCGTTGAGCCCGGACAGGATCGCCGCCAGGTCGCCCGCGTGGGTGATGGCGGGCCCGCTCGTGATGCGCAGGGGCGCGGACATCTCGTGGGCGATGATCATCGCCAGCGTCGTCTTGCCCAGCCCGGGCGGACCGGAGAGCAGCACGTGGTCGGGCGCCCTCCCCCGCTGCCGAGCGGCCTCGAGGACCAGGCCCAGCTGGTCGCGCACGCGCACCTGGCCGACGACCTCGTCGAGGCTGCGCGGGCGCAGGGCCGCCTCGACGGCCCGCTCGTCGCCCTCCGCCTCGGCAGCGGTGAGCGAGCGGAGGTGGACCTCCTCAGCGGCGGCGAGCTCGTCCTCGTGGAAGGGCACGACCGATCACGCCTTCGAGAGCGAGCGCAGCGCCGCGCGCAGCAGCGCGCCGACGTCCGGCGAGCCCGCATCGGCCTGGTCGGCGACCGCGTCGACGGCCTTCTCGGCGTCCTTGGCGTTGTAGCCGAGGCCGACCAGTCCCTGGTGGACCTGGTCGCGCCAGGCAGCGGCCGCCACCGGAGCACCGCCGCCCGTCGCGCCGATGGGGGCGCCGATCCGGTCCTTGAGCTCCAGGATGATCCGCTGGGCGCCCTTCTGGCCGATGCCGGGCACCTTGGTGAGGGTCTTGACGTCCTCGGTGGCGATGGCCGTGCGGACCCCGTCGGGCGAGAGCACGGCGATGATCGACTGGGCGACCTTCGGACCGACGCCCGAGGCGGTCTGGACGAGCTCGAAGATCGCCTTCTCCTCCTCGTCGGCGAAGCCGTAGAGGGTGAGGGAGTCCTCGCGCACGACCATGCTCGTGGGCAGCGTCGCCTGACGGCCGGTGCGGAGCTGGGCGATGGTGCCCGGCGTGCACATCAGCTCGAGGCCGACACCACCGACCTCGACGATGGCGCTGGACAGGGTGACGGCAGCGACGTTGCCGCGCACGAATGCGATCATCGGACTCCTCCGGGCAGACGGGAACGGGTGGCGCGCGATGCGGCCAGCGCGGCGTCGATGCGCGCCTGCGAGCCGCCGCGCCAGATGTGGGTGATCGCGAGCGCCAGCGCGTCGGCGGCATCAGCCGGCTTGGGCATCGCGTCGAGGCGGAGGATGCGCGTGACCATCGCCCCGACCTGCGCCTTGTCCGCGCGTCCGTTGCCGGACACGGCGGCCTTCACCTCGCTCGGGGTGTGCAGGGCCACGGGCAGCCCGCGCCGCGCGGCGCACACCATCGCGATGCCGGCGGCCTGGGCGGTGCCCATGATCGTGCTGACGTCGGAGCGGGCGAAGATCCGCTCGATGGCCACGGCGTCGGGCCGGAACTCGTCGAGCCGGGCGTCGATGCCCTTCTCGATCGTGACCAGCCGCTCCGGGACCGAGAGCTCGGCGGACGTGCGTACGACGCCCACGTCGACCAGCGTCAGCGGCCGGCCGATCGAGCCGTCGACCACACCGAGGCCGCACCGGGTCAGTCCCGGGTCGATCCCGAGCACGCGCACGTCGTCACCTTCCGTCCGAACATGTGTTCGGAGACCAAGGTAGACGAAAGGACGTGCGATCCGGCCGGGACACGCCCGGCCGGCGCCCCGTCACTCCTCGATCTGGTCGAGGACCTCGTCCGGGATGTCGGCGTTGGAGAAGACGTTCTGGACGTCGTCGAGGTCGTCGACCGCGTCGACGAGCTTGAAGACCTTCCCGGCCGCCGTCGGGTCGGCGACGGGGATGTCCATCGAGGCGACGAACTGGACCTCGGCGGAGTCGTAGTCGATGCCGGCCTCCTGCAGCGCCGAGCGGACCGCGACGACGTCGGTCGCCTCGGACTGGACCTCGAAGCTGTCGCCGAGGTCGTTGACCTCCTCCGCTCCCGCGTCGAGGGTGGCCTCGAGGATGTCGTCCTCGGAGATCTCCTTGCCCTCCTGGGCCTTGGCGACGACGACGACGCCCTTGCGCGTGAACAGGCGCGAGACCGAGCCGGGGTCGGCCATGGTGCCGCCGTTGCGGGTGACCGCGGTGCGGACCTCCATCGCGGCGCGGTTGCGGTTGTCGGTGAGGCACTCGACGAGGAGCGCGACGCCCTGCGGGCCGTAGACCTCGTACATGATCGTCTCGTAGTCGACGCCGCCACCCTCGAGGCCGCCGCCGCGCTTCACGGCCGAGTCGATGTTCTTGTTGGGGACCGACTGCTTCTTCGCCTTCTGGATGGCGTCGAACAGGGTCGGGTTGCCGGACGGGTCGGGGCCACCCATCTTCGCGGCGATCTCGATGTTCTTGATCAGCTTCGCGAAGAGCTTGCCGCGCTTGGCGTCGATCGCGGCCTTCTTGTGCTTCGTGGTTGCCCACTTGGAGTGGCCAGACATTTCCGTCCCTCTTCTACCTCGACGACTTCCCTGCTGCCCGGCACCGCCGGAACAGCCGTGCGAGTCTATCCGGCGACCATCTCCAGGAAGACGCGGTGCACCCGGCCGTCCCCGTCCACCTCGGGGTGGAAGGACGTGGCGAGCAGGTGCCCCTGGCGTACGGCGACCGGGTGCCCGTGCGCCTCGGCGAGCACCTCGACGGCCGGTCCGGCCGCCTCCACCCACGGCGCACGGATGAACACGGCGTGCACCGGCGCGTCGAGGCCGGTGAAGTCGAGGTCGGCCTCGAACGAGTCGACCTGGCGCCCGAAGGCGTTGCGCCGGACGGTCACGTCGAGGCCGCCGATCGTCTCCTGCCCGACCGTCCCGCCCTCGATGCGGTCGGCGAGCAGGATCATCCCCGCGCAGGTGCCGAAGGTCGGCATGCCGCCCGCGACGCGCTCGCGGAGCGGGTCGAGCAGCTCGAACGTGCGGGCCAGCTTGGCCATCGTCGTCGACTCGCCGCCCGGGAGGACCAGCCCGTCACAACGCTCGAGCTCGGCGGGGCGGCGTACGGGGAAGGCGTCGGCGCCCAACGCGGTCAGGGCGTGCAGGTGTTCGCGGACGTCGCCCTGCAGGGCGAAGACTCCGATCGACGGCATGGGCACCGATCCTAGGGCGGTGGTCGTCGCGTCCCGGCGGCGGCCGTCCGGCCGGTCCCGCCACCACGCTCCAGAGCGCGGGCAGGAAGCAGGCGAGCACCAGCAGGGCCCACCACCACAGCGGCACGCGCGGGTGCATCGTGATGCCGTATCGGCCGTCGTCGTCGCGGTGGGTGATCAGCACCGAGCCGACCTCGCCGTCCGTCAGGTCGACGTGCGCGCCGCGGTGCGCCTGGAGTCGGACGGGGGCCAGCCCGGTCGAGACGTACGTCGCCCGCGCCCCGCCGTCGACCTCGGCGAACCCGAGCTCCTGGGCCCGCATGAAGGGCCGGTGGACGACGATCGCCACGCAGAGCAGCACCGCTCCCCCGACGACCAGGACGGGCGTGCGCCAGGTCGGCGACCGGACCAGCCACGCGACGGCGGCCAGGACGAGGCCGCCGACGAGCAGCAGGGGCGCCGCGACGACGAGCCAGCCGACGCCCGGCCACGTCCACACCACCTCGCCGACGAGGTCCGCCTGGGTGATCCGCCACGGGTCGGGTGCGGTGATCGCCCCCTGGGTGCCGATGCTGCCGTCCGCGTGGATGACGGCGACCCGGTGGCTGTAGGTGACGTCGCCGCCCGGCGGGTGGAAGGTCACGAAGTCGCCGACGTGCAGGGAGCCGATGTCCACGGGCTCGACCCACAGCAGCGAGTTCACCGGCGCGACGGTCCCCATCGAGGCCGTCTCCACCCGCTCCCAGTGCCCACCGCCCGCCCGCCACGCGCCCGCGGCGGCGGTGGCCGCGACCAGCACGGCGAGGAGGGTCCACTGCAGGGCGACCACGGCCCGGCGCCGGCTCATGCGAGGAACACCATGGCCGGGTCGGAGGTCCACTGCATCGCCATGGTCCAGCTCGTCGCCGGGCTGGTGCCGTAGGTGAAGGTCAGCGGGACCAGCAGGCGCAGGCCGGTGATGTCGGTGCTGTAGCCCGGCCCGCGCGCGGAGCTCGTGGTCAGGGACTGCGCCTGCCCCGCCGCCGGCGCCGCGACCGTGCGGGGGTTCGACGCGGGCGCCACGAGCGCGGTCAGGGTCATCGGCCCGACAGTGGCTGCCGGGTTGGTGAAGGCCAGGGTCGCCAGCACCTGGCTGCACGGGTCGGCCATCGCTCCCGGCAGCGTCCCCGTGTACGTCGTCAGGCCGTCGTCGCCCAGCATCCAGATCGACGCCGTCCCGCCCGTGCCGGCCAGGGACGTGCGGTAGGCAGTGGCGCTGGCGGCGGCGTACAGCGTGCCGACGGTGCCGGCCGACAGCGCGGTCGACTGGTTGACGAACGCGCCGGACAGGCGCCCGTGGAAGGACGACGACGGAGGCGCGGTCAGGCCGGTGAAGTCCGACCAGCCGAGGTGCCAGTAGCCGCTGGTGCCGGTCAGCAGGGCCAGCACGGTGCTCGACGCCTGGACGTTGCCGTCGACGTACAGGGTGATCGTCATGGTCACGCCGAGGACCGCCTTGGAGACGGTGAGGACCGCGAGGTGCCAGCCCGACGAGTACGACGACGAGCTGGCCCCCTGGGTGGTGCCGAGCGTGCTCGACACCGCGTAGCGGACCTTGCCGTTCTGGTCGAGCCAGAGCGCCGGGTTGGCCGCGCCGCTGCCGTTGGACAGGCTGCTGCTGAGGCTGAGCAGCCCACCGCCCTGGGCGTCGGACGCGTTGAACCAGACGCCCAGCGAGTAGTTGTTGGACAGCAGGCCGAGCAGGCCCGAGCCGTTGGTGCCGACGATGTCGGTGGCGTAGCCCGATCCGGAGAACTGTGCCGAGGACGTGCTGCCCCACGGGTCGGCCCGCTGTAAGGCGACCGCGTTGCGCGCCAGGAGCGGGTCGCCCGCCTGCTGGGTGTTGGCGAAGCGGACCGGGCCGCACGAGGCGGTGGCCAGGCTCTGGGTGATCGCACGGCCGCTGTCGTTGGTGATCGTGTCCCCCGCGCTCGCGGGCGCTCCGGACGAGGGCGCCAGGGAGCCCGGACACGCGACCGTGGCCGTGCGCGGCCCGCCGACGCAGGGCCCACCGGTGTGGGCATGCGTCACGGCGAGGGTTCCGGAGGCGGCGGTGTCCGTGCTGTTGGCGACCACCGCCGACGTCCAGCCGGACAGGGTCCCGGACGTCCCCGTGGCGAGGCCGAGCAGCGCCAGCGCCGCCACCGCGACGGTCCAGCGGCCCGGCCGCGTCATTTGTTCAGCGTCCAGCTCAGCGGCTGGCTGACCGTGACGCCCTGGTCGAGCACGGATGCGCCCCCGGGCAGCGCGACCGTGATCCGGCAGGTCGCCGAGGCGCCGGACGCCAGGCCCGGCGTGTGGGTCAGCGTCGGCATGCTGGCTGCCGAGCCGGCGGCGTACACGAGGTCGGTCCAGGCCGCGCCCGCCGAGTACGACGACCCGCTCGAGCAGCTGACCGCCACCGTGAGGTCGGTGGTGCACAGGTTGTTGGGTGTCGGCGTGCCGCTCGACGGGCTGGACGCGCACGTGCCCGGGGTCAGCACGAAGCTCGACGCGTTGGCCGCGCCGAGGTTGGTGAACACCACGTCGCTCACCTGACTGCCGCCGGGCGCGAGGGGCGAGGTCGTGCCGCCGTACTTGTTGATCGTCGTGCAGGTCGCCGAGTTGGCCGCGCCGTCGCTGGACCGGCAGGTCTGCGTGACGTGACCCGCGGTGCCGTCGGGGCCGACCTCCTGGAGGATCACCGCGGTCGTGGTCGCGACCGTGTTGGTGCCATTGGTCAGCACCGCGCTCGTCCAGTCCGAGAGGGTGCCGTTGACGCCGAGGGTCAGCAGCGCGGCCGCGGTCGCGCAGGCGCCGGCGAGGAGGCCACGCGGGCCCGGGCGCGGCCACCGGCGCCGTGCGGCGTGGCGGTGCGTCGGCGCCACGGCGCCATCACCCCAGCGTCCAGACCAGCGGCTGCGTCGCGGTCTGCCCCGAGACCTGCGGCGACGCGGACGCGGGCAGCGAGACGTCGAAGGTGCAGTCCGTCGAGTCCCCCGCGTCGAGGCTGGCGACGACGGCCTGGTCGCCGAAGGCCGAGAGCACGACGGGGGCCCCGGTGGTGTCGAGCGCGCTGGGTGCCGTGCAGACGACCGTGACGAGCGCGACGTCGCAGATGCTCGCCGTCGCGGTCGGGCTCCCCCCGGACGTCGCGCAGGCGCCGGGTCCCAGCGCGAGCGGGCCGCTGCCCGTGCCGGTGTTCGTGAGCGTGACGGTCACCGACTGGTGGTCGCCCGGCTCCAGCGGCGTCGCGGTGCCGCCGTACTTGTCGATGGTCGAGCAGGTGTACGTGTTGGCGGACCCACCGCCGTCGGTGGACGTGCACACCGCGCTGTTGGGTCCGGTCTCCTCGAGGACCAGCGCCTGCGCCGCCTCGAGGGTGTTGGTGTCGTTGGTGATGATCGCGCGGGTCCAACTGGCCAGCGTGCCGCTCACGCCGAGGACCAGGAGGACCGCGGCGATCGCGCCGGCACCGACGAGCGCGAGGCTGCGGCGACGGTCGCGGGAACGGGCAGTGGTCATGCCCCTTCATCGGCCGCGCCGCCGCCCGGCTGAGGACTCAGGACACCGAGCAGTTCTTGTTGCCGTTGCCGGAGTAGTTGGCGGCGTTCGACAGCGTCGACTCCACGCCCCCGGTGACGGCGACCAGTCGGAAGGTCCCGGCCTCGTTGTTGATCGACTGCGTCTGGCCGCTGCGCGCCGTCCCCGCGAAGGTGGTCGGGGTGCGGAAGCTGCCACCACCGCCGTAGTAGAGCTTGAACGAGTCGGGGTTGCCCGAGCCGGACCAGGTCCACGTCAGGTTGTAGGGGTTGTTGCCGTTGATGGTCGTGCAGCCGGTGATGACCGGCGTCACCGGCACCGGCGCCGCCACCGTGAACGTGGTGACCAGCGGCGTGGCCGTGTTGCCGGCGACGTCGGAGGCCGAGTACGTCGCCTGGTAGGTCCCGTTGACCATGAGCGCCGCCGTGAGCCCGCTGGAGCGGTACTGCGCTCCCGACACGACGGTCATCGGCTGGGCCGCGCACGCGGTGCCGTTGACGAAGGCCGAGCCGTCCCAGCACTGGACGGTGCCGCTGGTGCGTACCAGCTTCACCGCCACGGCGCTCACGCCGGAGCCGGCCGTGTCGGTCGCGTTGACGCAGACCTGGTTGGCGCTCGACGAGCACGAGAGCGCTGCCCAGTTCGTACCCGTCGCGCCGTTGCTGGGCGCCGGGCTCGTCAGCACCGGGGGCGTCGTGTCAGGCGTCGTGATCGTCGCGGTCGCTGTCGCGGTGTCCGTCCACACCGCCGACGTGAAGGCCCACGGACCACCGCCGGTCACACCGACGACGCCGCCGACGGCGAGGACCGAAGCGAGACCGGCGGGCACGACCAGCCGCCTGGCGCCCGTCGTACGACGCCGGGCGCCGCCGCCGCGGTGGCCGAACCCGAGGAGGGCGGCAGCCGCCACGAGCAGCCCCGCGGCCAGCAGCCCGGCAGGGCTGGAGGCGGCGCTGAGCACGCGGCCGGCGTACGGGATCCCGAAGGCGACGCGATCGGCCGCGTCCACGACGTAGGTCTCGGCGTCCGGCACGTTGTTGGTGTCGCCCTGCAGGGTCAGCGCGACGCCGTCGCCCGACGGCACCGCCGCCACGACCCGGTGGGTGACCCGGTGGCCCTGGGCGTCCACCACGCTGACGACGTCCCCGACCGAGATGTCCGCGGCAGGGACCTCCCGGGCGACGCCCAGCGCACCGGCCTCGTAGGAGGGGCTCATCGACCCGGAGACGAAGACGAGCGGAGTGACGTGGAAGAGCCACCCGGCGACGAAGCCGGCCAGGCAGAGGGCGCCCAGCACGCCGCCCGTCCACAGCACGGCCTCCCGGCCCCAGCGCGCCACCCGGGTCATGCGATCACCTGCGTCGCCGCGAAGGTGAACGCGACATTGGACGACTGGAAGCCGCCGACGCCGGAACCGGACGGGAGCGTCACCTGCACGCAAAGGTCGTGGTACGGGGTCACGGACGTCGCGGCGAGGTTGCCACCGGGGGCGCTGTAGCCGTTGAGGTTCGCGTTGGCGGTGCCGACGACGGTCCCGCCGGTGCACGTCGAGCCGCTCACGGTTCCTCCCTTGCGCACGGTGACCTTGAGCGCGGCACCGAGCGTGCCCGTGGCGGTCGCCGAGACGGTGTACCCGAAGGTGAGCCGCCCGGTGCTGTTGTTGCGGACCCGGAGGACCTTGGCCACCGAGCCGCCAGAGGCCGGGATGCTGCCGGAGAGGTCGCTCCACACGTAGGTCTCGGGCTTCACCTTGTTGTTCGTGGCGAGGTCGATGTGGACGGCGCCGGCCTGCACGGCCACGCCCTCCACCGTCGCCGCGTTGTGCCAGTACGCCGAGGTGGCGACGGCACCCGCGCCGAGCAGCAGGCCCGCCGACAGCAGGGCCCGGGTGCGACCGCGGCCGAACCAGCGGGCGCGCTGCGCACGGTGCCGGGGATCAGGCCTGTCCATCGGTGACCACCTCCTCGTCACGGTCGCGGCGGTCGCGGCGTCGGACCAGTGCGAGACCGGTGCCGACGAGCGCGGCCGCGAGCCACAGGAGGCCGGGCGCGACGGCGGAACCGGTGCCCGGCAGGCCGTCCTGCACGCCGCCCACCTGGCCGTCGTCACCGTCACCGGAGCCGGACCCGTCGCCGTCGCCCTCGTCGACACCTCCGACGTCGCCGTCCTCGGAGAGGGTGAGCCTGATCCGGAACGGGACGGAGTCGACCTGGCGGGTGGAGTCCCAGTCGAAGGTCGCACGCACGGAGACTCGCGTCTGGGCGCCCTCGGCCACCTCGAGCTCGGTCGCGGCCCGCGTCGTGCCGGCCTCGACCGGGAGCCAGGCACCGTTGCCGATCCGTGCCTCGAGCGTGAAGTCGTCGTCGGCGAGCAGCAGGTCGGGGTCGTTCGCGACCACGTCGACCGTGAGCACGCCGGCGGAGGGGCCGTCGTTGCGGACCCGGAACGAGCGGACCTCCTGGTCGCCCGGGACGAACCGGAACGACGGCTCGAAGAGCGGCGCGGTGAGCTCGGTGCTCCAGCTGACGCCGTCGCGGCTCAACCCGATCTCGTCGTCGGCGTGCGCCGGCGCGGCAGCCAGCGTGACCGTCGCGATGGCGACGGACACGATCGGTGCGACGAGACGCCGGATCACGATGAAGCCCTTCCTGTTGCTCTTCTGCGGGTCCCGGTGCGGACCAGGACCACGACGGCCAGCAGGAGGATTCCTGCCGCCAACGCCGGCGCGGGCCGGCGGTTCTTCCCAGGTGGTGCGAGTGCTGCGGGTCGTGCTGGTGCTGCTGACGTTGCTGGTGCTGCCGGATCCGTCGACCCCTCAGTGACCGGCTCCGGCGACTCCCTCTTCACCCGCCGGCGGTCACGGAGTGCCGTGACGAACATGAAGGCTGCGTAGCCGATGAGCGCCGCCGAGACGCCGAAGACGGCCCACTGACGCTCCTGGCCCGACAGCACGTTGTTGAGTCGTCCGAGGTACGGCGCCGAGTACCACAGCCGGCCCCTGACCTGGACCTCGGCGACCGGGAGCGGGTCCGGGTCGTCGTTGGCGTCGCCCTGCGTGATCAGCTGCGTCGTTCCGTCGAACCGGTTGCTGACCCCGACCACCCGGTGGGTGACGACGGTCGCCTTGCCGGACTCGAGCTGGTAGGTGATCACGTCGCCGACGGCGATCTCGTCCATGTCGACGGGCTTGACCACCACCAGCGTGCCCGGCGGGTAGGTCGGCTCCATCGAGCCGGTGAGCACCGTGTACGGCGTCGCCCCGGCGAGCCGCGGCACGAGGACCGCGGCCGCCAGGATGACGACCACACCGAGGATCACCACCCACAGCACGACCTGCCAGAGCCAACCGAGCGTCGCTCGTGCCGTGGGTGCCACCCGTCAGACGCCGTGATCGCCGGGAGCGATCAGCTGTGGACCTGGGTCAGCGAGAAGCCGAAGTCGCTCAGCGTCACGTTCTGGGTCTGCGTGCCGTTGCCCGCGGTGCCCAGGAAGGTGATGGTGATCGACGCGTCGACGACGTCGCCGTCGTTGGCCTCGGTGATGACGCCGTCGGCCACGTCGGTCCCGTCGATCTGGAACGAGTCGTCGATGGTCAGGTTCGTGCCCGTCAGCGAACCGCCACGGGTCGGGTCCGTGACGTCGAGGTTGGCGCGCAGGTGCTCACCGGTCGCCTGGACCTCGAACGAGCAGGTCTTCGTGAGGGTGTCGCCGGGGACGATGAGGTCGCCGGCCTCCCAGACCTTGCTGGCCTCGTCCTCGCCGCTGTCGAACACCCAGTCGGCGTCCGCGCACGTGTCGTTGATGATCTTGAGCTCGCCCGCGGTCGCAGCGATGCCCTCGACGTCAGCGTCGGCGGTCCAGAACGCGAGCGTCCCGGCGCCACCCATGAGCAGCACGGCCGCGCCGCCGGCGGCGAGTGCGCCCTTCGTCGTCTTCTTCATTGGTTCTCCAGTCCCCATGCCTGCGTTGTCCCCAGGTCTGGCTCTCAGTTGTGAGGGATTGACTTTTTCCGACGCGGGAGCGCCTCGGAATCCGAAACGAAGGCAATCACGGACGGTCATGCAGGCGCGGGGAAACCGGGACATTGGCCCGGTAAATAAATCGGAGCCATGGTCCTGACGTGTCAGGACCATGGCTCCGATGGGTCATGCGGGTGGTTGCCCGCGTGGTTCAGCGAGGAGTCACCAGCCGCGCTCGGCGAGGCGGTGGGGCTGGGGCAGCTCGTCGACGTTGATCCCGACCATCGCCTCACCCAGACCACGCGAGACCTTCGCGACCACGTCCGGGTCGTCGAAGAAGGTCGTCGCCTTCACGATCGCCTCGGCGCGCTGCGCCGGGTTGCCCGACTTGAAGATCCCCGAGCCGACGAACACACCCTCGGCACCCAGCTGCATCATCATCGCCGCATCCGCCGGCGTCGCGATCCCACCAGCGGTGAACAGCACCACCGGCAGCTTCCCGCTCCGGGCCACCTCCACGACCAGCTCGTACGGCGCCTGCAGCTCCTTCGCCGCGACGTACAGCTCGTCGTCGGACAGCACCGTCAGCCGGCGCAGCTCCGCACGGATCGTGCGCATGTGCGTCACCGCGTTGGAGACGTCACCGGTGCCGGCCTCGCCCTTCGACCGGATCATCGCCGCACCCTCGGTGATCCGCCGCAGCGCCTCACCCAGGTTGGTCGCACCACACACGAACGGGACCGTGAAGGCCCACTTGTCGATGTGGTTGGCATAGTCGGCCGGGGTCAGCACCTCGGACTCGTCGATGTAGTCCACACCCAGCGACTGCAGCACCTGCGCCTCGGCGAAGTGACCGATCCGGGCCTTGGCCATCACCGGGATCGAGACCGCCTCGATGATCCCGTCGATCATGTCGGGGTCGCTCATCCGGGACACCCCACCCTGGGCGCGGATGTCGGCGGGCACACGCTCGAGCGCCATCACCGCGACCGCGCCGGCGTCCTCCGCGATCTTCGCCTGCTCCGGGGTGACGACGTCCATGATGACCCCACCCTTGAGCATCTCGGCCATGCCGCGCTTGACCCGGGTGGTGCCCTGCCCAGAAGTGGGCTCTGCCTGCTCGCTCATGGCACCAATCGTACGGCCGCGGGCCGCCGGGACTACGCCTGGGGCTCC
This sequence comes from Nocardioides aromaticivorans, assembly GCF_013408525.1. Classification (NCBI taxonomy): domain Bacteria; kingdom Bacillati; phylum Actinomycetota; class Actinomycetes; order Propionibacteriales; family Nocardioidaceae; genus Nocardioides; species Nocardioides aromaticivorans. Next base: position 4,922,357 of record NZ_JACBZM010000001.1, read on the forward strand.
CCCGTGGGCGGCTCGGTCGCCGCCTCCGCCGCGAGGGCCTGGCGGCGCACCTTCAGGACCCGGAAGACCACCGTGTAGGTGCTGGCCGCGGCGAGCGCCCAGAGGGTGACGTACATGAGGATCGGCAGGTCGAGGAGGGCGCCGAGGCCGGTCATCACCAGGATCGAGACGAGGCGGTCGGCGCGCTCGGCGATGCCACCCTTGGCGTCCATGCCGAGCGACTCGGCGCGAGCCCGGGCGTACGACGTCACCGAGCCCATGACCAGGCACCACAGGGTCACGCAGAGGTAGAGGTAGCTGTCGCCCTGGTCCTTGCCCGTGCCGGCGAAGTAGAGCGCGAGACCACCGAAGATCGCGCCGTCGCCGATCCGGTCGAGGGTCGAGTCCCAGAAGGCGCCGAACTTCGACACCCGGCCCATCTCGCGGGCCATCCGCCCGTCGATCAGGTCGCTGAACACGAACGCCGTGATGAACAGGACGCCGATGAGCAGCTCACCCTGCGGGAAGAAGATCAGCGCGCCGGCGCTGACGCCGAGCGTGCCGACGAGGGTGACCGCGTCGGGACTGATGCCCATCCGGATGAACAGCCGCACGAACGGGTGCAGCACGGTCCCGGCCCAGAACTCCTTGAAGCGCTCCAACACGGCGCGAAACCTACCCCTGCCAGTGCTCGGCGAGCAGATCGCGGGTGTCCCCGAGCAGCTGCGGCAGGGTCTTGGTGCCCGCGATCACGGTCATGAAGTTGGCGTCGCCCGACCAGCGCGGCACGACGTGCTGGTGCAGGTGACCGGACAGCGAGCCGCCGGCCGCTCCCCCGAGGTTGAGCCCGACGTTGAACGCGTGCGGCTGCGAGACGACCCGGATCGTGCGCAGTGCGGCCTTCGTCAGCGCCGCGACCTCGTCGGTCTCGGCGTCGTCGAGGTCGGTGTAGTCGGCGACGTGGCGGTAGGGCAGCACCATCAGGTGGCCCGGGTTGTACGGGTAGAGGTTGAGCACGGCGTACGCCGCCTCCCCGCGTACGACGACCAGGGCGTCGTCGGTCGACGTCGCCGGGTCACGGGTGATCCGGCAGAAGGGGCAGGCCGGGCGGGGCTCGGCGTGGGCCGGCGGCTCGACGTCCTCCTCGCCGCGCACGTAGGACATGCGGTGCGGCGTCCACAGCCGCTCGAGCCCGTCGGGGTCGGCCACGTGGTTCCCGTTCCTCACTGCCGTCACTGGTCGTCGGACGAGGTCGAGTGCGAGAGCATCTGCAGCAGGTCGGCGACGGGCAGGTCCGGCAGGTTGAGCCCGCGCGACAGCGCCATGCCGTTGATCTGCAGCCAGATCGACTCCGACAGGATGTTGATCGTCGCCTCGGTGCTCGGCTCGCGCACGTCGCGCTCGAGCCAGCGCCGCACGGCGGCGAAGACCGCGCCGATCATGCCGAACACCCACGGGTCGAGGGCGGCGCGGTCGTCCTCGGAGAGCTCGACGCCGAGGGCCGCCACGACGATCGTCATGATGCCCTCGATGCCCTCGGCGACCTGCTGGACCGCCTGGCTGAGCGGGCTCGGGCCCCACTGGGTGAGGTCGCGCTCGCCGAACCAGTAGAGCGACGGGTGCGCCTCGGCCCAGCGGACGAAGCCGCCGACGATGCGGTGGATGATCTGGTCCGGCGTGCCGTCGTAGGACAGCGCGGGGAGCATCTGGGCGCCGATGTTCTCGCAGATCTCGGTCTGCACGGCGCGGTCGAGGTCCGAGCGGTCGCTGAAGTGGCGGTAGATGACCGTGCGGCTCATCTTCGCCTCGTCGGCGACGTCCTGCACCTGGAAGTCCTCGCCGGGGGCCTGGCGTTCGAGCACCGCGATCGCGGCGTCGATGATCACCTGGCGGCGTACCTGGTTGTGCTCCTGCCAGCGCCGACGGCGTCCGTCGAGCAGCTCACCACTCTCCGAGCTCATTGCGAAACCCTCTCACGTGAAGCGGTGGAACCACTGGCCGAGGTCGGCGGCGACGCCGGGGCACGTGACGTTCTGGTCACGCTGCAAGGCGACCCACTGTCCCATCACGGCCGTGCCGCCCTGGATCGACCAGTCGTCGCCGCACCTGTTGAGTGCCTCCGCCTTCGACGTCTGGCCCGCCGCGCGCCACTCGGGCACGCCGCCGAGGTCGAAGTCGCCGACGACCCGCTCGTAGAGGCTCGGCGTCGAGTAGACCCCGATCCGGAAGCCGGCGTCGACGTAGCCGCGGGCGACTCCCTCGATGACGGCGGCGTTGGCGCGCAGGTTGCCGCTCCACTCGAAGTCGGGCACGGGCTCGACGTCGATCCACACGATCGGGCTGAGCAGCCCGACGGTGGCCATGGTGCCGATGTTGAAGCGGGCCTGGGCGTAGCCGACGTTCTTGAGCTGTCCGATCGTCGTCGAGGCGTCGTAGGGGCCGTTGGCGCCCTCGTCCCTCAACGTCGCGGCGCTCGGGTACGACGACACGGCGTAGACGGCGACCAGGACGTCGTTGTCCTTCGCCCACTGCACCTGGTCGGCCAGGCACGGGTTGGGCGTGAAGCCCGGCCCGTTGGTGAGCCCCAGGACGACGTACTCGGCCGTCGGCAGGGGCATCGGGAGCCCCTTGCCCTGCTTCTGGGGGATGCCGGTCCCCTTCGGGCACTGGGGCCAGCTCACGTCGCCACCGAGCACCTCGCCGTCGCGCGGCGCGATGTCGCTCGTGGGCTGGCTGCCCTCGCGGGCGAGGTCCTCCGCCGCCTTCGCCAGGTCGCTGGCGTCGGCACCGGGGTCACCCGCGTCTCCCCCGGGCTTGCCGCTGTCGCTGGGGCTGGCCGTGGCCGTCGTCGACACGGGCGGGCGCGGCGGCGCACCGGACGGCTTGTCCGAGCCGCCGCAGGCCACGAGGGCAGGCAGCAGCGCCGTGAGTACGACGACCGCCGGCCCCCTGCGTCCCATGGTCAGACTTGCTCCCGGCTCTCCACGGCGGCGACCACGCGCTCGATCGCCTCGGCGATCGGGACGCCGTTGTCCTGCCGGCCGTCGCGGTAGCGGAAGCTGACCGCGCCCTTCTCGACGTCCTCGCCACCGGCGATGAGCATGAACGGGATCTTCTGCAGCTGGGCGTTGCGGATCTTCTTCTGGAACCGGTCGTCCGACTCGTCGACCTCGACCCGGATGCCCCGCGCCTTGAGCTGGTCGGTGACGTCGTAGAGGTAGTCGGTGAACGCGTCGGCCACCGGGATGCCGACGACCTGCACCGGCGCGAGCCACGGAGGGAAGGCGCCGGCGTAGTGCTCGACGAGGACACCGAGGAAGCGCTCGATCGAGCCGAACTTCGCCGAGTGGATCATCACCGGCTGCTGCTTCGAGCCGTCGGACGAGGTGTACTCGAGACCGAAGCGGGCCGGCTGGTTGAAGTCGTACTGCACCGTGCCCATCTGCCAGGTGCGGCCGATGGCGTCCTTGGCCTGGACCGAGATCTTCGGCCCGTAGAAGGCGGCGCCGCCCGGGTCCGGCACGAGCTGGAGACCGGTCTCGGCCGCGACGTCCTCGAGCACCTTCGTGGCGGTCGCCCAGTCCTCGTCGGAGCCGACGAACTTGTCGGGCTTGGAGTCGTCGCGGGTCGAGAGCTCGAGGTAGAAGTCGTCGAGCCCGAAGTCCTTGAGCACGCCGAGCATGAAGCCCAGGAGGTGCTTGACCTCGGCCGGCGCCTGCTCGGGGGTGCAGTAGGAGTGCGAGTCGTCCTGCGCGAAGCCGCGCACGCGGGTCAGGCCGTGGATCACGCCCGACTTCTCGTAGCGGTAGACGCTGCCGAACTCGAACAGGCGCAGCGGCAGCTCGCGGTAGGAGCGCCCGCGGCTGCTGAAGATCAGGTTGTGCATCGGGCAGTTCATCGCCTTCAGCTGGTAGTTCGTGCCCTCGAACTCCATCGGCGGGAACATGGTGTCGGCGTAGTACGGCAGGTGCCCCGAGGTGTGGAACAGCCCGTCCTTGGTGATGTGCGGGGTGCCGACGTAGGAGAAGCCCTCCTCGATGTGGCGCTGGCGGACGTAGTCCTCCATCTCCCGCTTGATGACGCCGCCCTTGGGGTGGAACACCGGCAGGCCGGAGCCGATCTCGTCGGGGAAGGAGAACAGGTCGAGCTCGCGCCCGAGCTTGCGGTGGTCGCGCCGCTCGGCCTCCTCGAGCCGGTGGAGGTGCTCGTCGAGCTCCTCCTTGCTCGGCCAGGCGGTGCCGTAGATGCGCTGGAGCTGCTTGTTCTTCTCGTCGCCGCGCCAGTACGCCGCCGCGCTGCGCATCAGCTTGAACGCCGGGATCCGCTTGGTGGTGGGCAGGTGCGGCCCACGGCAGAGGTCCTTCCAGGCGACCTCGCCCTTGCGGTTGATGTTGTCGTAGATGGTCAGCTCGCCCGCGCCGACCTCGGCGGAGGCACCCTCCGCGGCGTCCGCGGCCGATCCCTTGAGGCCGATCAGCTCGACCTTGTAGGGCTCGTCGGCGAGCTCGACCAGCGCGTCCTCGTCGGTGGTGACCCGGCGGTCGAAGCGCTGGTTCTCCTTGACGATCTTGCGCATCGCGCTCTCGAGCTTCGCGAGGTCCTCGGGCACGAAGGGCACCGGCACGTCGAAGTCGTAGTAGAAGCCGTCCTGGATCGGCGGGCCGATGCCGAGCTTGGCCTCGGGGTAGAGCTGCTGCACCGCCTGGGCCAGCACGTGCGCGGTCGAGTGGCGCAGGATGTCGAGCCCGTCGGGGCTCCCGATGGCCACGCCCTCGACCTCGTCACCGTCGGCGAGCTCGTAGGAGAGGTCCTTGAGCTGGCCACCGACACGCGCGGCGATCACGTCGGCGTCGTCGCGGAACAGCTCCCAGGCCTTCGTGCCCGTGGTGACCGTCGAGTCCCGGCGCGCATCGGCGGACACTACGACGACCTTGATGTCGGACACGGAGGAGCTCCTTCTGGAGAGGCGGACCGCACGGTTGCGGACGTACGTCGATCGTATCGGCCGCCGCGGGCCGGCACGCAGCCGATTCCCGCGCCGGGACCCCCGTCGGGCTCAGCCCCTCTCCGCGCCCCGATCTCCGCCCCGGTCCGGGCCCCGGTCCGAGCCGGCGGCGGCGCGGCGTGCGCGGCCCGCCTCGGCGCAGCGGCGGAGCCGGCGGCGTACCTCGGGAAGGGCCGCGGGGCCACGCTCCTGCACGGCCGCGAAGGCGTGGTGGGAGCAGGTGGGCGTCAGGTTGCAGACCGCGGGCCGGTGCGCGGAGACGTTGACCTGGTAGGACCGGATGAGGCGCAGCAGCGTCCCGGTGGTCCCCCGCGCGCCCGCCACGGGCGGCGTGGTGCGGTAGCCGGCCAGCGTCGCCAGCACGAGCCCGAGCAGGAACGGGCTGCAGTCGGCGCACTCCGCGACGTCGCACGCGCCGTCCGCGCAGTCGCGTCCGCGCTTCCTCCGGCTCCGCCGGTTGCGGCGATCGCGCCACCACCCCATGGGTCAACCCTCCCGATCGGTCACGTCGGCCGGAGCCTAGCCAGTGTCGTCCGGATCACGCCTCGCGAAGGCAAAATGTCCGGCGTTCCGGCACGGCGCGGGACCGGCGCCCCTAGCCTCACCGGCCATGGGGACAGCACGCCGTGCGCTGTTCGCCTCGCTCCTCGACCCTGCGCGAGGCCGCCGCGGCGCGCTTCAACGGCGCCCTGAGCGACCTCGCGGACGCCGGCTGGGAGCCGGTGTGGCGTGGCGTCGTGTGGCACCAGGGCGAGCAGGACGCCCAGCAGTACCCGGACGTCGGCGGGCTGCGGGCGGCGTACACGGACGCGCTGCGCGCCCTCGGCGCGTGGCTCGCCGGGGCGGTGCTGCCCGGCGAGGTCTTCGTGCTGCGCCTCGGCGACCGCAGCGGCTACCGGGACGGGTACGCCGCCGTGCGGGCTGCCCAGGACGCGGTCTGCCTCGGCGAGGGCTTCACGATGACCTACACCCAGTGCGACCTCTTCCCCGCGCGCGGCTGGATGCGCGACCCGCTGCACTACGCGCAGGCAGGGCTCAACCACATGGGCACCCACGCGGCCCGCGCCGTGGCGACGCACCTCGGCCTCCTCGCCGAGGGTGCGCCGCCGGCTCCCACCGGGCCGACCATCGCCCAGCGGCTGCGCCAGGCGCTCTAGAGGGCGTCGGCGTACACGCGGCCGATGTAGCCGATCGGCGCGCCGCACGCCTCACCGATCGTCGGCACCAGCTGGGCGTTGCAGGCGCGGTAGCCGAGCTCGTGGCCGACCGCGAGGCCGTTGACCTGGAGGTTGAAGTCCTCGCCGTCGACCGGGTAGATCCGGAAGGTGCCGTTGGACGCCGTCAGCACCGTGCCGACCCGGACGTTGTCGACGGCGCGGCGCAGGTTGACCCGGGCGCCGGCGACCGGCGCGAGGGTGGCCGCGTCGACGACCTGGCCACGCACGAAGGACGGCAACGCCCACACCCGGCCGAGTGCCGTGCCGTCCGCATAGCGACGGGCGAAGGAGAAGTTCGCCTCCACGTACCGGGGGCTGCTGTTGCCGCCCACGATGCCGCCCTGGACCCAGTTGTTGCCGACCACCCGGACGTAGGAGCCGCCGGCCGGCAGGGGCCCGGTGCGCACGACCGAGAACCGGCCCTCGCTGTCGGTGGTCGTCGAGCCGATGATCGTGCCGCCCGGACCGGAGCGGAGCTCGATCCGTACGCCGGCCGCGGGGCGCACGTCGTCGAAGTCGTAGACGAGGCGCCCCGTGATGGGCGCGGGAGCGGCCTGGGCCGCCCGTGCTGATGAGCCGGCTGGAGCACCGGCGCTGGATGCCGTCGGCACCGCGGTGAGGGCCGCCAGGGCGGCGGCGAGGCCGAGGAGGACCACGAGAAGTCGCTTCATGGGTCCGTTGTAGGCCCGCCGGGCGTCGTAGCGCAGGAAAACGGCGAGAGCCGCGCTCTTCGGCGCGGCTCCTGCGTGGTGCTGGGTGGTGGTACTGGGTGGTGGTGCTGGGTGGGCGATACTGGGTTCGAACCAGTGACCTCTTCGGTGTGAACGAGGCCGACGGTTCCGATAGACCACCCGCCACTGGTGCCAGCGCGATCCTATCGGGCCCAAAGTCGCAGGTCAGAACGCGAATCGAACGCGCAAGATCGCCGGGGGTCGTCTATCGGCCCGGTCCATGCCACCTTGTGGGCTGTGTAAAAGAGGTGCCAGGACTGCGCCTCTGCTCGGCGGGCGAGCAAGCAGAGGCCGCGCCTTTCATCCGCTGGCTGAGGCCCCGTGCCGGCCGGCGTGCCCGAGTCGTCGAGCTGTCCCGGAGGGGACCCTTCAGTGCGGCAACTCGAACACACTTGCGAAACTTGCAATGGGCGTCATAATATGACCACCTCCACCGAGAAGGGCCGATTATGACCACCGCGCAGCACCCCGACGAACTTCCGCAGGAGCTGGTTCTCGAGCTCCGCGATCAGCTCACTCCGCTCGCCTCACCCTTGTATGACGGCCTGGCGCACTCTCTCGCGTTCGCGAACAAGCACAACAGCCGGTTCTCCTTCAAGGAGCAGCCGCATCTCTGGTCGCTGACGGCGCGGGCTGAGATGCGCGAGTACTACAAGGGTCAGCCACTGCCAGACGGCTGGGTGGTCGCGGGCGACCCCCGCCTCATGGGCCAGCTGATTTTCAGCAACGACGACTTCGGCTTGGACCTCTCCTTCATCAAGGAGAACCGACGTGTCCACCGCGGGAGTTTGCCGCCCGCCGGTTCGGGGCGCACCCGGCGCCAGCGCTGGGCCTCGCCCGCGCTGTTCGAACTGGACGGAACCTTCATTCGGGCAGACCGGATCGTCATGCACCACGCGTGGGACTACGGAACCGACGATGAAGGCAACGTCGACCTGAACGCTTTCAAGACCCGCATCGTGCACACCACCGAGGCTGGTGTGTTTGGCCGCTCAGTAGGGTGCAACTTCTTCTTCAACATCCTCCCCACGGGCGGGCTGCACACCACCCAACGCTTCGACGGTGACGCCGCAGAGGAGGACTTCTTTCTCAAGAGGGACGTCAATGACCAGCAGTGACATCGAGCGCAGCGGCCGGCGCCTAGAGGCTCTCCGCGAGATGTTCAATCTCACCCAGACCGGACTAGCTGAGCGCGTCGGGGTCAACCAGTCGTTCCTCTCCCGCATCGAGAAGGGCGAACGCCCCCTGCCGGCCGAGTTGGTCACCAAGTTGACGATGGCCTACAAGGTGCCAGCCACCTTCTTCGAAGTACCTCCGTCGGATCGCGAGAGTCTCGTTCAGACGTTCTGGAAGACCTCGAAGGCGACTGTTGCCGATGAGCGCAGAGTCAAGCGTCTGCACCGCGAAGCGACCAGGATCTTCGAGGCAGTCTCTGAGTCATCGGGATACCGAGCGACCGACTTCGTCAGTCCGGCCGACCACGGCGGAAGTGTCGAACACGTCGCCACCGTGACTCGCAATCGCCTAGGCCTCGCCCCTGGTGCGCCGATCATGAATGCAACCCGGACGCTCGAGCATCTCGGTGTTGGAGTCGTTGCGAACCTCGACGGGCTCGACCCCAGCAGCACAGACCACATGGGCATTTCGATGCCGCACTCGTCGACCGGGCGACCCCTCGTCGCACTCATATCAGAGCTAAGCGGCGCAGAGCAGCGCTTTGCGCTCATGCATGAGTTGGGCCACCTGATCTTTGATCAAGGTCTGAGTGCGCCCATCCGCACTCGACGTCATCCGGCTGAACTGCGTGCTCATCACTTCGCTCGCGCGATGCTTCTCCCGATCGAGGCAGTGTCGAATCGGATCAGTGAGACTCTGAACCTGCAGGGATATCTTGGGATCAAAGCTGAGTTTGGCGTGCCAGTCGCGAGCATCATCAAGCGGGGTCGGGACTTGGGCTTGATCAGCACTGACCGCGAACGCAGCCTCTTCATCCAGTGGTCCTCACAGGGTTGGCGCAAGAACGAGCCCGTCGAGGTGGCCTCAGAGAAGCCCCTCCTTCTCGGCCAGGCGTTGAACGAGGTCTACGGCTCTGACCGAGTTCATGCGGGCCGAGAGTTGGGATTGCCTGCGACTCTGTTGCGACAGTGGGTTCAAGAACCTGAGCGGATGACATCGTCATCGGAAGGTGCGCGAGTCATCGACTTGGCCAGCCGCCGTAGAGACAATCTGTAGAGCCCAACGCTGTGGCCCGGATCGGGCTGAACGGAATCCGATCCCTATGCGCGTCGCGATGTCCCGGCTCGATGGTCGAGCGTCGTCCGGGCTGGGGCATCCCCGCGCTAAACCGTCTTGGACTAGCTGCTGGCCGCGATCATTTCTGCGTATCGGTCGAACAGAACGGTCTGCCGTGCCAGCTCATCCATCCGGGCGCGGCCGGCACCGAACGCCTTGTCGACCGCCTTGTCCAAGATGTTGTGCGCAGCAACAAGCTCCTTGGACATCGCAAGTGGTTGGTAGTGCTCGGCCAACGATCGTTCAGGACGCAGGCCTCGAGCGGCGTTGACACCAGCACCAGCATCGATGACGGCAGCTCGCACGTCGGCGCTAACAGCAGGCAGCGGGAGGGTGTTCCAGACGATCTCCTTCGAGAATCGCGGATCCGACTTGAGCCTCCCGCCGACTGTCTTCTGCCAGACAATGAACATTGACGACGACAGCACCGCGAAGACGAAGCCATCCGGATCGACAGTCGTGAAGCACGAATCTCCCGCGATGACGTCAGGCTCAAAGCGCGCAACGGTTGCGTACGGACGGCCTTCGGAGAAGTGTCGGGGGATACAGATGTAAGGCACAAGCGGTTGGGCCTGCTGGACAAACAGGTGCGGCAACTTTGCCCACTCGCGAGTGGTAGCGGCTTTCGAATTTGAGCGCATCGCTCGAACCCCTTCCAGCCGCTGCTTCAGGACCGGTGATCGGCGAACGTCGGCGGGATCCAGGTCGACCATCCAGAGACACCAGCGCGGTTCGTTGTTGATCAGCTGTCGCGCTCCGATGAATCTGCGAACGTACTTCGCCGCGACTGGGTCAGCAATCACACCGGCGTATTCGTCCGGCTCGATGAGCAGGAAGCCGTCGTCACGAGGCATGGATCCGAAACTGACCGGCGCCAGTTCGGGCGAGAGCGGTTTGCTGCGACTCGCCGGGTAGACGGCCGGTGCGTCGGCCAAGTAGCCGTTGATTCCTTCGGTGACCTTGACCTCAGTCTGCGTCCGGCGATCCGAATAGTCGAACAGTCGCTGCTTTGCCCCCTGATCCCTAGTGAACCCGACGATGACGCAGTGAACGTGAGCTCGTTCCTTGGATGCTGACTCGTTAGTCCAGTAGAACGTCCGGTGGCCGAACTTGATGCGCCATCCCGCATCGCGGATGTCCGGGAACAAGTCGGGAACCTGCTCTCCCTGTGTGACGGAGTTCGAGGATACGAAGGCGAACTCACCGTCAACGTTCGTGAAGTAGTCGAGAGCTTTACGGTGCCAAGCAGTCACGTAGTCCAGGTGGGCAGTGGGCTTCTGCCAGGCCGCCTGCAACTCGGCCTTCTGCTCATCGCTCGTCTCCTTCCGGCCGAGAAAGGGCGGGTTTCCGAACACCCACACCGTTGGGCCATCGGGGAGGAGTTCAGCCCAGTCGTGCGTGAGCGCGTTGGCGTGGTGGATGTTCGCGGCGATGTCGATCGGGAGTCTGTTCGGCGTAACGCCGAGCGTCTTCTCCATCTGTCGATTGGATTGATGATCAACAAGGAACATCGCGGTCTCGGCGATCTTCGCAGGCCACCACTTGATCTCCATCCCGGTAAACTGATCGAGAGTGACGTTCAGAAGATCTGACGGATCAAGGATCATCTGCGTGTCGCCTTGCTTCGTCCTCAGCTTGATCAAGAGATCTAGCTCCAGATTCCGCATCTCTCGGTAGGCGACGATGAGGAAGTTGCCGCACCCACAGGCCGGATCTACGTAGCGGAAGCGCTTGAACTCGTCGTGCAGGGCCTCCAGTTGAGGCTTGGTGTTGGCTGCGTCGAGTCGTTTGCGCAAGTCATCGAGGAACAGTGGGCGCAGCGTCTTCAGGATGTTCTCTTCTGACGTGTAGTGCTCGCCCCCCGCGTGCCTGGCCTCGCGCGAGTGGACCGTCTGAAACAGCGATCCGAACACGGCGGGGCTAATGCGGGACCAGTCGAACTCACAGGCGCGGACAAGAGCGTCGCGCATGTCCGTGTCGAACCACGGCATCTTCTTGATCACGTCGCGCCTGAACAGAGCGCCGTTTACGTAGGGGAACCGAGCAAAGGACTCGTCGATGCGTCTGTCGCGCTTGTTCTCAGGCGTGTCGAGAACCTCGAACAGCATGGTGAGCTGCCCCGCCATGTCGCTGCCATCGCTTTGCGTACGATCGAGAAGGAATCGGTGGAAGGTCGCCCGCGGCCAGAGGCCGGCGTCGTCGCCAAACATGAGGAAGAGTAGGCGCGTAAGAAGAATCGAGGCGTCGTACGTTTCCTCATCTTCGTTGGTCGGATCGTCTTCGTCCTCTGTGTCGGCATCCTTAGTCAGCGCAGTAAACAGGTCGCCCATCAGGCGCGCTGCCTTGACCGATGCGTCCGCCTGGTCCTCGCGAATGATGGCTTCGATGTCGTCTTCCGCGGTCAGGAAGAGGAACGACTCGACGTAGTCTGGTAGCTCATTCGTACGGATCGTAAGGGTGCGGGTCGGATCGTCTTTCCGTCGTGAAAGATCGGTCACCTGGATTGACTGGAAGTCGGACGTCAGGACATACCGCGGAAGTGCACCCGAGATCGATCCACCTGCGATGTACGCGTTCGCTTGCTCCTCAGCGTTCGAGATCGACGCGCCCTTGGGTGTCACCAGCTTGCCGGCTGACTTATGTTCGATGAGGAACAGCCCAGGCTTGAGGACGTCGATGTAGCCGTAGTTGCCGGTGTCGGCACGCTTGGCTTGTGCCTCGAAGATCACCCCCTTGCGGCGGACTGAGTCGACTCCGTAGCAGGCCATCAAGTCACGCCAGAAGTTCTGCGCGTCAGACTTCTCGCTGGTCGCGTCCTTGTAGTCCACAACGAACCGAGCCACCCGGTTACGCATCTCGTTGAGGGACAGCACTTTGCCTTCGTCGATCACGCTCGCATCCTGCCGGAAGACACAGACATCTGAGGACACTCTGCGGAAACACTCATGACGGTTCGGCCCTCAGGGTCGCCCTATTGCAACTTGACGCCCGAGGGGCAGCGCCTACTCGCCGAGTAGGCGCACCGCTTCGCTGGACGACACTTTGATCGTCTCCGTGACGATTCGGTCGCTGCCGCACCGGACGCAAACGAGCTTGCCTTTGTCTGGTCTGCGGTTGGCGGCCGCTTGCATTGCGTAGCCGCCCTTGTCGGCGCCCGACAGCCCCGGAGACGCGGCTGCACCCCAGGCTTGCATCCGCATGCCGATGGGGGCCTTGCCAAGCTTCGTGACCACGTAGGTCACCGTGCCCGGCAGCGCATGCTCCGTAGCGTGCCCTTGGGCCTTACAGCCCCGGCAGGTCGTGCGCGTCAGCTTGGTCCTGGCCATGATCATGTCTCCTATCAATCGAGCACTGTGACAGCGAGGACGTTGCAGGAGTCGACGGCTTCGGCGTCACCCTGCATGTTGCCCATACGGATCTTTTGGCGTTGGCCGGCCTTGAGCTCGGCAGTGAACTCGGTTCCCGTTCCAAGGACGGTCGACTCGGACTCGAACTGCACCTCGACCGAGAACGCGGCGGCCAAGCCTGTCGTATTCGTGACCTCTACTTCGGCCACGGGCAGCCCGTTGTCGATCCGGCAGGCGACAACAGTCGTCTTCGGCGTCACGTCATTAGCACCCGTCGTCGTGGCAGTCGCAGCTGACGGGACGCCCGCGTCGGTCGATCCCTGAGTCTCGGCGCGCGGTGGGTCGTCCCGCTCTGACGCGCTACAGCCCCATGCGAGTACGAGGAGTGCCATGCAGGCCGCCATTCGCAGATGCTTCACAGACCGAAGGTAGCGTCGATCAGATCTGATCGGAGGGAGATCGCATTAGATCTTCAGTGCATCCATGATGCCTAGCAGGCTTTTCGCAGAATGGATTCCAGTGACAAGCATGCTGTCCTCAGACGTGTTGGGCTCAACATCAAGGCCGAACGTGCACGACGGGAACTCACGCAAGAGGCTCTCGCGCATCTCGTCGGTATCGGCGTAGCGCAGCTAGCACGGATGGAGCGTGGCGAGACCGACAGCGGGCTGTCCAGCTACGTGGGCGTTGCCCGAGCGCTGGAGGTCGATCCGGCGCTACTCCTGCAGGGACTTAGGTAGCCCCTCGGCTCGTTCGGGATCCCTGGCAAACGACAGACTTGAAGAAGCTTCCATTGCTGAACTGAGCAGTGCCGTGCTTGTCGATCGTCGCCCGGAGAGCACGCGACCGTAGATGTCTAGCGTGACGCTGCCTCTCGAGTGGCCCAGACGATCTTGAACATCAAGGACGTCGAGCCCGTGGGAGAGCATCAGGCTGGCCGCCGTGTGGCGCAGCTGCCGCACGTTGATCCCGCGCCCTTCCAGGCCGGCCTCCGACACCGCCTTCACAAAGATCCGGCGGAAGTTTGACCGGAGCGGCGTATGGCCGAGACAGGTGCTGCTGGCCTCGCATCCACCCTTGCGTCCGGTCACCGCGTGTTTGCCGGGCGGCGGGCACGGCGCTGTAAGGAACACCCGGCGGTTCCCCGCGGCATCCACAGCGGACCGGCTACGGTGCCAAATAAGCACGTCTACGGCCGCGGTAGGCAACGGGATGATCCGTGTGGCGGCATCGGTCTTGCCGCCACGCCGCACGTACAGGTGCCCTTGCGATTCGACGATGGTCTCGTTGCCGACGTAGATCACCGCTGCATCGAGGTCCACATCTCTCCATCGCAGACCCATCGCTTCAGACCAACGCCAGCCCAGCCAAGCGCTCAGGTAGACAAGCGCCTTCCAGTGGTCCGGCGTCGCCTTCGTGAGCAGATCCACCTCGTTTGAATCGAGAACATCGGCGAGGGTGACACGCTTTCGTCGATGAGCCGGTGACCTTGTCTCAGCTGCGGGGTTCGCACGCAGCAGCCCTTCGCGCACGGCGGCTGCGAGGCATTGCTTGAACTGCGCAAGCACCATGCGCTTCGTCGTCGGACCGACGCTCAGATCCTTGATCCACCGATCTACATCGAGGGGCCTGATTTTTCCGAGCGGCACGTTCTGCCATGTTGGCAAGATGTGGCATCGGGCGTGGGAGGCCTCCGTCGCTGTTCGCGATGGCGACACGTCTCGCGCGGCCACCCACCGCGAGTGGAATGCTCCGAACGTTTCTCGGCCTTTGTCGGGATCGAGCCAGTCGCCAACGTCGAGTCGATGCTGAGTCTGATGCGCGTATCTCACCGCCTCGATCCGACTTCCGAATGACTTGGACCGTTGGCGACCCTGGTCGTCTCTAAAGCGAACTACGTAGGCGTCGCCTCGCTTTCCGGGGCGCCTCTCGATGCTTGCCATGAAGCCTCCTGTGCTCACAAGCGGACCAGAAGGAAACCTCTGAAATCGCGATAGTGCAAGTCGGTCCACCCCGAACCAAAAGGTGTCACAAAAGGCGCTTTTGGTAACGATTTGATAACACTATTTCCCCTATCGTCCTCGCCAAGGACACCACGTCGTGGTGGAGTTCCGGGGTCGCACGCACGAACCACGGAAGGATCCGGTATCTATGTCGGAACATTTGGAATCGCTGCTCACTCCGGGTGAGGTCGCGGAGTATCTCGGAGTCACTCGGAAGACGCTTTCTGAGTGGAAGGCCTCGTCCTACGGGCCGAAAAGAATTCAGGTGGGTAGGCGCGTCTTCTTTCGCCTCGCGGACGTCAACGACTGGATCAAAAGTCGTGCGGAGGACCAGGCGTGATCAGCAAGTTGGATCGCGACGACGGTCTGCCTCTCCCAACCCCTCGCGATTGGAACGGCTGCTGCGATTGGTGCGGGATCTCGATTGACCCTGCCGACGAATGCTGGCTTTGGCTGGCGTCAGACTCGTTCGTGCCGATCATGCACGTCGCATGTTTCGGCGATTGGTTCCACCGCCTCCTCCCGGACGCACACAGGGCTTTCCACGTTGACGCGGCGCGGTCCATCGACTCTGCCAGTGCCGGAGCCCGGGATCATGGCTGAGTCTCAAACGGTCGACTTCGCGGCAAAGCTTGCGGAGCTTCGCGCCCGCAAGGCCGCCCAAGAGACTTCCCGAGTGTCTGCTGAGGATGAGGCGTTCGTCGGGGACCTTGGCGGTTTCCTGGACTACGTAACCCACTGGTCCACAACTGTCTCGCCTCCGGGCGAGCGACTGAACGAGCTGTATGAGTCGATAACGATCTGGGAGATCTACACCCGGCTCTTGCCGCACAAGCCGCGCAATGACTACCACCCGACGGGAGAGATCAGCGTCGCCTGCCCGCACGAGTCTGGTCAGACATCCCTCTCCATGTGGATCAACGACGCCAAGGGTCTCTACTTCTGCGCCCATGCATGGGAGGGCAACAACAAGATGGCGCTCTACTGCGAGATACGCGGTCTGAATAATCGCGCTGATCTATTTCACCACCTCAAGAGACTGATGGTCTGGGAGTTCCGAGGCGAAGACCCCTATGGAGTGGTGGAGACAAAACCTCGATGACCCAGTTCGACCCCTACGCGAAACCGCTTCCGATTTCGGAACCCGACCCGCAAAGTCTCCAACAGTTGATCTTCGGTAACGAAGAGGAGGAAGCCTACCGGAAGGTTCGCGCCCGAAAGCGGGCTGAAGAGCGTTACGCGGAAGAGCACCGGGAACACTTTGCCGGTGTAGCGGGCCGCTCGCTCCGCGATTTACATCTGTGTCCTCCGCCCGACATCGAGTGGACCATCGAAAAGCTGGCGGCACGTGGGTCCATTGTGTTCGCGCTAGGGACGTTCAAATCTGGAAAGTCGTCGCTTGTCGTCAATCTCCTCAGGTCGCTCGCGGACGGTGCAGCATTTCTCGGAACCTATCCAGTGCGCCAAGTGAATGGAAAGATCGGCTATTTCGACTTTGAGATGGGAATAGCCGAGACCTACGATCGATTGCGTCGAATAGGATGCGCAAACGACGAGAAGGTTCTTGTGTATGACCTCGTGGCAGCTGGCTTCGACCTCATGGCCGATTCTTCTTATGAATGGATCAGAAGCGAGATCAACGCCGCAGGTCTCGAGATCATCGTACTTGACGCTCTCCGACACATCGCGAAAAAGAAGGACGGCAACAACGATAGTGAGATCCAAGCCATCTTCACCCGGCTCGAGCGGCTCAGGAAGGACTGTTCGTCGTTGGAGGACATCTTCATTCCAGCTCACACCGCCAAGGGCGACTCTGCGAGGCCAGGTGATGACATCTCGGTCTTGGGATCGGCGGCGTGGGACGGGGGCGCTCAGTATCGTTGGGGGTCTTACAGAACCAGGACCAAGGAGGGATGGCGGTACTCCTTCTGCCTCCTGCCTTCGAGGAGAACCGATCCTGAGGCCGCCCGCCCGCGCGACTTGTCAATGGATGAGAATGGCGTTCTAAGCTTAGGCGCGGCGGGCGACGCCGTCGCGAACGAGCGAAAGCGCACGCAGGAAGCTCGCAGATCGTCCATCACTGCGTTCGTGTCGGCCAACGAACCGACGAGCAAGAACAAGATCCATGCGGCGGTCGGCGGAGGGCGCGTCGAGACACTTGCGCTCATCAGCTCGATGCACGGCAATGACTTGTGGATTGACGAGAGTGAGCGCACGCCGAAGGTCTGGACCTTCCAGAGCTTCGTCAACAAGCCACGCGGCGCAACTGGCCTGTAGGCCGCCTGGCGCCGTTTGTGTCGGAAGTGCGGTCTAAGTTCCGAACATGCCTCTGACAGCGCAGCTGGCGAGCGGGGTGCGAGTCGTCGCGCCCGACTTGTCGGTGCGTGAGATGTCCGCCCTGCGCGAAACTGAGCTTGCAATGCCCTGCTGTGGTTCCGCTGCCTCCGTCGTCATTCCGCAGGACCTACTCCTTCGGCAGAAGCACTTCCGGCATCACCGGATACGTACGGAACCAGCAAACGATTGGTGCGATGAGTTCGATAACAGGAGCCCGGCTCACATCAAGCTTCAAGAGCTCGTGTATCGGTTGGCTCTTGAGGCCGGCTGGGGTGCTGAGATCGAGGCCTGGGGCCCCCACCGGCGCTGGGTCGCAGATGTCCTCCTCACACCGCCATGGGCTGACGATTCGTCGAACGTCAAGGGCCGCGTGGCGGCCGAGATCCAGCTTTCCCCGCAGGCGCCTGAGGAGTACCTCCGCCGGTCTCGGCGCTACCTGGACGACGGCGTTCGCCCTGTATGGCTGGTAGGGCCGGGGGCGACTCCGCACCTAGAGACAGAGTTCACCAGGGGCGGCCTCTTCGCGGAGGTCCACGAGGACTTGGACGGATACCTCGTCGCACCTCTTCGCTCGGCAAACAACCTGTCATGGCGACCGTTAGGTCACCTATTGAAGCTTCTGGACGGAACGTCCCGGCTCCGCCTGAATCATCGCCGCGCATACAACCAGCCTCCTGCCCTGCCCTCGCGGCGGACAACAAGCACGACGTCGGCGCCCGTCGCGAGGAGTGCGCCACTACGCAACCGTCCTGCTCGTCGATCCGCGCCGGTCAAAGTGAAACCGGTATGGGGGCAGGACGACAGCCGCTTGTCGACCGGGGCAACCGCACCCTCCTGCAAAGTGCCGCGGCAGCACGCGCCAGGATGGTTCCAAGTGAGGCTCGGCAATTCCTGGTGTGAGATCTGCGAAGCCACCTACCGCACCTGGCAGCCAGTACCGTGCGGTGAGACCGGACATCCATGTACGCATGGGCAGGCAGGCGGAGGCGCTTCCCCAAGCGGCTGGACCGTGACGCTGGGACTTCGCAGTGAGGTTTCGCGTCTGCGGACAACCTCGACCCAGGTCATGGCGACGCCAACGGAAGCTGGCGGGTGGGCTTGCCCGAACGGTCATCCTCTAGAAATCGGTGACATCGAAAGGTGGCACACCTTCGGGGTCAGGTTGGACTCCGGCACCCAGCTCGAGCTCTTTTGATGAGACACGGCTGGAATCGGGCTACATCGCGCGGGAAGCAGCCAAGGCGTGGGCGGTTCGCGGCGTTTCGTACCGGTTCGAGTACCAGCCAAACCACGGTCGTACCCGGTCGGTACGCCGGTATGACCCCTAGTAGAACCACCCCCATTCGTACCGCTATTGCGCTGGGCGATCTCTGGCCGCCCCAGGATCGGTCAGACGCCTACCTCATGGCTTTCCGACCGTCGGGAAGGCAGGCGGGCCGAGTCGGGCCCTCGAAAAAGTTGATACGCACGACGAGCAGGAAGAGCCGTGGCGGGGAGGGGGGGTCCGGATTTTCTTCGACTTTCGGTTTTGGGCAACGTATTCCGTGCCGCACCGAGCGGGGCCACACGTCTACTGACGCCCGCGAGCCGCTCAGACGCGATCTGACGGCCGTTCGCCCGATGGATGGGCAATGACGTCACGTGACAACTAGTAGGGCCGCAGCGGGCCGATAGTCGCCGAGTGTAAGAACTGTGTCACAGACGCTCAGAGCCCCCGAACGCATGACAACGATCGAGGGCTCTGTGGTGGTGCTGACCTGCATGTTCTCTTGTGGGCGATACTGGGTTCGAACCAGTGACCTCTTCGGTGTGAACGAAGCGCGCTACCACTGCGCCAATCGCCCGGACGCGGAACCCAAGGAACCGCGGTCGGAGACTCTAACGCATCTCGCGACCGCGGTTCACATCGGGGACGGGTCAGCCCAGGTGGTGCACCTCCTGCAGGCGGTGCACCGGGGTGTCGATGCCGGCGTGGCGGGCCTTCAGCTGGAGGGCCAGGTAGAGCGAGTAGTGGCGCGACTGGTGCAGGTTGCCGCCGTGGAACCAGAGGTTCTCCTGCTGGGTCGGCTTCCACATGTTGCGCTGCTCGCCCTCCCACGGACCGGGGTCCTTGGTGGTGTCGGAGCCCAGGCCCCACACCTTGCCGACCTTGTCCGCGACCTCCTGGTTGATCAGGTCGGCGGCCCAGCCGTTCATCGAGCCGTAGCCGGTGGCGTAGACGACCAGGTCGGCCGGCAGCTCGGTGCCGTCGGCGAGGACCACGGACGTCTCGGTCAGGTGGTCGACCTGACCCTTGGCGAGCTTCACGTCGCGGTTCGCCACCAGCTCGGCGGCACCGACGTCGATGTAGTAGCCGGAGCCACGGCGCAGGTACTTCATGAACAGGCCGGACCCGTCGTCGCCCCAGTCGAGGTCGAAGCCGGCGGCCTCCATCCGGTCGTAGAAGTCCTTGTCGCGCTCGCGCATCTGGTCGTAGAGCGGGATCTGGAACTCGTGCATGATCTTGTAGGGCAGCGAGGCGAAGATCAGGTCGGCCTTCTCGGTGGTGACGCCGTTCTCGAGCGCACGCTCCGAGTAGAGGTCGCCCAGGCCGATGTCCATCAGGGTGTCGCTCTTGACGATGTGGGTCGACGAGCGCTGCACCATCGTCACGTCGGCGCCGTGCTCCCAGAGCGCGCCGCAGATGTCGAACGCGGAGTTGTTGCTGCCGACGACCACGACCTTCTTGCCGGCGTAGGCGTCCGGGCCGGGGTGCTGCGAGGAGTGGTGCTGCTCGCCCTGGAACACGTCCGCGCCGGGGTAGCTCGGGATGTTGGCCTTGCCGGACATGCCGGTCGCCATCACCAGGTGGGTCGGCTTGAGCACCAGCGGCTTGCCCTCGCGCTGGAGGTGGACGGTCCACTCCCCCGCGTCCTCGTCGTAGGACGCGTTGGTGGCGACCGTGTTGGACCAGTAGGGCACCTCCATGACCCGCGTGTAGAACTCGAGCCAGTCGCCGACCTTGTCCTTCGGCGCGAAGACCGGCCAGTTGTCGGGGAACTTGAGGTACGGCAGGTGGTCGTACCAGACCGGGTCGTGCAGGCACAGCGACTTGTAGCGGTTGCGCCACTGGTCGCCGGGGCGCGGGTGCTTGTCGATGACGAGCGCCGGTACGCCGAGCTGGCGCAGCCGCGCGCCGAGGGCGATGCCGCCCTGGCCGCCGCCGACCACCAGCACGTAGGGCTGGGTGTCGACGCCGAGCGCGGCGTCCTCGGCCTGGCGCTTCTCGAGCCAGGTCACCCGCTCCTTGTTCGCGCCGTGCTCGGCGCCCATCGGGCGTCGTACGCCCTTGGGCTCCTCGTGGCCCTTGAGCTCGAAGAGGGTGGTCAGGAAGGTCCACGCCTTCGGACCGTCCTCGTCGACGATGCGCACCAGCCCGCGCCCGCGACCGACCGCGGTCTCGAACTCGAACCAGGCCGTGGTGACGCCGTCCGCCGTGGCCGCCGGCTCGGTGAGCCGGAAGCCGGACGGGTCGACCCGGTCGAGGGTGGCGGCGAGCAGGTCCGCGACGCCGTCGGGGTTCTCGACGGTGGTGAGGTTCCAGGAGAAGGCGATCAGGTCGCGCCAGAAGCTGGTGGCGGCGAAGAGGCCGGAGGCGCGGTCGATGTCGCGGGCGGCGAGGGCGTCCTCGAAGGCCGCGAACCAGGCGGTGGCGGGGTCCGGAGCTGGGGTGGTGTCGGCCGTCGTGACGGGCCGGTCGTCGAGCTGGGTCATGCCGAGAAGGAGACTCCCGGGCGCACCGCTGCAGGAACCGTTGCACGATGTTGCATGTGGCCCCGGTCACATGGACCCGCCTACTGTGGACACATGGCCACGCACGACCTCGCGATGCGGGCCCGCGACCTGGTCCGGATCCACGACGCGGTGCTCTCCGGCTCCGCGCCGCCCGAGCGGCCGCGGGCCGTGGTGGCGCGCTCGTGGAGCCGGGTGATCGGCCTCGGCATCGACCCGGACGGCCGCAACGGCCGCGACCCGCTGTCGCCCGCGGACGTCGACGAGCGCCGCCGGAGCTCGCGGCTGGCGCTGGTGATCGACGAGATCCGGGAGCTGCTGCTCAGCGCCGCCGACGCGTCGAACTACCTGGTCGTCGTCACCGACGCCGACGGCATCCTGCTGTGGCGCAGCGGCTCGCCGCGGGTCAAGCGGCAGGCCGACGGGCTCGGCTTCGCCGAGGGCGCGCTGTGGACCGAGGGCAGCGTCGGCACCAACGCGATCGGCACTGCGCTCGAGGAGGGTGCGCCGGTCCAACTCTTCGCGGCCGAGCACTTCGAGCGGGCCCAGCTGCCCTGGTACTGCACCGCCTCCCCCATCCACGACCCCATCGACGGCTCCCTGCTCGGGATCGTCGACGTCAGCGGTCCGGCCCTCACGCTGCACCCCGCGATCGAGGCGCTGGTGACGGCGTCGGTCCGGCTCGCGGAGGCCCGGCTGTGGCGCCACCACGAGGAGCGCCTCGAGCAGCTGCGGCGTACGGCCGAGCCGTTGCTGTCCGGTGCCAACGGCCCGCTGCTCGTCGTCGACGACCACGGCTGGGTGGCGGCCCACCAGGGCGTGTCCGTGCGCGACCGGGTGGACGCGCCGCGGGCCGACCGGGCGGTCGCCGTACCCGGCCTCGGGCTGTGCCTGCCGGAGCGGTTGCGGGGCGGCTGGCTGATCCGGCCCCAGTCCGGCGAGACCGTGCTGCGGGCGACCCTGGACCTCTCCACGACGCCCGCGATGCTGGAGGTGCGCGGCGGTGAGGCACCGTGGCGGGTGGCGCTGTCGCCGCGGCACGCCGACGTCCTCGCAGCGCTGGCCGCGGCCGGACGCGGCGGGCTCACCGCCGGCGTCCTCAGCCACCGCCTGTACGGCGACGGGGAGCACCAGGTGACCGTGCGCGCCGAGATCTCGCGGATGCGCAAGGCGCTCGGCGCGCTGCTCGCGACGAACCCCTACCGGCTCGGCGACGGCGTCGAGCTCAGCGTCGTCAGCGATCCAGGCCGATGAGCGCGGCCTCGTTGTCGCGCCACGCCTGAGCGGCGGCCTTCGTCACGGGTCCCGGCGCCTCGAGCGTGCGGTCGTCCCAGCGGTGCACGCCCTGCACGTCGCGCGTGGTCGAGACGAGGAAGATCTCGTCAGCGCCCGCCGCGACCTCGATCGGCTCGTCGACCTCGGTCGCGCCGAACCACTCGATCAGCAGCGCGCGGGTGACCCCCGCGAGGCAGCCGCTCGCCAGGGTCGGCGTCCGCACCTCCCCGTCGACCACGTAGAACACGTTGGTCCCGGTGCCCTCGCACAGGTTGCCGGCCAGGTTGGCGAAGACGGCCTCGCTCGCGCCGGCCGCCTGGGCCTGGGCGAGCGCCACGACGTTCTCCGCGTACGACGTCGTCTTCAGCCCCGCCAGCGCCCCGCGCTCGTTGCGGGGCCACGGCACGGTGACGACAGCCGTCGTCTCCGGCGCCGGGTCCATCGGGCTCGCCACCACGATGACCGTCAGCGGGTCGCTGCCCCGCCCACTCCCCAGCGGCGCATTCCCGCCCGTGACGGTGATCCGCAGCCGGCCGAGCGCGATCGGCTCGCCCTCCAGCACGGCGCCGACCCCGCGTCGTACGTCGTCGACGTCGAGGCCCACCAGGCCGAGCCCGGCCGCCGAGGACTCCAGCCGGTCGAGGTGGCGCTGCAGTGCGAACGGCTGGCCGTCCACCACCTTGACCGCCTCGAAGACCGCGTCCCCGACCGTGAGGCCGTGGTCGGTCACCGGCACCGCCGGGGCCTTGGGGTCGGACAGCAGCTCACCGTTGATCCACACGCGCATGGGGCCAGCCTAGGAGGCTCCGCGAACGCCTTCCGCAGGGCTCCGACGAGGGCCGCGAGAACCCCCGACATGCCGAAAGTGACCCCCCGTTTTGGCGCCGTTCACTGGATCGGCTAATGTTCTCAACCGCACCGCAGAGCGGGCCGAAAGGCCGGCAAAGCAGTGCGATGCGGACGTAGCTCAGTTGGTAGAGCGCAACCTTGCCAAGGTTGAGGTCGCGAGTTCGAGCCTCGTCGTCCGCTCGGAGTGGTCAGACCCACTGCCTGACCAGGCCAGTGTGTAAAGGGCCACCTGCGGTGGGTTGGCCGAGAGGCGAGGCAACGGACTGCAAATCCGTGTACACGGGTTCAAATCCCGTACCCACCTCCACAACAACTCCACAAGGGCGATTGGCGCAGCGGTAGCGCGCTTCCTTGACACGGAAGAGGTCACTGGTTCAAACCCAGTATCGCCCACCAGCACTACGAACAGCCCCGACCTGCGGACACGCAGGGTCGGGGCTTCTTCGTTCTCCGGCGGCCCACCTCGACCCGCCCCTCTGACGTCATACGAACCGGCCGCGATGGCGCTCGGTCCGCATGACGTCCACACGGTCACCGATCGGGTGTGGCGACCACACCGAGGTCATCCACGGACGGCACGAAGTAGTAGGCGCCGGTCAGTGGACGGGTGTAGCGGGTCAGTGCGTCCCGCGGCCCGTCCAGACCGGCCATGCTGCGCAGCATCGCGTGCAGGGTGGACCGGGTGGCGCTGAAGCCGACGAACATCGTGCCGTGGTCGAGCACGGTGCCGTACGCCGTGTTGCGGCGCAGGATCGTGCCGTACTCGTCCTGGTCGGTCCTCGCCGCGTGGGACGTCGCGGGGCGGTCGTCGAGCTCGACGCTGTCGGCCTTCGTGCGTCCGATCACGGCCTCCTGGTCGGTGACGCCGAGGCTCATCCAGTCGGCCGTCTCGTGGGCCCACTGCTGCAGCAGCAGGACGGACCCGCCGGCGCCGGGCTCCCCCGGCGCGACCAGGACGCGGCTCGGGGCCTCGGACTGCTTGGGGTTCTCGGTGCCGTCGATGAAGCCGGTCAGGTCGTAGTCGCGGTGGTAGGACCAGCCCATCGTCTCGGCGACCAGCACGGCCTTGCCGGCGAGTGCGGTGACGATCTCGACGCCGCCGTCGAAGACCGCGTCCGGCGCCGGTCCTGAGATCCACACCCCGATGTCGTGCTGGGTGGCGGGCAGGGTGAAGCCGTCGGGGCCGACGACCGGCTCGGTGAAGCCGGTGACCTCGGCGGGCATCCGGCCGGGCGCCACCGTGGCCCACAGCTCGGGCCGGAACCCCGCCACGAGGTTGACCGCCTGCATCGAGGTCTCGCTCAGCAGGTGGTCGGCGACGGCAGCGACCACGTCCGCCGCGACGGCTCCGGGCGCGAGGTCCAGCTCGAAGTAGCCGTGGGCGGACGTGCCGAAGGCGAAGATCCCGTTCTGGGGGACACCCATGTGCGCTCCTTGTGGTCGTTGTCCGGACCGCCGGTCGCCATGATCCTAGGCTCCCGGTCGTGACCGACGAGACGCACGACGACCGGGTCCGGGCATGGGAGCGACACAGCGAGGTGCCGCTGCTCCTGCTCGCGGTGGCCTTCCTGGTCGCCTACGCATGGCCGATCCTCGACCCGCGGCTCGAGCCCGACCTGGAGACGACCCTGACGGCCGTCTCCTGGACGGTCTGGGCAGCCTTCGCCATCGACTTCGGCATCCGGGTCGCCCTGGCCAAGCATCGTGCCTCCTACGCCCGCCGGCACTGGTACGACGTCGCACTGATCGCGCTCCCGATGCTCCGCCCGCTTCGCCTACTGCGCGCCTTGGCGTTCGCACGGATCCTCAACCGGACCTTCACCCGCAACCTGGCCGGGCGCGTCACGACGTACGTCATCGGCACCGCACTCGCAGCATGTGCCCTCGGGGCGATCGCCGTGCTGGACGCCGAGCGGGACGCTCCGGACGCCAACATCACGAGCATCGGCGACGCGCTCTGGTGGGCGACCACCACCGTCACGACGGTCGGCTACGGCGACCGCTTCCCCGTGACCACGGAAGGACGGCTGATCGCCGTGGCGCTCATGGTCGTGGGCATCGCCGTCGTCGGCTCGGTCACCGCAGCCGTGGCGGCATGGCTGGTCGCCAACGTCGAGCGCGAGGCGTAGGGGCCGGGACCCCGTCCCGGCAGTTCGCGCCGTGGGAAGAGGTCAGCGCTCGCAGGCGGTGCCGTCGCGGTCGCGGTCGAGGTTCCTGTAGTTGGCCGAGTAGACCCTCTTGGCCCGGGCCGTCGTCGAGGGGCGGCCGTAGCCCTGGCGGACCTGCTTGGCCGCCGCCGTCGCGCTCTTGGCGACGCCGTGCGGGTAGACGCGGGTGAGCTTGGCGCAGCTGGAGTAGGTGAGGCCGGCAGCGTCGGCCTGCGGCGCGGAGAGCGCGACGACGGGGAGGGCGAGGGCGGTGGCGGCGACGGCCGAGACGATGCGTCGGGAGATCATGCCGGGAGGCTAGGGGGCCCGGCCCAGCCGCCGCAGCGAAATGGTGAGGGTTCGTCCGAACGTCCCGTGTGCACCCACCCGGACGGACCATCGAGGGACCGTCCCTCTCATCCGAGGGTCGCTGATTGGCCGGGTTTTCCGGACAGGATCGCCCTCCGCTGGGACAGTCAAGGAGCATGGAGCCGCAGGACGTCACGGGGCTCGAGCTCGACCGGCTCGCCCGCCGGCTGCTGGCTGCGCACGGCTGTGCCGACTACGTGATGAGCGACCCGGCCGTCGCCGCTGTGCTGGACGAGGTACGCACCGGCGACACGGCGCCGTTCGTGCGGCAGCTCCTGCGGTGGGTGGGACACGGCTGTTGCGAGCTGGGCCGGCTGGCCGGACGGCGCGGGCGTGCGTTCGAGCTGACGGCCCTGGCCGACGAGGCAGGCGAGTACGGCGTCCCGGCCGGCCTGGCGCGTCAGCTGGTCTGTTGCCTGCACCTGATGGAGCTGCCCGAGGAGCTGGCGGGAGGCGAGCTCGACCGCGCGATCGCGGCCCTGCTGTCGTCGTACGGCGTCAGCGCGATCCTCGGCACGAGTGGGTTCTTCGTCCTCGTCGCGATGCGGGCGGCCGAGCTCGAGCCGGGCCCGGCCACGCACCAGCAGGTGATGGCGCGCTGGTTCGTCGCGGAGGAGTGCGGTCGCTGCGGCGACTGATCCCCCACCGGCTCGCCCCGTGACGGTCCCGTGAAATGTGGCGGCACGACCCCATGTATCACTGTCGCCCGCCCGCGGATCCGGTTAGACAGGACACCAGACCGCCGGGCAACGGGCCCGGCCCCACCGCAGGAGCCTCCCCATGTCGCGCTCTCGGATCCTCTCCCCCGTCACCCGGCTCGCCCTGGCCGCCAGCGCGCTGCTGGTCGTCGTCCTCGGCCTGCAGCCCGCACCGGCCCAGGCCGCCACCACCTTCTCCGGCACGATCGCCCAGGGCATCGCGCAGATCCCGACGGCGGCGGAGAGCAACTCCGGCTACGACCGGGCCCTGTTCCCGCACTGGGTCGACGCCAACGGCGACTGCCAGAACACCCGCGCCGAGGTCCTCATCAGCGAGGCCGACGCCGCCGTCACCTACACCTCGTCGAGCAAGTGCACGGTCGCCAGCGGTCGGTGGTTCTCCTACTACGACCGAGCGACGTGGACGAGTGCCGCCGACATCGACATCGACCACATGGTCCCGTTGGCCGAGGCGTGGGGGTCCGGTGCACGCAGCTGGACGACCTCGCGCCGGCAGGCGTACGCCAACGACCTCGGCGACTACCGCACGCTCGTCGGCGTCACCGACAACGTCAACCAGTCCAAGGGCGACCAGGATCCCTCGACGTGGCTGCCGACCTACGACAAGTGCCGCTACGTCGCCGAGTGGGTGGCGGTGAAGATCCGCTGGGGACTGAGTGCCGACTCCGCCGAGAAGAGCGTGCTCAACAGCTACGCCGCCAGCTGCTCCAACACGATCACGGTCACCACCGCCTGAGCCCGCCCCGGACACAGAACGCTCCGCCCTGCTGGACGGCAGGGCGGAGCGTCCTCGCGCCCGGCGGTTGTGGGGTTCGTCGGGCGCATGTGGTTGGGGAACCGACGCTGACGGTAGTGGTTCCGCGCGGGTCCGGGCGCGAAATTCCGCAGATCTTCAGGAAACCGGAGCCGGGTCGCGATCAGGTCACGACCGTGACCTCGGGAAGACGTCGAGCGACCTGCGGTACATGGCGACGGCCGCCAGCTGCGACTCCGCTCCGAGCTTGCGGCGCAGCGACTTCACCTGGCTGCGCACCGTCGCCTCCGCCACCCCCGACGCCTCCGCGATGGCCTTGACCCCGATGCCGTCGTACAGGAAGCCGAGCACCTCGTACTCCCGATGGGTCAGCAGCTCCATGCGGCGGATCAGGTCGCGCTGCTCGTCGGCGACGTTCTCCCACGCCCGGACGGCCCGGGTCCGCACGGAGTCGGGGGTGGGCGAGCGGCCGGCGAGGGTCTCGCGGAGGGCGACGTTCAGCCCCGCCGTGGTGGTGCTCGTCGGCAACACCCCCACCGCGCCCGCCGACAGCACCGTCCCCCAACGGGCTCCCACGGGACTGTCGGTGAGGACGAGCCAGCGCACCGGCCGCCACGACACGAGGAGCTCGACGTCGCGCAGGAGGTCAGGGGTGCGCAGGTCGCACATGACCAGCCCGACCCGGGCACCGGTGAAGTCGAGCTGTCTCCGGTAGACCATCATCCGTCGTCGCTCCGGCCACTCGAGGACGGCGGGGAGGAAGCCCTGCGCCTTCAGCGCCGCAGCGATCGCCTGGCCGACCAGTCTCCGGTCGGACACCAGCACGACCCGGCGTGCGGTCGCATCACCGAATGTCGACGACGACACGATCGATCGTCCCACTGAACTGGTCCACCGAGTTGCGGTCGAGCTCGCCGCTCGCCGCGACCTTCGCGGCGATCGAGAGCGGCACGCGGCCGAAGCGGAGCTCACCCGGGTCGGCGTGCCTGACCCACTCCAGCGGCTCTCCCCCGGCGTCGAGGTCGGTCAGCCGCATCGTGACCTCGCCCTTGGTGACCGAGCAGGAGAGCCGGTACCACCGGTCCGACGTCACCGCCTGCTTCGACGCGACCAGCACGACGCCGCCGATGCCGGCGACCCGACAGGACGGCGTGCCGTGGTCGAGCTGCAGCTTGAGCTGTGCCCGGTCGCCGTACCGGCCCCACTGGACGAGGTTGTCGCCGTCGTCGCCGGGACGTGACGGCGCGGGTGCGTCCGCCCGGAAGTCGACCTGGAGTACGACGGGCCGCGAGCCCGGCTGGAGGGCGTCGGCGTCCGCAGGGTCCGGCCAGACGACGATCGCGGCGGCCTCGACGGCTCCCTCGGGTCGAGCGGCCGGCGTCCGCACCGCCCACCCCTGGCCCCGGTCGTGGGTCCAGGTCAGCTCGCCCCCGCGGGCCGTCACGACGGTCGTGTGCACCCGGGCGGTCCCCACGCTCCTCACCCGGGGTACGACGTCGCCGGGCACCACCGGTGCGTCGAAGTCGAACGCGACGTCGTAGCCGTCGAGCGCCACGTCGTCCTGGTCGCCGGACAGCACGGCCGGCGTCTCGCCCGCAGACCCGCCCGGAGACCCACCCGGCGCGCCGCAGGCGCTGGCGAGCAGGAGGACCGGAGCGGCGAGCACCACACCCCGGATGCCCATGGGCTCACCGGCCTCTCGACACGAGCGGGCTGGGCTCCGTGCGCGCTCGGGCTCCTGAGACGGTGGGCATCCTCGCAGTCTCCCTCCCACGCGTTCGGCCCGGACTCCTCCGACCGTAGGCCGACGGGGCGGCCGCGAACCGGTCGGCGGCGATAGTCACCCAAAATTGGTGAGTCGTCGTCCGCGCTCCGCAGGGTTCCCTTGCTCCATGGCGGAGGTGCCTGGGACCGAACCTCCGGCCACGAGGGCCGCTCGGCGCGCCTTCGTCGTCGGAATCGTGGGCCTGCCCGTGTGGTGGGTCCTCGGGCTCGCCTCGGCCGTGCCCCTGCTCGTCACCGTCCCGATGGCCTGGGACCTGTGGACCCGGCGCGGCCTGCGGGTCCCCCGGCACTTCGGCTGGTGGCTGCTCTTCCTGGTCTGGGTCGTCATCGGCGTCGGGACCCTGTGGGCGACGGCGCCGGGCACGGCCGACGCCGGCGGGGGCACCCGCATCCTGGTCTTCGGCTTCCGTCTCCTCTGGTACGTCGCCTGCACGGTCATGCTGCTGTGGATCGGCAACACGCCCGCCCGCTTCGTGCCGGACCGGTTGCTGCACCGTGTGTTCGGGTCGGTCTTCGTCGTCGCGGTCGTGGGCGGCCTGATCGGTGTGCTGCTGCCCGACCTGGCGGTCACGACCCTCGCCGAGCGGGTGCTGCCGGGTGGGCTGCGCAGCAACGAGTTCGTGCGCACCCTCGTGTCGGCCGAGTTCGCGGACGTCCAGAAGGTGCTCGGCGACGAGGGCGCCCGCCCCAAGGCTCCGTTCCCCTACACCAACACCTGGGGCAGCGTGATGGCCCTGTCCCTGGTCTACTTCCTCGCCGCGGCGGCGAGGGTCCAGCGCCGTTGGCACCCCGCGGTCGTGGCCGTGCTCGCGGTCGCGGTCGTGCCGGTGGTGCTCAGCCTCAACCGCGGGCTGTGGCTCGCCCTGATCGCCGCCGCTGCCGGCGTCCTCGCCCTCGCCGCGCTCCGGCGCCACACCCTCGCCCTCGCGGGGCTGGTCGGGGTGCTGGTCTTCCTCGGGGTGGCGATCACGTCCACACCGCTCGGCGAGACGGTGTTCTCCCGGCTCGACCACCCCCACAGCAACGACCGGCGCTCCCAGCTGATCGTGGCGACCATCGCCTCGATGAGCGAGGGATCGCCGGCGGTGGGCTACGGCAGCACACGGGACGCCGCCGGCACGTTCACCTCGATCGCCGGCGGTGCCACCGCCGACTGCGCGGCCTGCGGCGTCCCTCCGCTGGGGACCCAGGGCCAGCTGTGGCTCGTCCTGTTCTCCCAGGGCTGGATCGGTGCCGCCTTCTTCCTCACCTTCTTCGTGCTGGCCCTCGCCCGGACCGTGCGGTGCCAGACCCTGAACGCCACCGTCGCGACCTTCGTGGTCGGGATCTTCCTCCTGCAGCTGACCGTGTACGACACGCTCGGGCTGCCCATGATGCTCGTGATGGCCGCCGTCGGCCTGGCGTGGCGCGAGCGCGAGGAGGGTGCCCGCCTCCACCTCCCCAGCGGGCCCGCCGTCGCCATCGTCGCCGGGAGCGCACTCCTCGGCGCGGTCGTCGCCCTGGTCGACCTCTCCCCCGGGGACCGCCTCGCGAGCACCGTGACCATCGCGCTGACCACGGCACCGACGTACCTGGACGTCGGAGCGGACACGAGCGGCCCGGAGGTCGATGCGATCGCCGACGTGACGACCACCAGCAGCGTGGACACGGAGGCCGCCCTGCTGTTCTCCGAGCGCGCGCTCACCCGGGCGGGCAACCGCTCGGACCTCACCCCCCGCGAGCTCCGCCGCGGCATGACGCTCGCCGCACCGCCGCTGTCCACCGTGATCGAGGTGACGATGACGACCTCGGCGCCGCGCGACCCCTCGACCGCGGCACTGGCCGTGGCCGAGGAGTACCTCGCCGAGCGCCAGCGATTCCTCGACGCGCGCCGTGACGACCTGGCCGCGCGACTGGCGACGAACCTCGCCGCGACCGACCCCCTCGATCCGGCCTGGAGCACCTCGCGCGACTACCTGCGCGCGGCGATCGACCACCTCACCACCCACCACCCCGAGGTCGGTCGCATCATCCGGGTCAGCGACGTGCACCGCGTCGCAGACGACCGGTCCGTGCCCGTCACGACCGGCGGTGGCCTCGGCGGCCTGCTCGGCGTCGGCCTGACGGCCGTGGCCGGACATCGTCCCCGGAGGTCGCGATGGCAGCGGTGAGCCCCACGCGCGACATCTGGACCCGCGTCGCGATCGACCCGATCGCTGATCCGCTCGCCCGCATCCTCGCTCCGCGACAGCGGATCACCCCCAACCGGATCACCGCGGTGGCGGGCGCCCTCGGCCTCGCCGCCGCGGCCTGCCTGGCCGTCGGCCTGCTGCGCTTGGGCGGTGCGCTCTTCCTGCTCCGCTTCCTCGCCGACTGCCTGGACGGGAAGGTCGCCCGCGCCCAGGCGTCCACCTCGCAGCGCGGTGCCTTCCTCGACGTCGCGACGGACGTCGTGACCGTGACGGCGGCGTACGTCGCGCTGGTCTGGTGGGCCCTGCGCACCGACCACGTCCACCCGGCGCCCGCGCTGCTGCTCCTGGGCGCGCTGGGCACCTACGGCTGGTCGCTCGCCCACCGCAAGCAGCTGGCCGCGGCCGCCGGCGAGGGCACCGGCAGTGCCGCGTTCCCCCCGGCGTCGACGACGCCCGTCCTGGGCTGGTGGCTGCGCCTGTGCCACCGGACCCGGATGCGACCGGTCCCCTGGTCGGTCGAGGCAGAGACGCTCGCGCTCGGCCTCCTCCCGCTGGCCGGCCCCTCGGCGGCGGCCACCGGCCTGGTGGGGGCGGCGGCCTTCTACGGCCTGGCGACGGCGGTGAACCTGCGCCGCTCGTGGCGGATCGCGGGGCGCCTGGACGCCGCTGCCTCGCGCCGACCGGAGGAGGCAGTATGACCGAGCAGCCGGCCGTCCTTCCCGACGTCGACGTCGTGATCGCCACCCATGACCGGCCGCAGCTGGTCCGGGAGGCGATCGCGGCGGTCCTCGACCAGACCTACGAGGGACGGATCCGGTGCCTGGTGGTCTTCGACGGCTCGACACCGGACGAGTCGCTCGAAGTCCGGGGCGACCTGCGCTCGGTCGAGGTGCTGGCGAACCGGCGGCGGCGGGGCCTGGCCGGCGCCCGCAACACCGGCATCCTCGCGGGGGCAGGCGAGCTGGTCGCCTTCTGCGACGACGACGACCTGTGGCTGCCCGACAAGCTGGAGCGCCAGGTGGCGCTCCTCGTCACCGGCGGCCCGCCGACCTGCGTGAGCGGGGTCGAGATCGTCTACCAGGGCAGCCGGCACGTGCGGGTCCCGGCTCCGGAGGCGCTCGAGCTGCGCAACCTGGTCCGCAACCGGGTCATGGAGGCCCACCCCTCGTCGGTCGTCGTACGTCGCACGGCACTGTTGTCGAGCATCGGGCTGGTGGACGAGGACATCCCCGGGAGCTACGGCGAGGACTTCGACTGGATGATCCGCGCAGCGCTGGCCGGGGGCTTCCACCTGGTCACCGCGCCGCTGGTGCGCGTGCGATGGGGCGGGTCGCAGTTCTCGCGCAACTGGGCGACCATCGCGGCGGCCATCGACTACGGCCTGGCCAAGCACCAGGTCTTCCACGAGGACCCCCGGGCCCTGGCCCGGCTCCTCGGCCGCAAGGCCTTCGCCCTCGCGGCCCTGCACGACCGGCGAGCCCTCCCGTGCGCCGTGCGGTCGGCCCGCGCCTCGGCCCGCGAGCCGAGGGCCTATCTCGCGGCTCTCGTCGCCCTGCGGCTGGTCAGCGCGGAGCGCCTCCTGGCCGCCGCGCACCGCCGCGGCCGCGGCATCTGACCGCACTCCCCGTCCCCCATTTTGGGGGACACGATTCGTTCCGGGCCGGTTCCTGCCGATGGAATCCCTGCCGTACCACGCAGCGGCACACCGCACGGGTGTTCCGACAACGGGAGGGGTTGATGGCGTTGACGTACGCCAATCGAGGAGCATGGCTCGTGGCCGGGCTGCTCGCAGTGATCGCAGGAGTGTTGACCGTCGTGCCCACGGCGCGCTCCGCCGAGACGACCGCGATCCACACCAGCACGTTCGAGAGCAGCCTGTCCGGCTTCGGCAAGGTCGCCGACAGCCGCGTCGCGCTGTCGCGCGCCGGTGCCGGCAGGAACCAGAGCCGGGCCATGGTCCTGCGCGCCACCCGCACCGGCCCCGCCGCCACCCAGGCCAACCGGTCGGTGGGCGCGCATCCCCGGGGTGCCCGCTACACGGTCGAGGGGTGGGCACGCGCCTCGTCCCGCCGCGTGGTGGCGCTCGTGGTCCAGGAGGTCGCCGCCGGGAAGGTGGTCCAGTCCCGGGTGCTCCGGGTCATCGCCGGCCCCAAGGTCTGGCGGCGCGTCACCCTCGCCGTCACGACGTTGACGAGCGACTCGACCCTCCGGGTGCGGGTCCGCTCCCCCAAGCTGCGCACGGGCGACCGCGTCCTCGTCGATGACGTGCGGGTGCTCCGCCCGGTCACCAGCGGGACGGTCACGCCGCCCGCGACGGAGCCCTCCGTGCCGGGTGAGTGCGGCCATTCCGCGCGAGGCATCCCGGCCTGCGGGGTGTACGTCGGCGCCGCGCACGGGTCGAACACCGACCCGTCCGCGCTGGAGAAGACCCTCGGTCGCAAGCTCGCCGTCCGGCGTACCTACTTCACGGCCTCCGGAGTCGACAAGGCCGTGTCGACGGCCCGTACCGACCTCGCGGCCGGTCGGCTGCCGTGGATCAGCTTCAAGCTGCCCTACTCGTGGGAGGACATGGCCGCCGGGCGCGGCGACGCGTGGGCGAAGGACATCGCTGTCCGCCTCTCAGCGCTCGACGGCCCGGTGTGGGTCGCCTTCCACCACGAGCCCGAGGGCGACGGTGACATCCAGGCCTGGCGTCGGATGCAGGAGCACCTCGCGCCCCTCGTCCGCTCGACGGCCCCGAACGTCGCCTTCACCGTCGTGATGACCGGCTGGAACCAGTTCTACGGGGCTGCGGAGTACCGCCTGTCGGAGATCTGGCCGCGCGGCGTGAAGATCGATGTCGCAGGATTCGACATCTACCAGCAGTACGGCGTGGTGAAGAACGGCACGACGACCACCAAGTGGACCAGCTTCGACGACTACTACAGCAAGATCTCGAGCTGGGCGAAGACCGTCGGGGTCGACTGGGCGCTCGGTGAGACCGGCGTGACCGATGCCGCGGCAGCCGCGCGTCCGTCGGAGATCGTCGACAGCGTCCAGCGGATGGAGGCCTACGGCGGCGTCGCGTACAGCTACTTCGACACCACGCTGAACAGCGTCGCGAACTGGAGCCTGAGCACGACCACGAAGCGGACGTCGTTCGCGAACGCGCTCGCCGAGACCACGCGGCTCGACTGACGACTCACCCGACGAGCCCTGGCGGGCCTGCGCCGGTCGCGGACGACACCGCGATCAGGCCAGGCCCGCCAGGCGTTCGAGGGCGACCAGGGTGTGCTGCGCCCGCTCGGAGATGTGCTCGCCCTCGGGCACCTCGCTCAGCCGGAGGTAGCGGCAGAGGATCTCGACGAGGTACAGCAGGGCCCGGATGTGCGGCTCACCGCCGAGGCTGCGGTCCGGGTACGCCGCCAGGGTGAGCGCCCACAGGATGCCCTCCGCCGACGCGGGCGTGCCGGAGTTCATCACGTTCACCCGGTAGTGGAGCGGGTCCAGGCCGGACGGCACGCCCACCTCGAAGCGCTCCCAGTCCCAGAGCAGCACCCGCTCCCCGGCGAACGCCATGTTCCACGGCGTCCAGTCCCCGTGCCACGCACCGAACCGGACCAACCGCTCCCCGGCCATCGCCTCGACGACCTCCATGGCCTGTTCCAGCCGGCCGCGCGTCACCGGGTCGCCGATCGAGCCTGCCGCCTCCCAGCGGCTGGACCACCACGGGGAGGCGGCCAGCTCGACCTCGTCGAGCGCGAAGTGCTCGTCGAGCTCGGACATCGCGCGCTCCGGGGGATCCCACGCGCGACGGCGTCGGGACCAGGCCGACGGCTCGAGCGGACCGGTCGTGAGGATGGGGCGCCCGCGCCAGAAGGTGCGTGCCAGCAACGCCGGTGGGACCACGTGACGGAACTCGTGCTCGCCGACGCGGGCCAGCGCCTCGCCCTCGGCGACGACGTCGGTCACGGTGCTGTCGGACCAACCGACCTTCACGAACGCCCGGCACGCTCCGGACGTGTCGAAGACCTGCAGCACGGGCTTCCGGTTCACCCGCGCCGTGCCGATGCTGATGCTGAAGGTGACCTCCGTGCCCAGCACCTCCGCGAGGTGCTGGGCCAGGCTGTCGTCACCACCGCGGATCTCCACACGGTTCCGCAGCAACGCCGGCGCCGAGCGGACCGCGGCACCCGCAGCCGCACGTGACGCCGACTCCCACCAGGTCGACGCGGTGCTGAACCGTCGCAGCGAGGCGCCCGCTGCGACGGACGTCTCGACCGGCACCAGGACCGTGGGCACCTGTGACCTGCTGATCACGGCGTAGCGGGCCCGGACCGGGCGGTCGTCACCGGTCCGTCCGGCGGGGACCACCTCCGCCCCCGGCCACAGCTCGGCGGCTGTCTCGAGGAGCTCCACGGCAGGTCACCCGGCTCCCGCGCCGTCGTCGCGCACGCACGCGAACAGGTGCCGGCCGTAGTTCTCGGCGTACGGACCGACCGCGTCGCGGTCCGGGCCGAGGTCGAGCACCGCGTCGAAGGTCGAGTTCTCCAGCAGGAAGTTGCGGATGTGCTCGGGGTTCCAGCCCCGGAGCGAGGTCCGGAACCACTTCTCGTGCTCCTGCCCGGTGTCGAGGAACAGCACGCGCCCGGTCGCCCGGTCCAGCAGGCGCACCAGCTCCGCGGGCTCGCAGCTCCCACGGCCGAGGACGAAGTGGTGCAGCAGGCTGAAGCAGGACACGACGTCCCAGCGCTCCTGGGTGCCCCGCAGGATCCAGGCCGCGTCGCCGATCCGGATCCGGTCGGGGTCCTGCCCGTAGACGAGGCGGCCCACCGTCGCACCGAGCGAGTCCTGCTCGATCCCCTCCGCCTCGAAGCCGAGGTTCCCCATCTGGTGGACGAACCACCCGTAGCAGCTCGCGACGTCCAGGTAGGTGCCGGAGAGCTCGGGCAGCTGGTGCCGCAGGAAGGTCTCCATCGCCTCGAGGCGATCGGCGCAACACCGCACCGTCGGCCACAGCGCCTCGAGCTCGGGCGCGTCGATGGGTTGGTAGAGCTCCTGGCCACCCTTCAGCCAGGACATCCGGCGCAGCAGGTCCTGCAGGGGCGTCGTCACCCGTCCCCGGCGCACGCGCACGGGCATCGTCGTCATCCCGGCAGCGGCCGCGAGCGCGATCCGGTGGTGCCCGTCGAGCACCTGGAAGCAGTCGGAGTCGGCGATCGGCACCACCAGGACGGGCAGTCCGGGGGGCGAGTGGTGGTCGCCGGTCGGGACCTCGGTCTGCTCCCCCGCCGCTCTGGCGAGGAACTCGCGCGCCTGCTCGACCACGCCCGCCTCGTCGGTCGCCGAGAAGTAGCGACCGGTGTGCCGGATGCAGGTCATCGCCATCCGGCCGTACGACGACGACAGGATCTGCTGGTCGGTCCGCTCCGAGCCCCGGGCGAGCACCTCGGCGTGCGGGCCGTCGACCACGGGTCGCGAGGGCCACATCGGGTCGCCGAGCGCTGCGGCGAACTGGTGCCCGGTCGTGCCGTTCTGCCCACCGAGCAGGAGACGGGACACCGGGACCTGGCGGCTTCCCGGGTGCCACTTGGCGGCGCGAGCCAGACGATGGCGCGTCTCTGCGCTGAGCATCGCACCCCCGACTCGTGGTGTGTTGAGAGCCGTCATGCTGATTCCTTTCGCCAGCTGGGGAGATGTCCCAGGAGCTCGGCAAGCTCCGCGTCGTGCGGATCGAAGTGGGCGCGCAGCGTCGCGACCAGGGAGGCTGGGAGCGGCGCGCCCGGACGCTCGTTCCAGCGCCCGACGTGCTCGGGCCGGTGGACCGCCAGCCCGAGTCGCTCCTGGAGGCCGACGTACACCGCGACCGGGTCCGCGAACAGCTCGTCCGCATCGACGACGAACACGTTGTCCGCCCCGACCGCGTCGACGAACCGTCGTACCTGCGCGGCGTACTCGCCGCGCTGCAGGTATGCGAAGTGGCGGTGGGCGTAGCTGACGCTGGTCGGGTCGGCCGCGAGCAGCTCGGTGAGGCCGGACGTGCGCTCCTGCTCCTTGCCGACGGCCTCGCTGAACGACAGGGTCTCGAAGCCACGCGCCAGCTCGTGCCGGTGGGCCGAGTACGCGCGTGCGACGGGGTCGCGGACCAGCACGACCACCCGGCACCCCGGGAGGTCGCGCGCGATGCGCTCGGCCGCGAGCGGGTGGAACAGGTAGTAGCCGCTGCACTCGAAGGCGATCTGACGCCACCTGCCCGGTCGTCGCAGGGGGAAGTGGGCGCGGTACCACCGGGCGCCGTGCCGGTAGCCGTCGTCGAAGTAGCCGGTTCCCTTGCTCACCGACGGCCGGCTCAGCTGCGGGTGGTCGCTCAGGAGCCGGAACAGGGTGGTCGTGCCGGCTCGCTGGGCGCCCACCACGACCAGTCCCGGTCGCTCCCGCAGGTCGGCCGTCAGCCAGCCCCAGGCCAGGAGCACGGCGCGGGCCGCGCGGCGCGCCGGCAGGGGCAGGCGCTGGCGCAGCCGGCCGGTGATCGTCCGGATCATGTCGTGACCACCTGCTTCCCGTGCCCTCGCAGCCCGGCGACGAAGAGGTCGATGGCGAGCGGCTCGCGCAGCCGCCACGCGACCGCGAGGTATCCGGCACCCACGAGTCCGGAGGACAGCAGCCAGGTCACCGGTGCCAGGTCGAACGCGAACTGGAGTGCCCCGAGCGGCAGGAGAATGCATCCGACCGGCAGCGCCGCCGCGCCGAGCAGCGTCCTGACCGGGAGGGCGAGGCCGATGTCCGCTCGGAGCTGGACGGTCGCCAGGATGCAGCGCACGACCACGGCCACCACCCAGGCCACTGCGGCACCGGCGATCCCCACCCGCGGCACCAGCACCAGGCACAGGGCCACGTCGATGGCCAGCGCGACCAGGGTGTTCGCGAGGCTGCGCCCGCTGCGACCGGTCATCAGCAGCAGGGTGTCGACGGGCCCCGAGGCCACCGCGGCCAGCATGCCGCAGCACATGACGACGGCGACCGCGCGGGACTCGACGCTGTCGTAGCCGTCTCCGAACCAGCCCAGGTAGCCGGCCGGCGCGGCAGCGACGCACAGGTAGATCGGCCAGGCCGAGAGGATGCTCCAGCCCGTCGTGACGGCGAACACCCGGTCGAGCAGTGCCCGGTCCCCGCCGGACCCGCCGGACTCGTCGGACGCGCCGGACTCGCCGGAGCCGGCGAGGATCATCGTGAAGCGCGGCTGCACCACCGTGGAGACCGCCTGGTTGGCCAGCTGGCCGAACACCACGAAGCGCGTCGCCACGGCGTACAGGGCGGCATCGGCCGGCGAGAGCAGCCAGGCCACGATGACGATGTCGGACTTCTGGATGGCGATCTGTGCGACGCGCGCCGCCGCACGGGGCCAGGTGAAGCGCCAGAAGACCCGGGGGGCGACGTCGTCGCCTGCGCCGTCGAGCGGGACCGGCGGGCGCGCGAGCACCCGGCGGAGCGCGCGCAACGACAACAACGCGCTCGCGGCGTAGCCGGCCGCCCAGGCCGTTGCGATCGCCGCACCCGAGCCCGCCGTGGCCACGGCGAGAGTCACCAGCAACAGCTGGATCGCGGGGCGTGCGACGCGGTCGATCAGCACCGTCGCCCGGAACAGGGCGTGGGCCCGGATGACGGCCAACGCGAGATCCGACAGCGCCGCCAGCGGCAGCGCCCAGACCAGCCACCGCGCATCGGGCGAGACCACCGCCACGACCGCAGCGATCGCGAGGGCCACCACCACGACGGGCACGGATGCGGTCCGCACCAGTGCCCGGACCGCGCCGCGGCTCCCGGTGCGCAGCACGAAGCGCGCGAGCCCGGTGTCCGTGCCGAGGCCCGACACCGCCAGCGCGATCAGGAACACCGCGGACGCCGTGAAGAACCGGCCGGCCGTCTCGGTGGAGACACTCCTCGTCACCACGAGGACGAGGGCGAATCCCGCGACGGTGCTGACCACCGCACCCAGCAGCGTGCCCGCACTCCCCCGTGCGACCGCCCGGAGATGGACGTGGGAGCGTTCGGCGAGCTCCGGATGGTTCACGCGTGCCCTGCCTTCCCGCCCTGCCGGGTGCGGACGGCGACCGCACCGCACAGGTCGCCGCCCTGGCGGTCGATCTCCGCCTGGACGTCCGCCAGCTCGACCCGGGTCGATTCGCCGGGAGCCACCTCCATCACCACCGTGCGGGACGCGTGCAGGATCGCGCGGCCGACGGGCGTGGCCAGCGGGGGCGAGCTGACGACGACCAGGTCGGCGCGCTTCGCCAGCTCCTCCAGGCAGGTGCGCATCTGCGCCGAGGCCATCAGGTCGGCGAAGCCCGACGTCGCGTGCTCCGCCTCGACCGGCTGCAGACGGCTGCGGAACTCGGCGACCTCGACCAGGACGTCGCTGGCCGCGGCCTGGGCCAGCACCAGCTCGACGAGGGCCGTACGATCGGCCTCGTTCTCGAGGTCGACGGCCACCACTTCGTAGCGGGCCCGCGTCAACGACGCGACCAACGGCTCGAAGGTCGCCGAGCGACCCGTCGACAGCGGGGCGACGGCGACCACGAGTGGACGGTCGGGTCCGCCGTGGAGCACTGCGGACCTGATCCGGGCGATGACGTCGTCCTTGCTGCGGACCGGCTCGGAGACGGCCCCGAGCGGGACGACCCCGGCGTCGGCCAGGTCGTCGAGGTCCCGGATCATCGTCGCGGCGCGCCGCCCCGAGCGTGCGGCGGCCACTGTCAGGCAGAGGGCGAGGCCGGCCACGCCACCGGCCATGGCCATCACCACCGGGCTCGCGAGGGGCCCGGGCTCCACGACGTGCCCCGGGGTGACCACCTGACCCGGGTCCAGGCCGATCGCCTGTGCCGTCGCGAGCTGGGCGCGCAGCGACCCGATCTGGACCACGATCTCCTGGACCTGCTGCTCGACGAGCCGCCGCTCGGGCGCCGACGACGACAGCTTCGCGAGCCGTGCCAGCGCCGCCTTGCGCTCGTCCTCACGGACCTCGACGAGCTCCTCGATCCGCGAGGTCCTCCCGAAGATGGACGACTCCGTGCGCGCCCTGCGGAACTCGAGGTACACCTCGGCGAAGGCCGTTGCGCGCGCCACTGCCGTCGCCTCGTCCGCCGCGGTCACCGTGATCTCGAGCAGCTGGGTGTTCGGCGGCACGGCCACGGATACGCTGGACAGCAGCGCGGCCGCGGTCCCGGGTGCGTCGAGCCGCTCGAGGACGGCACGGGCGACGGCATCCGACCTCAGCACCTGCGCCTCGGTCTCGAGGTTGACCAGGTCGTCACCCCGGCCGCCCGGGCTGTACGCATTGCCCTCCAGCGGGTGCAGCATGATCGTCGACGTCGCGACGTGCTGCCGGTCGGCCAGCAGCGCCCAGGCCCCGCCCGCGAGCGCGCCCAGAGCGCAGACCACGCCGACGGCGGAGGCCAGCACCAGAACCCGGACGCTGCGTCCCGAGGGACGCCCCGTGGTCATCCTGGCCATACCGAATCACCGCCGTCGAACGGTCCAGCGCCGGGCCGGTCACCCGACGACCGGATCATCATGGGCAAGGTCCCGGTGCCGCGGACCCGAGATGCGTCGATACCCCCAATTTGTGGGACGTCATGCCCGATCCCGCCGCCGGGGGCCGCCTCGCCGTCCGCGGGCAGGTGCCGAACCTGCCCAATATCGGTCATGCCCGAGGCGCCCGCCGCTTGTCACGATCGCAGGGCCCTCGGGACCGAGGGACATGCGAGTGCGGGGACGTGAAGCACATGTGTTCAACCACCACCAGTCGGCGCCAACCGGTCCCAGGCCGACTACGGCGACACATCGTCAGGGTGTTGTTCCCCATCATCGCCCTGGCGGCCCTCCCCGCACTCGCGCCAATCGCGCCACCCGCCCAGGCGGCCGCCGGAGCGATCACCTTCGTCGACGCCGCCAGCACGGCGGGCAACCGGACCGCCCACACGGTCCGCGTGCCCGCGAGCGTTCGGGCCGGCGACGTCCTGCTGATGGCACTCACGACGAACTCGACCGCGAGCACGATCGCCGACCCCGGCGCCGGGTGGACCGAGGTCGCCGCGCGCGACGGCGACGGCATCCGCAGCCGGCTGTGGACCAGGACCGCCACCGCAGCCGACGTCGACGCCAACGTCACCGTGACCACGAGCGCCTCCGCCAAGTCGGTGATGACCGTCGCCGCCTACCGCAGCACCGGTGCCGACCCGGCGGTGGTGGGCGTCGCGGGCGGCTCCAACACGGCCGGCACCAGCCACGCCGCCCCGGCGGTGACGGTCGCCGACCCCGGCTCCTGGGTGGTCAGCGTCTGGGCGGAGAAGTCGTCGACCGACACCACCTGGACCTCGCCCTCCGGCGTCACCCGGCGCAGCTCGGCAGCGGGCACGGGGACGGGAAAGATCAGCGGCATCTGGGACGACTCGGCCGGCGCCGTCCCCACCGGGCTTGCGGCCGCCCGCTCCGCGACCACCAGTACGACGGCGTCGCGCACGGCGACGTACTCCGTCGTCATCAGCCCGGGGAACCTGCCGGACAACCCGCCCGACGCCGCGTTCACGGCCAGCTGCAGCGGCCTCGTGTGCTCCTTCGACGCCTCCGGCTCCACGGACCCCGACGGCGACACCCTGACCTATGCCTGGACCTTCGGGGACGGCAGCACGGGCTCCGGGAGGACCCCCGAGCACACGTACGCCACGGCGGGCCCACGAACGGTCACCCTCACGGTGAGTGACGGGACCAACGACGACACCGCGACGCGGCAGGTCGCCCCGGACGTCGCGGTGACGGCGGGACAGGTGACCTTCGTCGCCGCCGCCAGCACCGCCGGCAACCGGCCCGGCCACTCGGTGACGATCCCGGCCGCCGTCGAGCCGGGCGACCGGCTGGTCCTGTTCCTCGTCACCAACTCCACCTCCAGCACCATCGACGGCGCGCCCGCCGGGTGGGACCTGCTGCAGTCGCGCGACGGCAACGGCATCCGTGGGCTGGCATGGACCCGCAGCGCGACCGCCGCCGACGCCGGGCGGACCGTCACGGTCACCGGCAGCGCCTACGTCAAGTCGGTGATGACCGTCGCCGCCTATCGGAGCACCGGACCGGCGGAGGTCGGAGCGTTCGCGCTGGGGGGTGCGAACGCCCCGGCCTCCAGCCACACCGCGCCCGCGACCACCGCCACGCAGGCCAACTCGTGGCTGGTGAACCTGTGGAGCGAGAAGTCCACGGATCCGACGACCTGGACCCTGCCGGCCGGGACGTCGAGCCGCAGCCAGGCGACCGGCACCGGGACCGGGAAGATCAGCGGGATCCTCGGTGACAGCGACGGCGCCGTCCCCGTCGGTCCGCTGGCCGGCCGCACCGCCACCACCAGCACGTCGGTCTCGCGGTCGATGATGTTCTCGATCGTGCTCGACCCGGGCGTCGACGGCACCGGGACCAACGAGCCTCCCGTGGCGGAGTTCTCGACCGGCTGCGCCGGGCTCACCTGCGAGTTCGACGCCGCGCACTCCTTCGACGTCGACAAGGACCCGCTGACCTACAGCTGGCAGTTCGGGGACGGCCAGACCGGGACGGGCGTCAACCCCGAGCACACCTACGCCACCCCCGGCACCCGGACGGTGACGTTGACCGTCGACGACGGCCACGGCCACGTCGACCAGGCCACGAGCAGCGCGAGCGCCGTCCCCCCGAACCCCGCGCCCGGCCACACCGCGCTCGTCCCCGACACCCCGCGCACCAACCAGCCGACGATCACGACCGGCGAGATCTGGGACATCGAGGTCGTCGGCAACCGCGTTTACGTCGCCGGGTCGTTCACCTCCATCCGCCAGCCCAACAACGGCGCGACGATCAACCAGGCCTACCTGGCGGCGTACAACTGGAGCACGGGGCAGGTCGACACGACCTTCCGGCCGACCTTCACCAACGGACAGGTCGACGCCGTGGAGGCCTCGCCCGACGGCACCAAGCTGTACATCTCCGGCAACTTCGGGACCGTCAACGGGCTGAGCCGCAAGGCGATCGCGCGGATCAACCCGACCACGGGCGCGCCGATCGAGGGC
The DNA here is from genome assembly GCF_013408525.1 of Nocardioides aromaticivorans. Taxonomy (NCBI): domain Bacteria; kingdom Bacillati; phylum Actinomycetota; class Actinomycetes; order Propionibacteriales; family Nocardioidaceae; genus Nocardioides; species Nocardioides aromaticivorans. Next base: position 4,965,173 of record NZ_JACBZM010000001.1, read on the forward strand.
TTCACCGCCAACGCCAACGGCAAGGTCAACGAGCTGGCCGTCACCAACTCGACGGTGTACGCCGGCGGGCGGTTCAGCACGATCAACAACGTGCCGCGGGGCGCGCTCGTCGCCGTCGACGGCGTCACGGGTGCGGTCCGCTCGGACTTCGTCAACAACATCACCGGCGGCATCGGCACCAACGGCGAGCTCGCCGTGCAACGACTCAAGCTGACCCACGACGAGGGACGCCTGCTCGTCGTCCACACCGGTCGGCAGGTCAACGGCAAGGACCGGTACGGCATCGCGATCATCAACACCCGCACCAACAAGCTGACGCCGTGGAGGACGACGCTGTGGGAGGACAACCTCCAGTTCGTGGGCGGCATCCAGCGCATCTACGGCGGTGACATCGCACCCGACGACTCGTACTTCGTCGTCACCAGCGGCTCCGGCGGCGACCGCCCGCCGATCAACGACACCGTCATCCGCTACGACTTCGACGACGACGACACCAACGCCCAGCCCACCTGGATCTCCCGGCACTTCGACTCGGTGTACTCCGTCGCCGCGACCGAGGCCGGCATCTACATCGGCGGCCACTTCCAGTGGGCCGAGTCGGCGACGGCACCGGTCCCGTGGCCGGGCCTCGACGACGTCGGCTACGGCACCGGCCAAGGCCTGTCGGCGTACGCACTCGGCGACGCGGTCGTGAAGCGCTTCCACCTCGCTGCGCTCGACCCCGCGGACGGTCACGCACTCGAGTGGTTCGCACCGTCCAACTCCTACGAGGGCGACAAGCACATCGAGGCCACCCCGCGCGGGCTGTTCGTCGGCGGCGACGGCAACACGAAGGGCAGCTACAACGTCGGGCGCATCGCGTTCTTCGACTTCAACAACGTGCCGGCCCAGAACGGCACCCAGACGGTGATCACCGCCCCGATCGAGGGGCGGATCGAGCCGGTGGACGAGGAGTTCGAGATCACCGGGACGGCGACGGCCGCGAGCGGGATCCAGCGGGTCGAGGTCGAGGTGATGGACCGCACGTCTAACCGCTACCTCGCCGACGACCTGACGACGTGGGGCTCCACGGCCACGAACACCTTCGACGCCGTCCTCGACCCCGGAACTGGTACGTCGCGCACGTGGCGCCTGCCGCTCACCATGAACGCCAACCGCGAGCTCATCGTGCGGGCGAGGGCGGTGGCCGGCAACGGCACCGCCGACAACACCAAGGCGGCCAAGAAGTTCGAGACGTTCGGCACCACCGACCGGACGCCGACCACCAGCATCACGGGACCGCCCAGCCCGCAGAGCCAGCTCACGTTCACCATCACCGGCACGGCCTCCGACGACTTCGGCGTCAACGGCGTCAGCTTCACGCTGCGCGACACCCGCGGTCGCTACCTGCAGGACGACGGGACGGTGTCCGGCACCTACAACACCTTCCAGGTCGAGCCCGACGTCGTCGGAGCGACGAGCACCACCTGGTCCTACGAGATCACCGTGCCGTTCGAGGACGAGTGGTGGGCGCAGGCGAGGTCGAGCGACACGGCCGGCCAGTCGTCGCTGGACACCGCGGACCGGCGGTGGATCGTGACCGAGAACGGCCAGGCGCCGACGGTCTCGATCACCCAGCCGGCCAGCATGGTGCCTCCCACGACCGCACAACCGGTCACGGTGAGCCCCGGCAGCCCGATCACCTTCGCGGGCTCCGCCAACGACGACGAGGCGCTCAACGAGGTCTCGATCACGCTGCGCAACAACTCCACCGGGGAGCGGCTCGCCTCCGACGGCTCCTGGGGCACCGGCGTGATCGCCGGCTCCTACCGGGTCTCGCCGGTCAACCTCGACCAGGCGAGCTACAACTGGAGCTACACGACGCCGTTCGACCTCAGTCCCGGCAGCTACTCGTTCACGGTCACCGCCGAGGACCAGATCGGGCTGGGCACGCCGTCGAGCATGCAGGGCCGACTCACCGTCAACGCCCAGATCCCCGGCGACAGCCCACCCAACGCGACGATCACGCCGACGGGGACGATCACCGGTCAGCAGGTGCTCGCGCTCAACCTCGCCGGTGCCGCGACCGACGACAAGGGCGTCGCCCGGGTCGGCATCGCGATCCAGGACCGGGACACCAGCCGCTACCTGCAGCCCGGAGGCACGATGGCCGCCGCGTTCGCCACGCTGGACGCCACGCTGGCCAGCCCCGGTGCCACCAGCACGTCGTGGAGCCTGGCGGTCTCCCTGCCCAGCCAGGGCGACTGGGCGGTCACGGCCTACGCCTATGACACCGCCGGGCAGCAGGACCCGTCGACGACCGGCGCCACCTCGCGCTACCCGATCTACCCCGGCGACCAGCCTCCGGTGCTCAACGAGGCACTGCTCAACCCCCTCGAGGGCACCGAGTTCCTCGACGGCAAGATCTTCGTGAGCGGCCGCGCCGAGGACGACCAGGCCATGCAGCGGGTCGAGGTCGGGATCGTCAACTCGCTCGGCCAGTACATGAGCTCCACCGGGACCTTCACCAGCACCACCGCGAGCTGGCGTACCGCCTTCCTCAACAGTCCCGGGACGCCCGGCTCCAACTTCTCCTTCACGACGCCCGTCGTCCCGCCGGGCAGCTACACGGTGCGGGTGCGGGCCATCGACCAGCACAACTTCGTGAGCGTGGTGTACGAGCGCCACGTGACCGTGGTCCACCCGCCCAACAACCCGCCGGTGGCGAGCTTCACCGCCAGCTGCACCCGCAACGTCTGCACCTTCGACGCTCGAGGCTCCACCGACGAGAACGCCACCGCCCTGACGTACTCCTGGAACTTCGGCAACGGCACCGGGAGCGGACCGGTCGCGACCCGGACGTACACGGCGGCCAACACCTACACGGTGGTCCTCACGGCCCGTGACGAATGGGGGGTCACCGCGACGGCCACGCAGACCGTCACCATCGCGGTGCCGGCGGACAACCACGCGCCGACCCCGGTGCTGAACGCGCCCGCGTGCGCGGGCCTGTCCTGCAACTTCTCGGCCGTGGGCTCGGCGGACCCGGATCCCGGCGACGCGATCACCTACCGCTGGGACTGGGGCGACGCGACGCCGGCCTCCACCGCCTCGTCCACCTCGCACACGTTCCCGGCCGCCGGGACCTACACCGTCTCGCTGACCGTCACCGACGGGTGGGGAGCTCCGGCCACCACGACCAGGGTCGTGACCGTCGCCACCCCGTGACTGTCCCAAGGGGGATAAACAACGCTGGAACGCGTTATCGGTTACGGCACCGAGAACACCAAAATTGGGTACGTTCCGGCGTTCGACCACCGGCGTGCGCCGCCGCGCGCATAATCCCTAGACGAGAGGCCGCTGGGACGGGCCTCGTCTCGCCTACGTGGGGGTGGGTCTCGAATGAAGAGCCGTCACTACTTTGCACAGGGGGTACGGCAGCGGGAAGGACACACTCCGCTGTGGTGGCCGGTCGCGCTCGCGACACTGATGCTCCACCCGTATGTCGTCCTGCTCCTGGACGGCACCGGGGCGGATCCCGCTGCCCTCGCGGCGCACATCTGCATCGTCCTCGCGGATCTCGTCCTCCTCGGCAGCGCCCTGGTGCTCGCCGTCGACGCCCGCGCCGCCCACTGCGCCATGCGCGCCAACCTGGCCACGATCGCCACCCTGGTCGCGGTGCAGGACCTGCCCCTGGCGATCATCGCGGTCGCGGACCCGACACGCAGCGGCTACGCGCACCGGATCACCTCCGGACACCTGATGACCGTGCTGGTGGTGGGGCTGCTCGTCCGCGCCGGTGGCCGGAGCGGGCGCCCGCCCCGGAGCAACCCCCTCGTGGCCGGCCTCGTGCTCGGGCTGCTGACACTCGCGGTGCGGCTGGTGCTGCTGATGACCGACGCCACGCCGTACCTGCGGGTCGGCGACCTCTTCGACGCGGCGCTCCTGGCCACGATCAGCCTGTTCACCGCGGCAGTCTGCATCGGGCTGATGCGCTCGCCGCTGCCGCCGTCGGCGTCGAGCAGGATCAGCATCGGTGTCGCGTCGCTCTTCATGGCGCGCCTGTGGGCATCGGTGACCGAAGCCCCCCTCCCGCCGTTCGTCTCGATCGTGGGCGTCACCCTCTCGAGCGCGATCCTCGCGACCACGTCGATCGCGCTGCTGCTCGAGACGCTGCGGCTGCGGGAGGTCCGTGAGCAGGACCTGCGGCAGCGCGCGGCCATCGCCGAGGCCACCGTGCGGCACGACCGCGAGGTCGTCCACGAGGTCCGTGCCGCCACCGCCGGGATCGTCGCGGGCGTCCACCTGCTGGCCAACGACCGGCTCCCCCCGGGACCGCGGCGCCGGGCGCTCCAGCACATGGTCGACGTCGAGGCGGCCCGGCTGGATCGGCGCATGTCGCACGCCGAGGTCCAGGAGATCACCGTCCTCGACCTGGACGACCTGATCGCCCCGCTGGTCACCGCCCACGCCGCGCAGGGCCACGAGGTGCTGTGGACGGCGTCCGGCCTGCAGGCCGTCGGCCGGTACGACTCCGTCACGGAGATCGTCAACGTGCTCCTCGTCAACGCCGCCCGGCACGCGACGGGGCGGGACACCGCGATCCATGCTGCCTGCACCGGCGACCTCGTCGAGATCTGGGTCTCCGACCGCGGTCCCGGCCTGGCGCCCGACGTCCGCGACCGTCTCTTCGAGTGGGGGGCCCGCACGGCGGACTCGCCCGGTCAGGGCATCGGCCTCCAGCGCGCCCGCCGACTGGCGCAGGAGATCGGGGGCGACCTGCGCCACGTGGAACCCGGGACACCGGGTGCCGGCACGTCCTTCGTCGTCTCCCTCCGCGCTCCCGCACGCGCGACCGAACGCAGACCACGTCTCGGCCAGGCTGTCGGGATGACGGGATGACGGCGGCCGGCCTCGAGACTCGTGTCACGATCATCGACGACCATGCTCTGTTCGCGGAGTCGGTGGCCATCACCCTCGAGGCGGACGGCTACCACGTCCGGAGGATCGACCTGACGACGCCGCACGCCACCCTCGCCAGCGTCCTCGCAGCAGCGCTGCGCGGGCGGCCACGGGTCGTCCTGCTCGATCTCGAGCTCGGGCAGGTCGGCGACGGGATGCGGCTCATCACTCCCCTGGCCGGAGCCGGCATCGTCGTCATCGTCGTGACCGGCAGCGTCGAGCGGACCTGGCGCGGGGAGTGCGTACGACGCGGCGCCAGCGCCGTGCTGGCCAAGACCAGCCCGCTCGAGGACGTCATCACCATCGTGCGCCGCGCCCGCGACGGCCTCCCGCTGATGACACGCGAGGAGCGCCACCACCTCCTGGCCGAAGCAGTCAACGGGCACGAGGAGGATCGCGAGATCCGGGCCCGCCTGGAGCGCCTGACCCGGCGCGAGATGGAGGTCCTGGGCTCCCTGATGCGAGGCGCCCAGGTGCGGGAGATCGCCCGCGAGAGCGTGGTGTCGGAGGCGACGGTCCGGACCCAGGTGAAGGCGATCCTGGCCAAGCTCGAGCTGAGCTCGCAGCTGGCCGCCGTCGGTGCCGCCTACCGCGTCGGCTGGCGGCCTCCGGGCGACTAGGCGTGTCGCGCCACTCCTGGCACCGCGGTCACCTTCCCGCATTTCGGGCATGCGGGTGCCCCCTCCGAATCCTAGGGTCGGAGCGCGCCCATCACTCGTTCCCACGGAGCTCCCCATGCGACTGCTGCTGGTCTCCTCGTCGGGAGGACACCTCGCCCAGCTGATGTGCCTGCGCTCGTGGTGGGAGAAGCACGACCGTCACTGGGTGACCTTCAACACCGAGGACGCGGTCGCCAAGCTCCAGGGCGAGGACGTGACCTGGGCGCACCACCCCACCACGCGCAACGCGAAGAACCTCCTGCGCAACGCAGTGCAGGCGCGGCGCGTGCTGAGCCTGACCCATCCGGACGTGATCGTGTCGACTGGCGCGGCCGTCGCCGTTCCCTACTTCTGGATGCACAGCCGGCAGCGCAGCTCCACGGTCTACCTCGAGGTCTACGACCGGGTCGAGACGCCCACGCTGACCGGGCGGCTGTGCCGGCCCGCGACGGACCTGTTCCTGGTCCAGTGGCAGGAGCAGCAGCACCTCTACCGCTCGTCGGTCGTCGTCGGGGAGCTGTGGTGATGTCCGCGCGTCCGCTCGTCGCCGTCGTCGTCGGCACGGACCACCACCCGTTCGACCGGCTCGTCGGGTGGGCCGCCCGGCTCCATGCCGAGGGCCGCTACCGGTTCCACGTGCAGCACGGCTCGACGCCGCTGCCCGAGGGCCTGCCCGGGAGCCGGATGCTCGACTCGACGGAGCTGGTCTCGCTCCTCGACTGCGCCGACGCCGTGGTGACCCACGCCGGTCCCGGAAGCATCATGGACGCGCGCGACCGCGGCCACGTCCCCGTCGTGGTCCCGCGTGACCCGCGGCTCGGCGAGCACGTCGACGACCACCAGCTCCGGTTCGCCCGGTTCCTGGGCGCCCGCGGCGTGGTCACGACCGCCCACGACATCGACCAGCTCGCCGCGCGACTGCACCTCGCCGCCCTGGCGGGACATTCGGTGCCGGCGCGGCGCAGGGACTCCCCGACCCTTGCCCGGTTCGAAGCGATGATCGAGGAGCTGGTTCGCAAGTGACCGTCGTCGAGGCCCGCGCCCTTGCGATGCCCGCGACCGCCGGGCGCGAACGGATGGCGCCGGTCGTGCACCGGGCGAGCCGGATGATCGCTGCCGGGGACGGCGCTGCCGCCGTCCTGGTCGCGGCGACCGCGAACGCCGCGCCCGTCGGCCTGCCCGCCGACGTCGGCGCGGTGTTCGTGCTGATCTGGCTCGTCACCGTCGCCGCGACGGGTGACTACCGGCTCCCCGGCACCCTGCCCGTGCGGGCGCGCCGGGTCGGGCTGGCCGCCCTCGTGGTGCCGACGCTCGTCGTCTTGGCCACGAGCCTCGCCCACCGCCCGCTGCACGCCGTCACGACGACGGCCCTGTGCTTCGCCGCGGCGTGCCTGGGGATGGTCTGCCGCGCGTGCCTGGCCTCGGCCGCCCGGCACGGGTTCCCGCTGGCCGGTCTCGTCCACCGCGTCGTCGTCGCCGGGTCCAGCGACAGCATCGCGAGCCTGCTCGCGCAGCTCGGCGAGGCCGACGCGGGCCGCTTCCAGGTCGTCGGCACCTGCGTCGCCGACGACGGCGCGTGCGCGGACTCGCCGGGACCCGTGACCCACGGGCTGCTGACCTGCACCGGACTCGCCCGCGCCTGCGACGCCGACGCCGTGATCGTGGCGCCGGACTCGTCGCTCAGCACGGCGGACCTCCGACGCTTCCAGTGGGCGCTCGACGAGGCGAGGCTGGAGAGCTTCGTCTGGACCGGCGTCCCGGCGCCGGCGTACGGACGCACCTCGCTCGACCGCGCCGCGCTCGCGCTGCTGCACGTGCGGCGCCCCCGGCGCTTCGGCGCGTCGCACGTGGTGAAGCTGGCCCTCGACCGCGCGGTCGCCCTGGTCGCGCTGGTGCTGCTCGCTCCGTTGGTCGCGGCACTCGCGCTCGCCGTGCGGCTGGACTCGGCAGGGCCGGCCTTCTACCGCCACACCCGGGTCGGCAAGGAAGACACCCGCTTCACGATGTGGAAGCTGCGCACGATGACCGTCCACGCCGACGCCGGGCAGGTGACGCTGGACCACGCCAACCAGGCCAGTGGTCCCCTCTTCAAGGTGCACGACGATCCCCGGGTGACCCGGATCGGACGGTGGTTGCGCCGCACCTCCCTCGACGAGCTGCCGCAGCTGCTCAACGTGCTGTGCGGCCAGATGTCGCTCATCGGTCCGCGGCCGGCCCTGCCCAGCGAGGTGGACCGCTACCACCCCGACGTCCGGCACCGGCTCGCCGTGCACCCCGGGATCACCGGACTGTGGCAGGTCTCGGGACGGTCGGACCTGTCCTGGGAGGAGTCGGTCCGCCTCGACCAGCAGTACGTCGACGAATGGTCGCTGCTGCTCGACGCACGGATCCTGGTGCGCACCGTCGGCGCCGTGTGCCGCGGTGGCGGCGCGTACTGACGAACGGTGCGAAAGTCACCCAAATTCGGGCATTCGCCGCGGCTCGTGGCGATGTCAGATGGAGCCGTGACGGCACGCAAGGCGCTCCTCTCCCTCCTCCTCGGCACCGCACTCGCGACGAGCCTGCTGGTTCCTGCGGCCTCGTCCCCGGCGTCGACCCCGGCGCGGGTCGCTGCGGTCGCCGCCCAGCCACCCGCCGCTGCCCAGACGGGCCGCATCGTCGACGACGACCCGGCGGGCTTCACGCCCCACGTCATGGACGGCGCCGTGTACTCGATGACGAGGATCGGCGACCTGATCGTGGTCGGCGGCAGCTTCACCAGGGTGCGCAACGCGGGCTCGTCGACCGACATCCCGCGGCGGAACCTCTTCGCGTTCAACGCCGCCACGGGCCAGGTCAGCACGTCGTTCGCCCCTGATCCCACCGGCACGGTCTACGCCCTGGAGCCCTCGGCCGACCAGCAGTCCGTCTACATCGGCGGCAGCTTCAGCTCCGCGACGTCGGCCGGCTCGGCGGTGAGCGTCAGCAACCTGTTCCGGGCCGACATCGTCACCGGCAACCGCATCCCGCAGTTCCAGACCGGCAGGCTGAACGGGTCCGTGCGCGACCTCGCCCTGAGCGGGAACCGCCTGTGGATCTCCGGCAAGTTCACCCACGTCCAGGGCACGGCACGCCGCGCGCTCGCGACCGTGAACGCCTCGACCGGCGCCCTCGATCCGTACTACGACCGGGTGATCGCCGGCGTTCACCGGGCCGGCTCGGTGACCAACGTGCTGCAGATCGCGATCAGTCCCGACGATGCGCGGCTGGTGGCGATCGGGAACTTCGACACCGTGGACGGCGTCCGGCGTCACCAGCTCGCCGTGCTCGACCTCGGCCCCGGCGCCGCGACCCTCGCCGACTACCGCACCACCCTGTACGAGTCGGCCTGCAGCTCGTCCTTCGAGACCTACCTGACCGACGTCGACTGGAGCCCGGACGGCACGTTCTTCATCGTGTCGACGACGGGCGCCTACGGCGGCTACTCCGCGAGCATGGCCGGCACGAGCGGGTGCGACGTCGTTGCCCGGTTCGAGCGCGGGGCCAGCGGCAGTGCCGTGACGCCGACCTGGACCGCCTACACGGGCGGCGACACGACCTGGTCCGTCGAGGTCACCGACGACGTCGTGTACGCCGGGGGCCACCAGCGCTGGCAGAACAACCCGGGGCGCGGCGACGCCGCCGACGAGGGCGCGGTGTCGCGCCCGGGCATCGCTGCGCTGAGCACGCACAACGGCCTGCCGTACTCGTGGAACCCGACCCGCACCCTCGGCGTCGGCGTGCGCGACATGGTCGCGACCGACCAGGGCCTCTTCGTCGGCTCGGACACCGACGTCTTCGCCGGCGAGACCCACCGGAAGGTCGCGTTCCTGCCCCTGTCGACCGGCAACCGGCTGCCGGCCCGCCGGGACGGCACCCTGCCCGGTGAGGTCTACCGGGTCGCGACCGCGCAGTCGCAGCTGCTGCGGCGCAGCTTCGACGGCAGCCAGGTGACGGCGTCGAGCGACGCCCCGAACGGGACCGGCTGGGGCACCGTGGTCGGTGCGTTCATGGTCAACGGGGACCTCTACACGGCGTACGGCAACCGGACCCTGACCCGCCGCTCCTTCGACGGCACGACGTACGGCGCACCGGTCACGATCAACACGGCGGACCAGATCGTCTACCAGGACGACTGGCACAACGGTGACGTCCCGCTGGTCACCACCCTCTTCTACGACCGGGGGTGGATGTACTTCACCAAGCTGGGCTCGAACCGGCTGTTCCGTCGCTCCTTCGAGACGGAGTCGGGTGTGGTCGGGCAGCAGCGCTTCTCCGTGGACTCGGTGCCCGGGGTGGCCTACGGCACGATGCGCGGCGCCTTCGTGGCCGACGGCCAGCTCTACTTCGCCTCGAGCGACGGCTCCCTCAACCGGGCCACGTGGGGCATCCACGGCGCCCTGGCGGGGACGAGCACGACCATCGCACCCAGCGGATCCGGATGGTCCTCGCGCGCCATGTTCCTCTTCCAGGGCGCCGCTCAGCCGTAGGCCGAGCCGGTCTGCGGCGAGCTCTTGATCGGCCGCAGGTTGGCTGCGGGGAGCCACTCCATGACCATCCGGCCCTCACGGTCGGCGTACATGACGTAGCCCTCCCAGCCCTTGTCGCCGGAGCGCCACTCGAGCACCAGCCCGGCGAGCTCGGTCGGCACGAAGGCCGGCCTCACCCATACGTGCCGAACCCCCGCCATGCGTCACAGAATAGAACATGTGTTCGAATGACGGGAAGGGGGCCGCGGGTCAGTTGCGGCGGTCGGCCGGGTCCGCCAGCGGGTCGTCCAGGACGTCGGTCGGCGTGGGAGAGTCCTCCGCCACCGGTCGCGGGTACGACGGCGAGCGGGTCGCCGTGGGGGCGGGCGCCGAGCCCTTCGAGCGCTTGGCGAACGCGAAGGCGGCCGCGGCGATCGCGGCGAGGCCGCCGGCGAGCAGCAGCTTGCGCCCGCGGTGGCTCCGCTGCGTCGGGAGGTGGTCGGCGACGCTGGCCGGGAGCCGGTCGACGACGGTGTCCGGCACGCGCTCGGCGGCGGCGTGGACGGCCGACCCGACCTTGGGCACCACGACCGTCTCGACGATGCCGCGAAGGTCGTCGGCGACGTCCTTGAGGTCGTGGGCGAGGCCCTGGGCGAGGTCTTGGGTGGCGTTCTTGCTCATGTCGATCCTCCTGCGTGGGTTCAGGTTCGCCAGAGCGGTACCCGAAGCGCGGAGGTCAACCCTGCCGGTGGTCGACGGTGCGGAGGTCAGCTGGCGACCAGGCCCGGGTCGTTCGAGCACTCGTTGCAGCGCGTGCGGCGCTCGTCGAGCTCCGGCGGCTCACCGAGCAGCCGGCGGTACCACCGCGTCTGCTCGGTCCGACGAAAGCAGCGAGGGCACCAGTCGTGCCTGACCCACGGTCCGTAGTCCTTCCCCATGGCCCTCAGCATGGTGGGTGCGGACCCCCGTTGTCGCGGACCGAAGGTCCTGGTGACCGCGTGGCGGGCAAGTGTGCACGATCGTCGGCACCCCGGGTAGTCCGGGTGAGCCATCGGTCCCGGCCGGGGTCCCGCCCCGGTCCGCGCTCAGTCCTCGTCGGCCGCGAAGTCCTCGTTGTGGGTCCCCGGGCGCGGCGCCCAGGGCAGCTCCTTGGCCGGCCGTACGACGACCAGCCGGTCGCCGCGCGCGAGCAGGGTCACGACCGGGTCGAAGTAACGGTAGACCTTCTCGTCGCGCACGACCGCGATCACCTGGTCCGGCAGCGACTGCGGCGGCATGCCGACCTCGTTGACGAGGAGCTCGCGCTCGGCGACCTCCAGGCCCTCGCCGTAGGTGAGCAGGTCCTCCATCACCGTGCCGAGGGTCGGCGACAGCGTGGAGAGGCCCAGCAGGCGGCCGACGGCGTCGGAGGAGGTGATGACCGAGTCGGCGCCGGACTGGCGCATGAGCGGGGCGTTCTCCTGCTCGCTGACCGCCGCGACGATCCAGGCGTCCGGGTTGAGCTGGCGCACGGTCAGCGCGGCGAGCACGTTGGAGTCGTCGCGCCCGGTCGTGATGATCACCTGGTCGGCGTCGGCCACCCCGGCGCGCTGCAGGACGCCGCGGCGGGTGGCATCGCCCGTGATCACGGCGAGCTGGTCGGCGTGCGCGTCGGCCAGCGCGACCGGGCTCGGGTCGACCACGACCACGTGCTCGCGGTCGAGGCCGTTGTTGACCAGCGTCTCCACGGCGCTGCGGCCCTTGGTGCCGTAGCCGATCACCACCACGTGGTGTCCCATCTGCTTCCTCCATCGGGCGATGCGGAAAAGTTCGCGCCCGCGCTGCGCGAGCACCTCGAGCGTCGTACCGATCAACAGCACGAGGAAGGCGATGCGGGCCGGGGTGATGATGAACGCGTTGACCAGTCGCGCCGGGTCGCTGACCGGCGAGATGTCCCCGTAGCCGGTCGTGCTCAGCGTGACGGTCGTGTAGTAGATCGCGTCGACCAGCGAGACCGTGCCGAACGGGTCGTCGGCGGTGGCGTCACCGGAGTCGCGGTAGCCCTCGCGGTCGAAGTAGACGAGCATCACGGTGCCGACGAGGATCGCCAGCGCCGCGAGCAGCCGCCGGCCCAGCTCCCACCACGGCGAGCGGATCCGCTCGGGCAGCGCGACCCGGCCCACCGAGGGGCTGTTCGCCGGCGCTCCTGTCTGGTCACCCACGGCCCGGAACCTACTCCACCCGGCTGGCCGCCCCGGATACCGGCGTCGCGAGCGGCGTTTCGGGCCGATCTGGCAAGGCGGCGGCGCGACCGCATGCTGGGCGCACGTCGAGCGTCGCCAACGCGGCCAGATCGAGTCCGAGGCGCCGCGCAGCAGGCGGGATCCGGGGTGGCCTGCCGTCAGTCCGTGGGGCGGCGCAGGAGGCGGGCCATCAGCTCCCGGCGCGCCCGCTGCGTGGTCTCCTGCGGGAAGACCTCGTCGAAGGCGGCGTTGACGCCGGCCCCGATCAGCACGGCCAGCGCGGCGATGTAGAGCCAGATCAGGATGGCGATCGGCGCGGCCAGCGGGCCGTAGATCGAGTGCGAGTCCTGCGCGGTCACGGTGAGCACCCAGCGCAGCAGGTAGGAGCCGCCGATCCAGCTGATCAGCGAGAAGGTGGCGCCGGGCAGGTTGAAGCTCCAGTTGGTCCGCACCGGCACCGACACGTGGTAGAGCGTGGCGAGGAAGCAGATGCAGATCACCACGATCAGCGGCCAGTAGAAGCCCATCAGGAACTCGGCGCGGTTCGGCAGCCACGAGCGCACCAGCTTGGGTCCGGCGACCACGAGCGGCAGCGTGATCGCCCCGGTGATGACGGCGAGGATGTAGAGCACGAAGGCCAGCGCGCGGGTCTTGACGATCCCCCGGTGCCCGCCGAGCCCGTGCATGATCGTGATGGTGTCGACGAAGACGTTGAGCGCGCGGGACCCCGACCAGAGCGCGAGCACGAAGCCGAGCGAGATCACGTCGAAGCGGCCGCCCTCGAGCACGTCGTTCATCGTCGGCACGATCACCCGGTTGACCGCCGTGTCGGTGAGGAAGGCCGAGAAGAGGTCGATGACGGCGCGGCGCACCTCCTCGACCTGGGCGGCCGTGAAGTGCTCGGTGACGTAGCCGACACCGCCGGCGAGCGCGAAGATCAGCGGCGGCACCGACAGGACGGCGAAGAAGGCCCCCTCGGCGGCCAGCCCCGTGACCCGGTAGCGCAGGCAGGAGCTGACCGTGGTCACGATCAGCCGCCACACGAGGTGGAAGAACCGTCGTACCGGCCCCGGGAGACGGTCCACGGCGTTGCGGAGGTACGACGGCCGGGCCTGGGTCCCCGGATCGTCCGCCATGGCCCTCACGCTATCTGCCGCAAGACCCTGACCGAGGCATCCCGAGCGGCCTAGAGTCGGGTGATCTGCATCGCTCAGCTCGGGTTCACGCTCCGGAGGACGCCGTGCACGACCGCTCCGCCCTCGGCCCCGCCGATGTCTCCGACGCCACGCTCGCGGCCATGGTCGCCACCCTGTACGACGCCGGCGACGCCTCCGTCACCGTGCTGCGCTCACAGGCGGTGCAGGTCGACTACGAGCTGCCGGCGATCACGACCGGCGGGCGGTGGTGGGTGCGGGGCACGGCATCGATCGACGGCCACGAGCGGGACTTCACGCTGTTCGTGAAGCACGTGCACGAGTGGTCACGCTCGCCCTTCTTCGAGATGGTGCCGCCGGAGGTGCGCGAGTGGGCCGCAGGGATGGTGCCGTGGCGCACGGAGGGCGCGGTCTACCGCGCCGGCCTCGGCGACCTGCTGCCCGAGGGACTGGCGATGCCGCGGGCGGTCGGCATCCACGAGATCGACGACCGGGCGTACGCCGTGTGGCTGGAGGTGGTGCCCACGGTCGAGGTGGCGTGGGACCTCGACCGCTACCGGCGGGCGGCCCACCTGCTCGGGCGGTTCGCCGCCCGTCCGGGCATCCGCGCCCTGGCCCGGATCGGCAGCCGGGAGTGGGACGTGCGCAGCTACGTCGACGGCCGGCTGGGCCACCAGGTGCTGCCGATCCTCGGCGACGAGGGCATCTGGCGGCACCCGCTCGTCGCGGGGACGTTCGTGGACCTCCGTCCACGGCTGCTGGCCGCGGTCGACCGGCTGCCGGAGCTGACCGACGAGCTGCTCGCCCTGCCGGAGCTCGTCGGCCACGGGGACGCCTGCCCCAACAACCTGCTGGTGCGCCCGGACCGGGACGGCTTCACGATGATCGACTTCGGGTTCTTCATGGCGCTGCCCGTCGGCTTCGACCTGGGCCAGCTCCTCGTCGGCGAGGTCCAGCTCGGACGGGGCGACGGGAGCGACCTCGCCGAGCGCGGCGAGGCCTGCCTGGCGTCGTACGTCGACGGGCTGGCCGCCGAGGGGCTGGAGCTCGACCTCGCGACCGTCCGCCGCGCCCACGCCCTGCACCTGCTGGTGTTCAGCGGTCTCTCGGCGATCCCGTTCGAGCACCTCGACGCCGAGCCCACGGACGCGCTGCGGGCGATGGCGGCCACCAGGGCCGCCATCGCCCGCCATGCGCTGGACCTCGTCGATCAGACCGGCTGAGGCTCCTTGGCGAGCCGGTCCCCCGGCTCCGGCGCGGCGGCCGGCTGGTGGTCGTCGACCATCGTGGTCTCGTCGAACGGGTCCTCGCCGGACAGGGCGCGCTCCATCTGCGCCCGGTCGATGCTGCCGGTCCAGTGGCCCACCAGCACGGTGCCGACGGCGTTGCCGGCGAAGTTGGTCAGGGCGCGGGCCTCGGACATGAACCGGTCGATGCCGACGATCAGGCCGACGCCGTCGACGAGCTCCGGGCGGTGCGACTGCAGGCCGCCGGCGAGGACCGCCATGCCCGAGCCGGTGACGCCCGCGGCGCCCTTGGCGGCGATCATCATGAACAGCAGCAGCGAGACCTGCTCACCGATGGCCAGCGGGCTCCCGACGGCCTCGGCGATGAAGATCGACGCCATGGTCAGGTAGATCGCGGTGCCGTCGAGGTTGAACGAGTACCCGGTGGGGACGACCACGCCGACGGTGGTCTTGTCGACACCGGCGTGCTCGAGCTTCGCGATCGCCCGCGGCAGGGCCGACTCGGAGGACGAGGTGGCCAGGATCAGGAGGAACTCGCGGCCCAGGTAGCGCAGCAGCGCGAAGATGTTGATGCCGGTCGTGAGTTTGAGCAGGGCGCCCAGGACGACGAATACGAAGAGCACGCAGGTGACGTAGAAGCCGATCATCAGCACGGCGAGGCTCTTCAGCGCGTCCGCGCCGCCGGTGCCGACCACGGCGGCCATCGCACCGAAGGCGCCGACCGGCGCGGCCCACATGATCATGCCGAGCAGGCGGAAGACGAGGCGCTGCAGGTGGCCGACGACCGTGAGCACCGGGGCACCGGACGCCCCCATCCGCTGGAGGGCGAAGCCGACGAGGAGCGCGACGAGCAGGGTCTGCAGCACGCTGCCGCTGGTCAGCGAGCTGAACAGCGAGTCGGGGATGATCCCCAGCAGGAAGGCCGTCGTGTCGGAGTGGCCCTCCGCGGCCTTCTCCTGCGCGATCGCCGCACCGTCGGCGGTGACGTGCAGGCCGTCGCCCGGGTGGAGGAAGTTGCCGACGACCATGCCGATGGTCAGGGCGACCGTCGACATCACCATGAAGTAGACGAGCGCCAGGCCACCGACCCGGCCGACCTTGGCGGCGCTGGCCACCGAGCCGACACCGAGCACGATCGTGCAGAAGATGATCGGCTGGATCATCATCTTGATCAGGTTGACGAAGCCCTCGCCGAGCGGCTTGAGCTCGACCGCGAATGTCGGGAAGAGCAGCCCCGTCGCGATGCCGAGCAGCACCGCGCCGATGACGGCGAGGTAGAGGTAGTGGGTGGCGCGCGAGCCGTGCTTCGGCTGCGTCCCTGTGCTGGTGGTGCTCATGGGGTCCTCCTGGTCCGGTCCGTTCCGGGTGCCCCGGTGGGGCGTCCTCGCCAACTCTCGGCCCGGAGGTGACGGTCGTCACCGTTGTGTTCGTTGTGTTCGTGGCCTGCGTCACATCCGCGGTCCTCCGGTGGGCGAGAATGGCGCCGTGCCCCGCCCCCGCCTGCTCCGCGACCGCCCGGTCGCGCGCCAGGTGCTGCTCCTCCAGGTCGGCACGGTGCTGCTGCTCGTCGTCACGGGGATCCTGATGGCGTCGTACGACGCCCGGCGGGACTCGCGCAGCCGGGCCACCCAGCGCGTGGTGGCCGTCGCCCTCACCGTCGCGGACTCCCCCACCGTCCGCGCCGCGCTGCGCAGCGACGACCCGACCGCGACCCTCCAGCCGTGGGCCGAGGAGGTCCGCCGCGACACCGACACCGACTTCGTGGTGGTGATGGACCTCGACCGCACCCGCTACACGCACCCCGACCCGAGCCTGATCGGCGGCAAGTTCGTCGGCGACCTCGGCGACGCACCCGAGGGCGGGATCTTCACCCAGCAGTACAAGGGCTCGCTCGGCCCGTCGGTCCGCTCGGTCGTCCCGGTCGAGGACGACGGTCGTGTGGTGGCGCTGGTGTCGGTCGGGATCACCGTCAGCGACATCAACCGCGGGCTCAAGCGCGACGTCAGCATCGTGGTCCTGTGCGGCGTCCTCGTGCTGCTCGCCGGGATGGCCGGTGCCTGGCTGCTCAGTCGCCGGCTGCACCGGCTGACCCACGGCATGGGCGAGCAGGAGCTGGCCCGGATGTACGAGTACTACTCCGCCGTCCTGCACTCCGTCCGGGAGGGCCTGCTGCTCCTCGACGGCGAGGGGCGGGTCCAGCTGGTCAACGACGAGGCCCGGCGCCTGCTCGCGCTGCCCGACGACGTGGTCGGCACCCGGATCGAGGACCTCGGCCTCGCGCCGGCGCTGGTCGCCGCCGCCCGCGGGCGCACCGCCGAGTCCGACGACCTCTACCTCGCCGGCGAGCGGATCCTCGTCGTCTCCTCCGCCCCGGCGCAGTGGGAGGGCCGCGACGTCGGCGCCGTCGTGACCCTGCGCGACCACACCGAGCTGCGCTCGGTCACCGGCGAGCTCGAGGTCGTGCGCCGCCTCACGGAGTCGCTCCGCTCGCAGAACCACGAGTCGGCCAACCGCCTGCACACGGTGGTCTCCCTCATCGAGATGGGCCGGACCGAGGAGGCGGTCGCGTTCGCCACCGACGAGCTGCAGGTGGCCCAGCTGCTGACCGACCAGGTGGTCGGCGCCGTCGACGACCCCGTCGTCGCGGCCCTGCTGCTCGGCAAGTCCGCGGAGGCCGCCGAGCGGGGCGTCGAGCTGCGCATCGTCGGGGAGCTGCCGTCCGGCACCGGCATCGCGCCGCGCGACCTGGTGACCGTGCTCGGCAACCTCGTCGACAACGCCCTCGACGCCGTCGCCGAGGCCGATCCCCGGGTGGTCGAGGTCCGGCTCTCCGGCGACGAGCGCTCGGTCACGATCACCGTCGGCGACAGCGGTCCGGGCCTCGACGACGACGCCTCCGCCCGTGTGCTCGACCGGGGCTGGACCACGAAGGCCGAGCCGGGCACCGGTCGCGGCCTCGGGCTGGCCCTCGTCGGACAGGTCGCCCGCCGCCACGACGGCGAGATCGTCGTCGGCCGCTCGCCCCTCGGCGGCGCCGCGTTCACCGTGACCCTGGCCCTCACCCCGGCGGAGGCAGGACGGTGAGCGTCCGGGTGCTCGTCGTCGAGGACGAGGCGCTGGCCGCCGAGGCGCACGCGGCCTATGTCGGCCGGGTCCCCGGCTTCGCCCTCGCCGGCGTCGCCCGGTCGGCGCGGGAGGCGGTCCGCGCGCTCGACGCGGCCCGAGAGGCCGGCACCCCGGTCGACCTCGTCCTGCTCGACATGAACCTGCCCGACGGGCACGGGCTCGGGCTGCTCAACGGGCTGCGTGCCGCCGGGCACCTGTGCGACGTGATCGCGGTGACGGCGGCGCGGGACACGCGGGTGGTGCGGCAGGCCGTCGTACAGGGGGTGGTGCTGTACCTGCTCAAGCCGTTCACGTTCGCCACCTTCCGCGCGAAGCTCGAGCAGTACGCCGAGTACCGCGCCCGGCTCGACGCCGCCCCGGACGAGGTGGTCCAGGACGAGGTCGACCAGCTGCTGGGGTCGCTGCGGCCGACGGGCAGCGCGCCGCTGCCGAAGGGCATGAGCGCGGAGACGCTGCGTGCGGTGACCGCGGCGCTGCGCGAGGCGGAGCACGACCTGTCCGCGAGCGAGGTCGCCGCCGTCGTCGGCGCCTCCCGGGTGACCGCGCGGCGCTACCTCGAGCACCTGGCGGACCAGGGCCTGGCCGCGCGCGGGGTCCGGTACGGACCCAGCGGCGGCCGGCCCGAGGTCAGCTACAGCTGGAGGTAGGTCAGCAACGCGCGGCAGCGCGGCGGGAGCCGTCGCCAGGCAGCTTGCTGCCCGCCCTGCGGCGGAGCCGCGCTCGCGCCATCAAGAAAGGTCGAGGCCCGGGTAGAGCGGGTGCTTGTCGAGCAGCTCGGCCGACGCGGCACGGACCTTGTCGGCCACGCCCTCGCCCAGGACGTACGACGCCTTCGACGGGGCGCCCGCCGACGTCGTACCGGCCTCGGTGTTCTGCAGGACGTGGACGATCAGGTCGGCGACCTGGTCGAACTCGTCGACGCCGAAGCCGCGGCTGGTGAGCGCCGGGGTGCCGATCCGGATGCCGGAGGTGTACCAGGCGCCGTTGGGGTCGGACGGGACCGAGTTGCGGTTGGTCACGACGCCGGCGTCGAGCAGGGCGGACTCCGCCTGGCGGCCGGTGAGGCCGAACGACGAGACGTCGAGCAGCACGATGTGGTTGTCGGTGCCGTCGGTGACCAGCTTGGTGCCGCGCTTCATCAGGCCCTCGGCGAGCGCCTTGGCGTTGTCGGCGACGGCGTTGGCGTAGGTGCGGAACTCCGGCGTGCGCGCCTCGGCGAAGGCCACGGCCTTGGCGGCCATCACGTGCGACAGCGGGCCACCGAGGACCATCGGGCAGCCGCGGTCGACGCTCGGGGCGTACTCCTCGGTCGCGAGGATGAAGCCACCGCGCGGGCCGCGCAGCGACTTGTGCGACGTCGAGGTGACGATGTGGGCGTGCGGGACCGGGTCCTCGTCGCCGGTGAACACCTTGCCGGCGACCAGGCCGGCGAAGTGCGCCATGTCGACCATGAGGGTGGCGCCGACCTCGTCGGCGATCTCGCGCATCTTCGCGAAGTTCACGCGGCGGGGGTAGGCGGAGTAGCCGGCGACCAGGATGAGCGGCTTGAACTCCTTGGCCTTCGCGCGCAGGGCGTCGTAGTCGATGAGCCCGGTCTCGGGGTCGGTGCCGTACTGCTGCTGGTGGAACATCTTGCCGCTGATGTTCGGGCGGAAGCCGTGGGTGAGGTGGCCGCCGGTGTCGAGGCTCATGCCGAGCAGGCGCTGGTTGCCGAGCTCGTGGCGCAGCTTCTCCCAGTCGGCGTCGGAGAGGTCGTTCATGTTCTTCACGCCGGCGTCCTGCAGCCAGGGGCCCTCGACGCGGTGCGCCAGGATCGCCCAGTACGCCGTCAGGTTGGCGTCGATGCCGGAGTGCGGCTGCACGTAGGCGTACTCCGAGCCGAACAGCTCGCGCGCGTGCTCGGCGGCGAGCGCCTCGACGGTGTCGACGTTCTGGCAGCCGGCGTAGAACCGGTGGCCGACGGTGCCCTCGGCGTACTTGTCGCTGAACCAGGTGCCCATCGTGAGGAGCACGGCCGGCGAGGCGTAGTTCTCGCTCGCGATCAGCTTGAGCGATGCCCGCTGGTCGGCGAGCTCCTGGCGCGTGGCGTCGGCGATGCGGGGCTCGACGGACGCGATGACCTCGAGCGCCTGGCGGTAGGCGCTGCTGACGAGTTCGCCGTTGACGGAGTTGTCGCTCATGGGCGACAGCGTAGTGGGGCGCGCCGACCCCGGCGGCGCCCCGGGGTGCACCGCCGGGACTGGTGTGGTGAGAGGCGCCGCCTCGTGTGACGTGCGTCGCAGGTCCCGCGTGGCCACGGTGCGATCCGGGCCGTGCATTCCATATTCCGAGACGGATGTCCACATCATGAGATTCAGATTTGGTGGCGGGCAGTCCGAAGGATGAGACTCGTTGACATGGTCACCGCTGCCACCCATGCGCACCTCGTGGTACGACGCCACGTGGACTTCGGGCGCACGCGCAGCATGATGTGTTGGCCCCGCTGACGCCGCCGCCGCATCCACCCGAGCCGCGCGCCTGACTCCCCGGCGCGCCCATCAGCGAAGGACCTCCTCTCCGCATGCCCGACCTGCGCTTCAAGCCCGAACGAGCCAAGCACACCGAGATCCCGCGCCCCAAGCGCGCCGAGGGTCAGTGGGCGCTCGGCTACACCGAGCCGCTCAACAAGAACGAGCAGTCGAAGAAGGACGACGACCCGCTCAACGTGCGGGACCGGATCCTCTACATCTACTCCAAGCGCGGCTTCGACTCGATCGACCCCGCCGACCTGCGCGGCCGCTTCCGCTGGATGGGCCTCTACACCCAGCGCAAGCCCGGCATCGACGGTGGACGGACCGGCTCGATGGAGGAGGAGGAGCTGGACGACCGCTACTTCATGCTGCGGGTCCGCTCCGACGGCAAGCTGCTCTCCCCCGCCGCCGTGCGTGCCCTCGGCCAGATCGGCGTCGACTTCGCCCGCGACACCGCCGACGTGACCGACCGCGAGAACATCCAGTACCACTGGATCGAGATCGAGAACGTCCCGGAGATCTGGGAGCGCCTCGACGCGGCCGGCCTGCACTCGCTCGAGGCCTGCGGCGACTCGCCCCGCCCGTTCCTGGGCTCGCCGGTCGCCGGCGTCGCCAAGGACGAGATCATCGACGGCACCTCGGCGCTGGAGGAGATCGAGCGGCGCTACCTGAACAACAAGGACTTCTCGAACTTCCCGCGGAAGTTCAAGACCGCGCTCACCGGCCACCCCAGCCACGACGTCTCCCCCGAGACCAACGACGTCTCCTTCGTCGGCACCGTGCACCCGGAGCTCGGCCCCGGCTTCGACGTCTGGGTCGGCGGCGGCCTGTCCACCAACCCGATGCTCGCCCAGAAGCTCGGCGTCTGGATCCCGCTCGACGAGGTCCCCGACGTGTGGGCCGGTGTCGCCGGCATCTTCCGCGACTACGGCTACCGCCGCCTCCGCTCGCGGGCCCGCCTGAAGTTCCTGGTCGCCGACTGGGGTGTCGAGAAGTTCCGCGAGGTCCTCGAGAACGAGTACCTCGGCAAGAAGCTCGAGACCCTCGCCTCGCCCGAGTCGCCGGTCGGCCACCGCGACCACATCGGCGTGCACGAGCAGAAGGACGGCAAGTTCTACGTCGGCGTCGCGCCGACCGCCGGCCGGGTCTCCGGCACGCTGCTGGTGCAGCTGGCCGACCTGCTCGAGGAGTACGGCGTCACGGGCGCCCGCCTCACGCCGTACCAGAAGATCGTGCTGATCGGCGTCGACGGCGGCGTCGTCGACGCACTGCTCGACCGCCTCGACGAGATCGGCCTCAGCGGCCGCCCCTCCGCCTGGCGGCGCAACACGATGGCCTGCACCGGCATCGAGTTCTGCAAGCTGGCGATCGTCGACACGAAGAACCGTGCGCGCGACCTGGTCGACGAGCTCGAGAAGCGCTTCCCGGAGCTCGACACCCCGATCACGATCAACGTCAACGGCTGCCCCAACGCCTGCGCCCGGACCCAGGTCGCCGACTTCGGCCTCAAGGGCCAGCTCGTCGTCGACGAGAACGGCGAGCAGGTCGAGGGCTTCCAGGTGCACCTCGGTGGTGCGATCGGCCTGCGGGCGAACTTCGGTCGCAAGCTGCGCGCCCACAAGGTCACCAGCAAGGGCCTGGACGACTACATCACCTCGGTCGTGACGAACTACCTGGCCGACCGCGCCGAGGGCGAGGCCTTCGACGCGTGGGTGCACCGCGCCGACGAGGACCTGCTGCGCGGCGACAGGACGCTCGAGTCGAGGACGCTGGAGTCGGTCTGATGTCGGAGGAGTCGGTGTCGTCGCGGGCAGTTCCCTACCACTGCCCCTACTGCGGCGAGACCGACCTCTGGCCGCACGAGCCGACCGGCTGGGAATGCCGGGGGTGCCGCCGGGCCTTCCAGGTCCAGCTGCTCGGACTCACGTCCGTCGCCCCCACCCGAACCACTGACGCTGAAGAAGGAGGTGCCTGATGACTGCTCCCACGACCGCTGCCGCCCGGAGCTTCCGCGGCACCCACACCGAGGGCCGCTCCGCCGAGGAGCTGCGCGAACTGGTCTCCCACTGGGGCGCCGAGCTGGAGCTCGCACCCGCCGAGGTGATCATCGAGTGGGCCGCCGCCACGTTCGGCGAGCGCTTCTGCATCACCTCCTCGATGGGTGACGCCGTGCTGGCGCACCTCGCGGAGAAGGTCGTCCCCGGAGTCGACGTCGTCTTCCTCGACACCGGCTACCACTTCGTCGAGACCATCGGCACCCGCGACGCGGTGCAGGCCACGATGAACGTCAACCTGATCTCGATCACCCCGGTGCAGTCGGTCGCCGAGCAGGACGCCGAGTACGGCCCCGAGCTCTACAAGCGCGACCCCGACCTGTGCTGCGCCCTGCGCAAGGTCAAGCCGCTGGCCGACTCGCTCGCCAAGTACGACGCGTGGGCGACCGGGCTGCGCCGGGCGGAGACGCACAACCGGGTGATCGCGCCGGTGATCGGCTGGGACGCCAAGAAGCAGAAGGTCAAGGTCTCCCCCATCGCCCGCTGGAGCGACGAGCAGGTCGAGCGCTATATCGCCGAGAACGGCGTGCTGGTCAACCCGCTCGTCTACGACGGCTACCCGTCCATCGGCTGCGCGCCGTGCACCCGCCGGGTCGCCCCCGGCGAGGACCCGCGCAGCGGCCGCTGGGCCGGCACCAACAAGACCGAGTGCGGCATCCACTCATGACAAGGACGTCATCGGACCGCACCAGGCCCACCCTCCGGGACGAAAGGGGTAACTCCTGATGGCTGCTCCCGCACTCATCGCCCTGGCCCACGGCAGCCGCGACCCGCGTTCGGCCGCCACGATCACGGCGCTCGTCGACGCGACGAAGGCGCTGCGACCGGACCTGCGCATCGAGAAGGCCTTCCTCGACCTCTCCAAGCCGGGCTTCCACACGGTCGTGGACCGGCTGGTCAAGGCCGGCTTCGACGAGATCGTCGTCGTACCGCTCCTGCTGGTCGAGGCGTTCCACGCGAAGGTCGACGTCCCCGAGATGATCGCCGAGGCGACCACGCGCCACCCCGGCCTGCAGATCCGCGCGACCGAGGTGCTCGGCCTCGAGGCCCGCTTCCTCGAGGTGCTCGACGAGCGCCTGCGCGAGGCCCTGCGCGCCGCCCGGATCCGTGAGCTCGACGCCCTCGTCCTGGCCGCGGCCGGCACCAGCGACCCGCTGGCCAACCAGGCGGTCGCCCGCCTCGCCCGGCTCTGGGGAACCCACCACCGCCTGCCCGTGACGGCGGCGTACGCGACCAGCGCCCCGCCGGCCACCGGCGAGGCCGTGCGCGCCTTCCGCGCCGAGGGCCGCCGGCACATCGCCGTCGCCTCGCTGTTCCTGGCTCCCGGCAGCCTCGTCGACCGGGCCTCCGAGCTCGCGCTCGAGGCCGGCGCCGTCGCGGTGTCCGAGCCGCTGGGCGCGCACCCCGAGATCGCCCGCACGATCCTCGCCCGCTACGCGGTGGGTGCGGTCGAGCTCGTCCCGGTCTGAGGGAGTTTCACCGGCCGGCCGGTGAAACTCACGCTTGGACGACGAAGGTTCGTCGTCCAAGCGTGAGTTTCGTCGTCCAACCCCTCACAGGACCAGCATCTCCAGAAGGTGCTCGAGCGTCCGGGCCGGGTCCGCGGTGACGCCACCGTGGACCGGCCCCGGCTGCAGAACCGTGCTGCGCGGCGCCTTGAGGAAGCCGAAGCGCGTGCTCGCGTCGTCGCGGGCCTCACGGCTCCCGTAGGCGGTCGCGCGCACGCCGACGCCGAAGCCGGTGTGCGCCTCGCCGCTGCACACCCGCTCGATCGCGGCCAGGGCCGCCTCGATCGACGCGATGTCGACCTCCGCGTCGAGGGCGCGGATCCGGTCCGCGTCCACCGACGAGCGCACGCCCAGGAAGTCGGCGTCCGGGCAGTGCACGACGACGCCCACGTTGACGAACTCCTCGCGCTCGACGCGCGGGACGCAGCGGAGCGTGACGTACTGGTAGGGCTGGTACGACGTCACGCGCCCGCCTCGGCCCTGACCTCGGGAAGCCACGGGCGTCCGCCGTCGCGACGCGCGGCGAGGAAGGCCACGTAGCGCTCGCGGAGCGCGTCGGGCGTCTCGGCTCCCGGGACCGGCTCCAGCCAGTCGTCGCTCACGTCGGCCAGCACGGCGGCGAGCGCCGTGTCGGTCAGCCGCGCGGCCAGGCCGGCGTCCTGCGCGCGGGCCTCCTCGGCGTACCCACGGAGGATGTGCTCGCTCGTGTCATAGGGCTGGCGGGCGAAGCGCTCCGGGTCGCCGGGGCCGCCCGACCACGAGTGGTGGAAGTAGAGCGACGCGCCGTGGTCGATGGCCTGGAGCGTCCCGCGCCACACCAGCAGGTTGGGGTTGCGCCAGCTCCGGTCGACATTGGCCGTGAACGCGTCGAGCCAGAGCACACGACCCGCGAGCTCGGGGTCGGGCTCGGTGGACGGGTCGTAGCCGAAGGAGCCCGGGAGGAAGTCGATGCCGAGGTTGAGCCCGGCACTGGCGTTGAGCAGGTCCTGGACCTCCTCGTCGGCCTCGTAGCGGGCGATGTCGGGGTCGACGTCGAGCACCACCTGGTCGGGCGTCGGGATGTCGAGCAGGCGGGCCAAGCCCGCGACGATGACCTCGGCGACGAGCACACGTGGACCCTGGCCGGCGCCGCGGAACTTGCAGACGTAGGTGCCGAGGTCGTCGGCCTCGACGATGCCCGGCAGGCTGCCGCCCTCGCGCAGGGGCGTGACGTAGCGGGTGACCCGGACCTGGGGCAGGCCGGTCGTCGACGCTGTGCTCACAGGGGCTTCTCGTCGAGGAGGCGCTGCTTCTCGTGCTCGACGTCGAAGTCCGCCTCGGGCCACGACAGGTCGAAGGCGCGCAGCGCGTCGAGCAGCAGGGTGCCGATGGCGAGGTTGCGGTACCACTTCCGGTCGGCGGGGATCACGTGCCACGGCGCGATGTCGGTGTTGGTCCGCTCGATGGCGAGCTCGTAGGCCTCCTGGTACGCCGGCCACAGCTCGCGCTCGTCGACGTCACCAGGGTTGTACTTCCAGTGCTTCGTCGGGTCGTCGAGGCGCGCCAGCAGGCGCTCCTTCTGCTCGGCCGCCGAGATGTGCAGCATGCACTTGATGATGGTCGTGCCCTGCTCGACCAGGTCGGCCTCCCAGTCGTTGATCGCCTGGTAGCGCCGGCGGATCTCGTCGGGCGGGGCCAGCTCGCGCACCCGCGCGATCAGCACGTCCTCGTAGTGCGAGCGGTCGAAGACGCCGACGAGTCCCTCGGGAGGCAGCGCCTTGGTGATCCGCCAGAGGAAGTCGTGCTTCCGCTCCTCCTCGGTCGGGGCCTTGAACGACGTGATCCGCACACCCTGCGGGTCCATCAGGCCGACCGTTGAGCGGAGCGTCCCGCCCTTGCCGGAGGTGTCCATGCCCTGGAGCACGAGCAGGATCGAGCGGCGGCCGTCGGCCGTGCCGTCGGCGAACAGCCGCTCCTGCAGCTCCTCCAGCACGGGGGCCAGCTCCTGCAGCGCCTTCTCACCGTCGCCCTTGTCGCCGTCGAAGCCCGGCGTGGCGTCGGTCTCGACGGCCGACAGGTCGATCGGTCCGGGCGCGACGCGGAGGGGCGAGGTGAGGTCCGAGAGCGGGAAGGCGGCCATGACGAAACCCTAGTGGGGGGTCAGTGGGCCAGGCCGCCCCGCCGGTCGACCAGCGGCGGCGTCGACGACCACGGGAAGTCGATCCAGGCACCGGTACGACGCCACACGTACTCCGCGTTGATGACCGTCCACGGCTTCTCGTAGATCACCGCGGTGCGCGCCTCGGCGACGTGGTCGGCGAAGAAGTCGCGGACCACCTCGAGCGTCTTGCCCGTGTCCGCGACGTCGTCGGCGATGAGCACCTTCATGCCGGTGAGGTCGATGGCGGCCGGGGTGGGCGGCAGCATCATCGGCACGTCGAGGCGCTCGTTGACGCCGGTGTAGAACTCCACGTTGACCGCGGAGAGGTTCTTCACGTCCAGCGCGTAGCCCAGGCCCATCGCGAGGCCGAGGCCACCGCGGGCGATCGCGAGGACGATGTCGGGCTCGAAACCGTCGTCGACGACCTGCTGGGCGAGGTCGCGAACGGCAGTGCCGAACAGCTCGTAGGTCAGGACTTCCCGCTCGGGGGCGGGCGCGGCGTCGGAGGTCACGGCCACATTCTGCGCCACCGGTCCGCGAACGTCAGCAGCCAGCCGTCAGTCGCTGTCGTCCTGCAGCGCGAGCTCCTGGCGGACCACGGCGTAGGCCAGACCGGAGGAGTACCCCTTGCGCGCCAGCATCCCGACCAGCCGCCGCGCGGCGACCTGCCCGTCGACGCCGCGCATGCTGCGGAGCTTGCGCTGCACCAGCACCCGCGCCGTTGCCTCCTCGTCGCCGGGGTCGACCTCGGCGAGCACCGCCTTCGCGGTCTCGTCGGCGATGCCCTTGCGCCGCAGCTCGACCGCCAGGGCCGTCCGGCCGAGCCCGCGGGTGCGCTGGCGGCTGTCGACCCAGGAGCGGGCGAACGCCTCGTCGTCGACGAGCCCGACCTCCTCGAACCGGTCGAGCAGCCGGGTCGCGACCTCCTCGGGGACGTCACGGCGCGCGAGCCGCTCCTCCAGCTCGTGGCGGCTGCGCGCCTGCACGCTCAGCTGGTCGAGCAGGATCTTGCGCGCGACCGACTCGGGGTCGGCGTCCTCCCCCGGCCGGTCGACCGGGGGCTCCTCTGCCTTCCTCATCTCGCGTCTCCTGTCGGTTCGTCCTGGGGTCCTGGTGCGTCAGGGTCCGTCCGGGCGCCTCAGGCGCCTCCCGGGCTGGGCCGCGCGGCTCGGAGCGGGGACCCCGCCGTCGGCGCCTGCCGTGCTGCGTGACGCGAGCGTGCCGCACACGCCGACGGCACCCCGACATCGCCGCGCGGCCCACCCGTTCGGCGCCTGCGGCGCCCGGACCGCCTCAGGGACTCGCGTGGCGGGCTCCATCTGACCGGACGCTGTCGATCGGGCGCCACGCTCGGCCCATCGAACTCAGAAGGAGTCGACGCCGATCGGCTCGTCGGAGAGGTCGTTGAAGTCGCCGTCGACGGTCGGGGTGACGCCGAGCTTCTCGAGGATCTTCTTCTCCAGCTCGTTGGCCAGGTCGGGGTTGTCCTTGAGGAAGCCGCGGGCGTTCTCCTTGCCCTGGCCGAGCTGGTCGCCCTCGTAGGTGTACCAGGCGCCGGCCTTGCGGATCAGGCCCGCCTCGACACCCACGTCGATCAGACCGCCCTCGCGGGAGATGCCCTTGCCGTACATGATGTCGAACTCGGCCTGCTTGAACGGCGGGGCCACCTTGTTCTTGACGACCTTGACCCGGGTCCGGTTGCCGACCATGTCGGTGCCGTCCTTGAGGGTCTCGATGCGGCGCACGTCGAGGCGCACCGAGGAGTAGAACTTCAGCGCGCGACCACCGGTCGTGGTCTCGGGCGAGCCGAACATGACGCCGATCTTCTCGCGCAGCTGGTTGATGAAGATCGCGGTCGTCTTGGACTGGTTGAGCGCACCGGTCATCTTCCGCAGGGCCTGCGACATGAGGCGAGCCTGGAGGCCGACGTGGCTGTCGCCCATCTCGCCCTCGATCTCGGCACGGGGCACGAGCGCGGCGACGGAGTCGATGACGATCAGGTCGAGGGCGCCGGAGCGGATCAGCATGTCCGCGATCTCCAGCGCCTGCTCACCCGAGTCGGGCTGCGAGACCAGCAGCGCGTCGGTGTCGACGCCCAGGGCCTTCGCGTAGTCGGGGTCGAGCGCGTGCTCGGCGTCGATGAAGGCGACGATGCCGCCGGCGGCCTGGGCGCTGGCCACGGCGTGCAGCGCGACCGTGGTCTTACCGCTGGACTCCGGGCCGTAGATCTCCACGACACGACCGCGCGGGAGGCCACCGATGCCGAGCGCCACGTCGAGCGCGATGGAGCCGGTGGGGATCACGTCCAGGGGCGCACGCGAGTCGTCGCCGAGGCGCATGACCGAGCCCTTGCCGTACTGCTTCTCGATGCTGAGCAGCGCCGTCTCGAGCGCCTTCTGCCGGTCGTCTCCAGCCATGTGCCTACCGTCCTTCGTGTCGTGTGTGAGCCAGGTACGTCGGCGACGCTAGGGCGAGCTCCCGACACAACCTGGTCAGTCGTGCCGTCGTTGTGGACAACTCGTCCCGGCGTCGTACCTGTGGACGGCTGGTGGATGTCTCCGTGCCGTCGTAGGACAGACGTTAGCCGAACACGTGTTCGAAGTCGCGCTAGGCGGTACGGCGTGTCGTCGCCACCTGCTGGCCGGCACGCAGCGCCGCGCCGAGGACCCCCGCGACGAGCAGCAGGCTGGCGAGCGCGAGCGCCGGGTAGTCGGCCGCACCGACGATGATGCCGGCGAGCGCTCCGGCGACGGCGGCGGTCAGGCCCATCACCAGGTCGGAGGCGCCCTGCACGTCCGTGCGGGCGTCCAGCGGCGCGTGCTCGGCCACCATCGTCGAGGCGGACACCATCGACAGCGACCAGCCCAGCCCGAGCAGGAACAGCCCCGCGGTCACCTGCCACGACATCCCGGCGGGTGCCGACGCGCACAGCAGCAGGGCCACCAGGAGGGTCGCTCCCCCGGCGCCCAGCACCGGCGGGCGGCCGAACCGGTCGGCGAGCATCCCGACGACCGGCGAGAAGGCGAACATGCCGAGGACGTGGACGCTGATGACGACACCGATGACCTCCAGGCCCGAGCCGCCGTGCTCCATGTGCAGCGGCGTCATCACCATGACGCCGATCATCGTGGCGTGGGTCAGCGCGAGCCCGCTGATGGCGTACCCGAGCACCGGTCGCTCCCGGACGGCGCCGAGGGCCCGGGACCACGACGACGTACCGGTCGTGGCGATCGCCGGCCGCAGCCCGGCCCGCTCGTCGGCGGCCGCCAGCTCCTGCGCGAGCAGGAGCGGGTCGGGACGGAGCAGGACGGCGACCACGAGGGCGGCGAGCAGCATCCCGAGCGCGCCGAGGGCGAACGGCCCGGTCAGCTCCGGGATGTCGACGGCGTCCGCGAACCTCCCGGCCGGGCCGGTCAGGTTCGGGCCCGCGACGGCGCCGATGGTGGTCGCCCAGACCACGAGCGAGAGCGAGCGCGCGCGGGTCGCGTCCGTGGCGAGGTCGGTGGCGGCGTACCGGGCGGCGCTGTTGGCGGCCGTGCCGGCGCCCAGCATCACCGCGCCCGCGAGCAGGAGCGGCATGGAGCCGACGACGCCCGAGACGACGGCGAGCAGGCCTCCCCCGGCACCGACGAGGTAGCCCGTCACCAGGCCGGCCCGGCGCCCACGGCGCGCCATCAGCGGCGCGAGCAGGAACGAGATCACGGCGGCGCCCAGCACCTGCGCGGTCTGGGCGAGCCCGGACAGCGTCTCCGAGCCGGAGAGGTCGCGGGCCAGCAGCGAGGCGGTGGCGATGCCGATGGTGATGCCGACGGCACCCACGGCCTGGGTCAGGACGAGGACCCGGACGGTACGACGCTGCGCCTGGCTGTCACCGGACGTCACCGCTCACTCGCAGGAAGCTGCAGGGCGTCGCAGACCGCGCGCCAGACCTGCTTCGGCGGCACGCCGCCGTCGAGCGCCTCCTGCGCCGTGCGTCCGTCGAGCGCCGACATCACGAACTGCGAGGCCCAGACCCGCGCGTACGCCGCACCCAGGTGGTGGTCCATGCGCGTCCAGAACTCGGTGTGCCTCACCAACCCAACCCTAGTGCCGCGCGTCCTGGCCGGCCTGCACCCACCGCACGTCCCAGCGGTGGTGCACGAGGTCGTGCAGGTGGTAGCGGCCGAGGGTGTCGACGGTGAACACGCTGCCGTTGCTTCGTCGGCCCGGCCGGTCCCAGTCGTCGTCGCCGACCCGGTCGTACCAGCCGGCCGCCAGCTCGGCCGCCGCCACGAGGTCCGGTACGACGTCCGCGGCCCGCTGCTCGTCGTACCTGTCGGCGACGGCGGTCTCGTCCTGGTCCCAGTTCGCGAAGAGCGGGTCGTCCTGCGTGAGCATCTGCTCGAGCCGACCGGCGAAGACGCGGTTGACGTCGCGCACGTGGCAGCCGTACTCGGTCGGCGACCACACCGAGGGCTCGGGCCGGGTCCCGGAGCGCGGGTCGCCGAGGACCTCGGCCCAGAAGGCGGCGTTGTCGCGGACGGCGCGGCCCAGCGTCGTACGGTTCACGGCTGCGGCGTCGAAGCCGCAGTCGGGGCAGGACTCCTCGAGGACCCAGGTCCAGTCCTTGGTGTCGGGCTCGATCGCGGCGGCCTGCTCGGTGCTCATGGCGCCATTCTCCCGGCCCCGGGCCGGGCGGACGAGGGAGATCCCGCCATCCGCCGTCGATCCGCCGCCATCACACCTCGGCGGAGAAACCCACGCACCTCGGCGGAGAAACCCACGCACCTCGGCGGAGAAACCCTCACACCTCGCGGCGGAAGCGGGCGACGAGGTGGGCCCGGCGGGCGGACATGCGGGACCACACGGCCTGCTGGAAGGCGAGCGCGGCCCAGCCGGCGACGGCCATGCCGGAGATGTTGACGAGCAGCTGCAGCAGGCTCCCCCAGATTTCGTCGGGGACGCCGAAGGCCAGGCCGAGGGCGACATTGCCGGCGGCCGGGATCGTGGTGACGGAGATGAAGACGCCCGACAGGCCGCCGACCTTGGCCGAGGTGAGGGACAGCGCGCCGGCAGCGGCCGCGATGACGGCCACGATGAAGGACCACTTGTCCGGGGTGTAGATGAACGCGGTGCCCGGACGCGGTGCGGTGACCTGGTCCTCGGTGACCCAGCCGAGGCCGCGGGCGGCGAGCGCCGCGAGGGTGGCCATCGCGATCGCGACCGCGAAGCCGACGACGAGGGTCACGGCAGCGTGGCGCAGCAGGGCCGGGCGGCGTCGTACCAGCGCGAGGCCGAGGGCCGCGACGGGCAGGAACTCCGGGCCGAGCACCATCGCGCCGATCACGAGGATCTGCGAGTCCAGCACGATCGCGATGCTCGCGATCATCGTGGCGAGCGTCATGAAGGTGAGGAAGGTCCAGTTCAGCTCGGACTCGTCGAACGAGCGCTGGGTGACCTCGGCCCACACGACGGCGTCCGCCGACGAGCCGGGCGCCTGCTTCTCGGCCTCGAGCGCTGCCCGCGAGATCCAGGTCGCGACGGGGATGACGTGGATCGCGCCCTCGTGCTGCACGCCGATCTCGCGCAGCGCGTCGACGACCTCGTTGACGGCCTCGCGGGGCAGGTCCGCCTCGACGAGGTCGCCCTCGGGGACGAGGACCGCGTCCGGGACGTACGACAGCGCCGTGACCGCGGGGTCCTGGCGCAGCAGGTCGAGGACCGCGGGGGTCAGGTCGTGGGGCGAGGTGATGCGAAGGTGCTGCACGGCGCCCAGTGTGGCCCAGCCGCAGCCGCGATCAGGTGAGGCTCAGGTGATGTCGGCCGTGCCGAACGCGACGTTGAACTTGTCGCACCAGATGACCACCGACTTCATCCCGGCGAGGTCGGCGCCGTCCGGGATCTCGTAGCTCTGGTTGCCCTGGTTGCCCTTCAGCGCACCCAGCCTGACGTAGTCGCCGTCGTCGTAGATCCCCCACGAGCCGAAGCAGCCCTCGCAGTCGCCGCCGCTGCGGCGGTCGGTGATCCACACGTGCAGGTCGGGGCCGTTGGAGGTGTCCAGGTCCTGCAGCCGCAGGAACCGCGAGCCGTCGCTGCGCCGGAAGATGGTGGCCGTGCCGGAGGTGCCGTGCTCGGCGTCGATGAACTCGGCCGACGCCAGCACGACGCGCGTCTTCTGCTCGCCGCTCGCCTCGGGAACCGTCGTGTCGGTGAGCCCGCCCTGCGCCGTGCCGACCACCTCGCTGGCGTCGTCGCCCTCGTCCACCTTGTCGTCGATGAACAGCAGCCAGGGCTGGAAGACGAACGCCCCCACCACCGCGACCACGAGGAGCACCCCACCGACGGCCAGCCAGATCCCACGCTTTCGGCTCATGCGGCCATCGTGCCGCGAAGGCTCAGGCCGAAACCAGTGTCCGCGCGACCAGCGGTACGCCGGGCCGGTAGGCCAGGTGCACGTGGGACGGCGCGTCCAGCAGGACCAGGTCCGCACGGCTGCCGACGACGAGCGAGCCGACGTCGGTG
Organism: Nocardioides aromaticivorans; assembly: GCF_013408525.1. NCBI lineage: Bacteria > Bacillati > Actinomycetota > Actinomycetes > Propionibacteriales > Nocardioidaceae > Nocardioides > Nocardioides aromaticivorans. The sequence goes on from NZ_JACBZM010000001.1 coordinate 4,997,722, forward strand.
CGGCCGAGCGCGGCCGCACCGCCCGCGGTGGCCGACCACACGGCCTCGGCCGGCGTCATCCCCATCTCCCGCACGGCCAGCGCGATGCAGAACGGCAGCGAGCTCGTGTAGCAGGAGCCCGGGTTGCAGTCGCTGGCGAGCGCGACGGTCACGCCGGCGTCGACCAGCCGCCGTCCCGACGGGTAGGGCTGCCGCGTGCTGAACTCCACCCCCGGCAGCAGGGTCGCCACGGTCCCGGCATCGCGCAGTGCGTGCACGTCGTCGTCGGAGAGGTAGGTGCAGTGGTCGACGGCGGTCAGGCCGAGCTCCGCGGCGAGCGCGACGCCCGGGCCGGGGCCGAGCTGGTTGGCGTGCAGCCGGCCCCTCAGCCCGGCGGCCTCGCCGGCGGCGAGGATGGTGCGGGCCTGGTCGGCGTCGAAGGCGCCCCGCTCGCAGAACACGTCGATCCAGCGTGCGTACGGCGCCGCGGCGGCCAGCATCGGGCCGGTGACCAGCGCGACGTAGCCGGCCGGGTCGTCGGCGTACTCGGGGGGCACGACGTGCGCGCCGAGGAAGGTGGTCTCGTCGGTGAACCCGCGGGCGACCCGCAGCGAGCGGGCCTCGTCATCGACCGAGAGGCCGTAGCCGGACTTGATCTCGACCGTGGTCGTGCCCTGGCGGCGCATCTCGTCGACGTGGCGGGCGACCCCGGCGGCGAGCTCGTCATCGGTCGCGGCACGGGTGGCGGCCACGGTGGTGCGGATGCCGCCGGCGGCGTACGACTCCCCCGCCATGCGGGCGCGGAACTCCTGCGCACGGTCGCCGGCGAAGACCAGGTGGCTGTGGCTGTCGACGAAGCCGGGGATCACCGCCCGGCCGGCGGCGTCGACGACCTCGTCGGCTGCCGGCGCGTCGGCGGCAGCTCCGACCCACGAGACGAGTCCGTCCTCGACCACCACGGCGGCGTCGGAGCGGAGGCCGAGCAGGTCGTCCGATCCAGCAGCCGCGGGGTCGTTGGTGACCAGCTCACCGATATTGGTGACGAGCAGGCTCATGGTGCCCAGACCTTTCCGATGGCGTCGGCGAGTGCGCGGCCGACGGCGGTGTGGTCACCGTCGAAGACCACCCGGCCGTCGGCGACGACGTGGGTGACGTCGGCGGCGCCCGCGGCGAAGACGGCGGTGTGCGCGTCGCCGCCGGTGCCGGCGGTGCGCGGTGAGGACAGGTCGATCGTGACCAGGTCGGCGCGCTGGCCGACCGCGATCGCGCCGGCGTCGTCGAACCCGAGGCTGCGGTGCCCGTCGGCGCTGCCGGCGGCGAGCAGCTCGGCGGCGCTCCAGTGGCCGCGGGCCTGCGAGGCGAGCCGCTCGTCCATCTCCAGGCCGCGCATCTCCTCGAAGGCGTCGATCACCGCGTGGCTGTCGGAGCCGAGCGTCAGCACCGACCCGGCGGCCTGCAGCTGCCGCGCGGGGCCGATGCCGTCGCCGAGGTCGCGCTCGGTCGTCGGGCAGAAGGAGGCGAACGCGCGCGCCTCGCCGAGCAGCCGGACGTCCTCGTCGGTCAGGTGGGTGGCGTGGACCGCGCTGGTCATCGGGCCGAGGAAGCCGTGGTCGGCCAGCAGCCGGGTCGGCGTGACGCCGTGCGCGGCGACGCAGTCGGCGTTCTCCTTGACCTGCTCGGAGAGGTGCACGTGGACGGGCACGCCGCCCTCGACGTACGACGCGAACGCCTTCAGCGCCTCGGCCGGGACCGCCCGCACCGAGTGCGCGGCCACGCCGATCGCCGCCGCGGCGCCGGTCAGCGGCTCGAGCTCCGCGACCCGCTCCTGCCACGCCTCGGCGGTGCCGTCGGAGAAGCGCCGCTGCACGCCCTCCGGGGCGGCGCCGAAGCCGCTGGACAGGTAGAGGGTGTCGAGCAGGGTGATCCGGATCCCGGCGTCACGGGCCGCGGCGAGGAGCGCGTTGCCCATGGCGTTCGGATCGTCGTACGGCGTCCCGTCGGGCTGGTGGTGCAGGTAGTGGAACTCCCCCACCGAGGTGTAGCCGGCGGCCACCATCTCGGCGTAGGTCGCGCGGGCCAGCGCGTAGTAGGTGTCCGGGTCGAGCCGGCCGGCGACGGCGTACATCTGCTCCCGCCAGGTCCAGAAGGTCCCGCGGTCGGTCTGGGTCCGGCCGCGCAGCGCGCGGTGGAAGGCGTGGCTGTGCGTGTTGGCGAGGCCGGGCAGGGTCAGGCCGCGCAGGGGTACGCCGGTCGCGCTCGCGTCGGCGACCACCGAGGTGATCCGGCCGTGCTCGACCTCCACGCGGACGGTGTCCTGGACCCGGCCGTCGACCCACGCGTGCTCGAGCAGGTAGGCGGTCACCCCGCCACCTCCCCGGCCACCTCACCCGTCACCTCACCCACCACCAGGCCGCTCAGCGCGTCGGCCAGCGCCTCGACGCCGGCGAGGCAGTCGGCGGTCTCCGCGGTCTCGTACGGCGAGTGGGAGACCCCCGAGGGATTGCGGACGAACAGCATGGCGGTGGGGATGCCGGCGTCCTGCAGGATGCCGGCGTCGTGACCGGCCTGGGTCGGCAGGACCGGGACGCCGCCCAGCCGCGCGACGAGCGAGTCGCGCAGGGCCGCGTCGAAGGCGACCTCCCCGCTCACGGACTCGGCCGTGACGGTGACGGTGGTGCCGTCGCGCTCGGCGCGCTCGACGGCCTGCTTCTCGACCGCCGTGACGAGGGAGGCGAGCGCCGCGTCGGACTCGGCCCGCGCGTCGAGCCAGGCGGTCACGTGCGAGGGCACCGCGTTGGTGCCGTTGGGCCGCACGTCGATCCGGCCGAAGGTGGCCCGCTGGCCCTGGACCCGCGCCTGCTTGTTGGCGGCCAGCGCGGTCATCGCGTAGGTCAGCATCGGGTCGACCCGGTCCTCCATGCGGGTCGTGCCCGCGTGGTCGGCCCGGCCGGCGATGTCGTAGCGGTAGCGGCCGTGCGGCCAGATCGCGCTGTGCACGCCGACCGGCGCGTCGAGCTCGATCAGCCCGCGACCCTGCTCGACGTGGAGCTCGACGTAGGTGGCGACCCCGTCGAGCAGGGTGGACGTGCCACCCTCGATGACGTCGCCGAGGCGGACGCCGTCACGGTCGGTCAGCTCCGCCGCGTCGGCCCACGTCGTCGCGCCCACGGCGAGCCGCGAGCCGAGGCAGGCCCGGCCGAAGCGGGAGCCCTCCTCCTCCACGAAGGCGGCGACGCCGAGCCGCCGGCTCGGCTGGACGCCACGCTCGCGCATCAGGTCGAGCGCGGCGAACGACGAGACGACACCGAGCGGGCCGTCGTACGCACCGCCGTCGAGGACGGAGTCGAGGTGCGAGCCGGTGAGGACGGAGGGCCCGGCAGGCCCCCACCAGGCGACGAGGTTGCCGAACGGGTCCTCCTCGACCTCGAGCCCGCGCGCCTCGGCCGCCTCGCGGAACCAGGCGCGGAGCTCGAGCTCGGCGGAGAGCCACGGCTGGCGGAAGTAGCCGCCGGAGGACGCCGAGCGGCCGATGGGCGCGAGGTCGCGCCACATCTGCTCGAAGTCAGGCAGATCCGTCACGATGCCTCATCCTCCGGGTTTCGAGACGCCTCGCTCCGTCCTCGCAGGCTCGGACGAAGCCGACGCTCCTCAACCTCCTCGGCACTCACTCGGCCCTCGCAGGCTCGGTCCGAGTGGCCTCGGACATGGGGATCCGCACGCCCCGCTCGGCGGCGACCTCGACGGCGCGGTCGTAGCCGGCGTCGACGTGGCGGATGACGCCCATGCCCGGGTCGTTGGTCAGCACGGCCTCGATCTTCGCAGCCGCGAGCTCGGTGCCGTCGGCGACGCACACCTGGCCGGAGTGGATCGAGCGACCCATGCCGACGCCGCCGCCGTGGTGGAGCGAGACCCAGGTGGCGCCCGAGGCGACCGCGGTCATGGCGTTGAGCAGCGGCCAGTCAGCGATCGCGTCGGACCCGTCGAGCATGGCCTCGGTCTCGCGGTAGGGCGAGGCGACCGAGCCGCAGTCGAGGTGGTCGCGGCCGATCACGATCGGGGCCTTGAGCTCGCCCCTCCTGACCATCTCGTTGAACTTCAGGCCGGCCAGGTGGCGCTCCTTGTAGCCGAGCCAGCAGATCCGCGCCGGCAGGCCCTGGTAGTGGACCCGCTCCTGCGCCATGCCGATCCACTTGTGGAGCCGCTCGTTGTCCGGGAAGAGCTCGAGGATCGCCTTGTCGGTCGCGGCGATGTCGGCCGGGTCGCCGGACAGCGCGGCCCAGCGGAAGGGGCCCTTGCCCTCGCAGAACAACGGCCGGATGTACGCCGGCACGAAGCCCGGGAACTCGAACGCGCGGTCGTAGCCACCCTTGCGGGCCTCGTCGCGGATCGAGTTGCCGTAGTCGAAGACCTCGGCGCCAGCGTCCTGGAACTCCACCATCGCCCGCACGTGCGCGGCCATGGAGGCCTGGGCCTCCTTGGTGAAGCCGGCCGGGTCGGCCTCCGCGCGCTGGTGCCACTCCTCGAAGGGCACGCCCACGGGCAGGTAGGACAGCGGGTCGTGGGCCGACGTCTGGTCGGTCACGATGTCGATCGGCGCCTTCATCTCAAGCAGCCTCGGGAAGATCTCCGCGGCGTTGCCGAGCAGGCCGATCGACAGGCCGCGGCGCTCGTCGCGCGCCTGGACGGCCAGCTCGAGGGCGTGCTCCAGCGAGTCGGCCTGGACGTCGAGGTAGCGGTGCTCGATGCGGCGGGTGATCCGGCTCTGGTCGACGTCGACGCAGATCGCGACGCCGTCGTTCATGGTGACGGCGAGCGGCTGGGCGCCGCCCATGCCGCCGAGGCCGGCGGTGAGCGTGATGGTGCCCGCGAGGGTGCCGCCGAAGCGCTTGTCCGCGACGGCGGCGAAGGTCTCGAAGGTGCCCTGCAGGATGCCCTGGGTGCCGATGTAGATCCACGAGCCGGCCGTCATCTGGCCGTACATCGTCAGGCCCATCTCCTCCAGGCGCCGGAACTCCTCCCAGTTCGCCCAGTCGCCGACCAGGTTGGAGTTGGCGATGAGGACGCGCGGGGCCCACTTGTTGGTCTTCCACACGCCGACCGGCTTGCCGCTCTGGACCAGCATCGTCTCGTCGTCCTCGAGGTCGCGCAGGGTGCGCACGAGGGCGTCGTAGGCCTCCCAGCTGCGGGCGGCCTTGCCCGTGCCGCCGTACACGACGAGGTCCTCGGGACGCTCGGCGTTCTCGGGGTCGAGGTTGTTCATCAGCATCCGCAGCGGGGCCTCGGTCTGCCACGACTTCGCGGTCAGCTCGGTGCCGGTGGCGGCGTGGATGGGCAGGCGGGGGTTGGTCTGGCTGGACGAGGTGGTCATGCGAGTTCTCCGATCACGTTCGCGACGGCCGTGGTGACGGACCGGTCGACGACGAGTTGGTGGGCGGTGTCGATCTCGGGGGCGAGGAAGCGGTCGGTGCCGGGGCCTCCGACGCCGTGGTCGCGCAGCAGCGCCACGACGGCGCCGGTGGCGGGGCTGGGCTCGAGCGGCGCGCGCAGGTTGAGCGCCCGCGCGGCGGTCATCAGCTCGATGGCGAGGACGCGGGACAGGCCGTCGACCGCGCGTCGCAGCTTGCGGGCGGACGACCAGCCCATCGAGACGTGGTCCTCCTGCATCGCGCTGCTCGGGATGGAGTCGACCGAGGCCGGGTTGGCGAGGCGCTTGAGCTCGGAGACGATCGCGGCCTGGGTGTACTGCGCGATCATCAGGCCCGAGTCCACACCCGGGTCGTCGGCGAGGAACGGCGGCAGGCCGTGGTTGCGGGCCTTGTCGAGGAAGCGGTCGGTACGACGCTCGGCGATCGACGCGAGGTCGGCGGTGACGATCGCGAGGAAGTCGAGCACGTAGGCCACCGGCGCACCGTGGAAGTTGCCGTTGGACTCCACCCGGCCCTCGTCCGCGAGGACGACCGGGTTGTCGACGGCGGAGGCGAGCTCGCGCGCGGCCACCGAAGCCGCGTGGGCGACGGTGTCGCGCACGCCGCCGTGGACCTGTGGCGAGCAGCGCAGCGAGTAGGCGTCCTGGACCCGGTTGCAGTCGGGGCCGCGGTGCGACGCGACGACGCCGGAGTCGCGCAGCAGCGCGGTCAGGTTGGCCGCGGAGAGCGCCTGGCCGGGGTGCGGGCGGATGGCCTGCAGCTCGGGGGCGAAGACCCGGTCGGTGCCGAGCTGGCCCTCGACCGACATGGCGGCCGAGATGTCGGCGACCTTGAGCAGGTCGGTCAGGTCGTGGATCGCGAGCACCAGCATGCCGAGCATGCCGTCGGTGCCGTTGATGAGGGCGAGGCCCTCCTTCTCGTGGAGCTCGACCGGCGCGAGGCCGGCGGCGGCGAGCGCCGTGGCGGCGTCGGTGAGCTCGCCGTCGGCGGTGCGGACCGGGCCCTCGCCCATGAGGGCGAGCGCACAGTGCGCGAGGGGCGCCAGGTCGCCCGAGCACCCGAGCGAGCCGTACTCGTGGACGACCGGCGTGATCCCGTGGGTGAGCAGCGCGGCGAGCAGCTCGGCGGTCTCCCGTCGTACGCCGGTGCGGCCGGTCGCGAGGGTCGAGAGCCGCAGCAGCATCAGGCCACGTACGACCTCGCGCTCCACCTCGGGGCCGCTGCCGGCGGCGTGCGAGCGGACCAGCGAGCGCTGCAGCTGGGCGCGCAGCTCGGGGGCGATGTGGCGGGTCGCCAGCGCGCCGAACCCGGTCGAGACGCCGTAGTGCGGCGTCGCCGACGCCGCCAGGTCCTCGATGACCGCGCGGGCCTTGTCGATCGCCGCCAGCGCCTCGTCGCTGAGCACCACGCCGGCACCGCCCCGGGCGACTGCCACCACATCCTCGAACGAGACCGCTCCGGTCCCGACCGTCACCATTTCCATGGCTCGATTCCACCGTTCGGGGCTGGCGCGCGCCAGAGCCTCGCGCCATGATGGGTCTCGGATACGAGACATATCGGAGGGGTCGACGATGGCTCAGGTGCCGGCCGCGACGCGCACGCTGCGCGTGCTGCGCTACCTCGCCGCCCAGCCGGAGCCGGTCTCCGTGGAGCGGATCGCCCGCGACCTCGCGATCCCCCGCTCGACGACGTACCACCTCCTGCAGGCCATGGCCGAGGAGGGATTCGTCGTGCACCTCGCCGACGACCGCCGCTTCGGGCTGGGCGTCGCGGCCTTCGAGGTCGGCAGCGGCTACACCCGGCAGGCGCCGCTGCAGCGGATCGCCCGGCGGCCGCTGGCCGCGCTCGTGGACCGGACCGGGCACAGCGCCCACCTCGCGGTGCCGCACGGACGCGACGTCCTGTACGTCGTCGAGGAGCGTGCTCCCGGCCGGCCGCCGCTCGTCACCGACGTCGGCGTCCGCCTCCCCTCGCACCTGACCGCCAGCGGACGGGCGATCCTCGCCCAGCTGCCGCCCAACCAGGTGCGCGCGCTCTACCCCGACCGCGAGGCCTTCGTCGACCGCACCGGCGTCGGGCCCGGGTCCCCCACCGCCCTCCGGGCGGTCCTGTCCGAGACGCGACGGCGCGGGCACGCCGTCGAGGACGGCGAGATCACGCCGGGGATGGCCAGCGTCGCCGCCGCGGTCCTCGACCACAACGGCCTGCCCGTCGCGGGCGTCGCCATCACCTATCCCGTGGACGACGGCCAGCGGGTCGATCGCGACCGGCTGGCCGCGGCCGTCGTGGACACCGCGGCCGCGCTCGGCCGGCGCCTCCACGGGCGGTAGCGACTGGTCGGCCACGCAACTACCGAACTCGTCGTCAACGAGGCTGGATCACGACGATTCCGGTAGTTGCGTGGCCAACCCACGGTGCGACCACCAGGCGAGGACCTCGCGGGAGCCCCGGTACGCCGCCGTCATGACGCGGGCCGTCTCGAGAAGGAGCTCCGGCCGGTCGGCACCCGCAGCCCGTTGGGCCCGTTGCGCGAGCCCGGCGCCCTCCTCCCAAGCCGTGCCGTCGACCGGCAGCGGCAGCGCGGCCAGCTGGCGTGCGCTCACCTTCACCGAGCCGGGCGTCAGGCCGGTGCCGAGATAGCGGGCCGCGGCGTGCGCGACGACCGGCGGCGCGAGGGTGACGGCGAGCAGGCGCCACAGGTCGGCCGGGTCGTGCGGTACGACGCTCAGCACCGGCACCGACGGCAGCCAGGCGCCGGCCTCGTCGACGACCGCTTCGACCACCCGGCCCTGGGCGGCCACCAGGAGCTTGGGCACGAGGCGGGCGTCGGCCCAGCCGGCGAGCCGGCCGTCGGCGCGCAGCGCGGCGAGGTCGACCGACGGGACGTCGTACGGCTGGCGGGCGAAGCGGGTCGGGGCGCTCCCCCAGCGCAGCTCGGCGGGGTCGATCAGCCCGCTGGTGACCAGGGGCGTGCCCGCCGGGTCGTCGTGGACGAAGGGCACGAGTCCGTAGTACTGGTCGCGGAAGTCGGCGGTGCAGGTCGCCAGGTCGCCGACGACACCCGACCCGGCAGGGAGGTGCGCGTCGGGGATCCCGAAGGACGGAGCGGCGAGGGCGCCCCAGTCGTCGGGGTCGGTGGCCGGTCCCGCGCCGACCCGCACGACCGGGACGCAGGTGAGCACGGGGGTGCCGTCGAAGACCGGCCGCGGCGAGCACCAGAAGTCGGTGATCGCGCCGCGCTCGGCGACAGCGGCGCGCACGGGCCCGGCGTCGCGCGCGGCGAGGACCGACAGCGGCTGCACGAGCGCGACCACACCGTCGTCGCCGACGAGGTCGAGGCAGCGGTGCAGGAACACCGCACTGGTGTCGGTGTAGGCACCCAGGCCCCGACGGCTGCCCTCCGACTGTCGGGCGGTACGACGACGGAGCTGGCCGAGGAACGGCGGGTTGCCCACGACCGCGGCGAACCTCCGGCCGGCCCAGGCCTCGAGGCCGTCGGCGACGACCACCTGCGCCGCGATCTGCTCCGGCGGGACCGAGGGATCCTCCGCCGCGAGCCGCTCGCGCGCGATCGCCACGGCCTCGGCGTCGAGATCCGAGCCGTGGACCGCCGCGACGCCCACGCGACGGGCGGCGGCGACGAGGAAGTGCCCGGCGCCGCAGGCCGGGTCGAGCACGGGCGCGCCCGCGGGCAGGCCGGCGAGCGCGCGGTCGAGCACCCACTCCACCAGCTCCGGCGGGGTGTAGAAGGCGCCGCGGCGGCGTCGCTCCTCCCGCTGCACGGCGAGGCCCTGCTCGTGGGCACGGGCCGCGGCGGCCGTGCGCTCGCGCGGGTCGGCGCGCGCCGACTGGTCCCCGCCCTGCATGATCGCAAAGGTAGGGCACACCTGTTATAGTCACTTTGACTACAACATCGAGGAGCAGCGATGGAACGCACCGGACTACTCACCGACCGCTACGAGCTCACCATGCTGGACTCGTTCGTCCGCGACGGGAGTGTCGACCGGCCGGCCGTGTTCGAGGCCTTCGCCCGCCGCCTGCCCGACGGTCGGCGCTACGGGATGCTCGGCGGGCTCGGCCGCCTGCTCGACGCGATCGAGGCGTTCACCTTCGACGACGACGACGTCCGGTGGCTGCAGGAGGAGGGCGTGGTCAGCGAGCAGACCGCCGCCTGGCTGCGCGACTTCCGCTTCCGCGGCGACGTCGACGGCTACCGCGAGGGCGACCTCTACTTCCCCGGGAGCCCGGTCCTCGCCGTCACCGGCACGCTCGGCGAGTGCCTGCTGCTCGAGACGATCGTGCTCAGCATCCTCAACCACGACACTGCGATCGCCAGCGCGGCCGCCCGCATGGTCGACGCCGCGAAGGGCCGCCCGATCATCGAGATGGGCAGCCGTCGTACCCACGAGGAGGCGGCGGTCGCCACCGCACGGGCGGCGTACCTCGCGGGCTTCGGCTCGACCAGCAACCTCGCCGCCGGCCGACGGCACGGCGTCCCCACCGCCGGCACCGCAGCGCACGCGTTCACCCTCGCGCATGACACCGAGGCCGACGCCTTCCGCAGCCAGGTGGAGGCACTCGGCGCGGGTACCACCCTGCTCGTGGACACCTACGACATCGCCCAGGGCATCCGCACCGCGGTCGAGGTGGCCGGGCCGGCGCTCGGCGCCGTCCGCCTCGACTCGGGCGACCTCGCCGAGGAGTCGCACAAGGCCCGCGTCCTGCTCGACTCCCTGGGCGCGACGTCGACCCGGATCGTGGTGACCAGCGACCTCGACGAGTTCGTCATCGCCGCCCTCGCCGACGCACCCATCGACGGCTACGGCGTCGGCACCCGCGTCGCCACCGGCTCGGGCCACCCCACCGCGAGCATGGTCTACAAGCTGGTCGCCATCGCCGACGGCGACGGCGAGCCGATGCGCCCGGTCGCGAAGAAGTCGAAGGACAAGGCGTCGGTCGGGGGCCGCAAGCACCCCTACCGCGAGTACGACGCCGGCGGGATCCTCCGCGCCGAGTGGTTCACCGGCCAGGACTCCCCCACCCCGGGTCCGGATGCGCGACCCGTGCAGGTGCCGCTCGTCCGCGGCGGCGAGGTGGTGCACCGCCCGACCCTCGACGAGGTCCGCGCCTTCGCCGCCAGCACCCTCACCAGCCTCCCGGCCGACGCACGGGGCGTCGCCGCCGGGCCGCCGTACCTGACCACCACCCTGAGAGAGGACAGCGCCATGACCGACACCAAGCGCGCACTGATCGTCGTGGACGTGCAGAACGACTTCGTCGAGGGCGGCTCGCTCGGCGTCGCCGGCGGCCGCGAGGTCGCCGGCCGGATCAGCGAGCACCTCGCGGGACACGCCGCCGACTACGCGGTCATCGCCGCGTCGCGCGACTGGCACCACGCGGGCGACAGCAACGGCGGGCACTTCCACGAGCCCGGCGAGGACCCGAACTACGTGACCACCTGGCCCGTGCACTGCGTGCAGGGCGAGGCCGGCTCGGAGTACGCACCCGAGCTCGAGACCGGCGCCGTGACGCACCACGTCGTGAAGGGGATGGGCGTGCCGGCGTACTCCGCCTTCGAGGGGGTCACCGACGCCGGCGAGCGGCTCCTCGACGTGCTGAAGGCGGCCGGGGTGACCGAGGTCGACGTCACCGGCATCGCGACCGACTACTGCGTGCGGGCCACCGCGCTCGACGCCCGCGAGGCCGGCTTCGGGGTCCGGCTGCTCGCCGGGCTGCACGCCGGCGTCGCGCCCGAGTCGTCGGCGGCCGCCCTCGACGAGCTGGCCACGGCGGGCGTGGAGGTGCAGCGATGAGCAAGACGTCGACGGAGCACCCGCCCTTCGCAGTGGCGGTGGACCTCGCGATCTTCACCATCCGCGACGGCTCCCTGGCCGTGTTGCTGGTCGAGCGTGGCGAGGAGCCGTTCGCGGGCTCGTGGGCCCTGCCCGGCGGCTTCGTCGAGCCGGACGAGGACGCCGAGCAGGCCGCGTGGCGCGAGCTGCGCGAGGAGACCGGGGTCGACCGCTTCCCCGGCCACCTCGAGCAGCTGCGCACCTACTCCGCGCCGGACCGCGACCCGCGGATGCGGGTCGTCTCGGTGGCCCACGTGGCGCTCGCGCCCGACCTGCCCGAGCCGCAGGCCGGCACCGACGCAGCCGACGCCCGCTGGTGGGTGGTCGACGACCTCCTGGAGGGCGAGGACGGCCCGACCCTCGCGTTCGATCACCGCCAGATCCTCGTCGACGCCCGCGAGCGGGTGCGCGCCAAGCTGGAGTACACGACGCTGGCCACCGAGTTCGTCGCCGAGCCCTTCACGCTCCCCGAGCTGCGCCGTGTGTACGCCGCCGTCTGGGGCACTCCCCCGGACCTGGGCAACTTCCGCCGCAAGGTCCTCGGCACGGAGGGCTTCGTCGTCCCGACCGACGCCCGCGGCGAGGCGACCGAGGCCGGCGGCCGTCCGGCGCTGCTCTACCGGCGCGGGCCGGCGACCGTCGTCCAGCCTCCGATGGCACGGGGCTGAACCTTCCTCAACCCAACGGTTGACAAAGCACGACAGCCGGCGTTTACTCAACCGCATGGTTGAACAAGACGACCAGCTGTCGCGGGTCTTCGGCGCCCTCGCCGACCCGACCCGGCGTGACATGGTGGCCCGCCTGGCCGCCGGTGACGCGACCGTGAGCGAGCTCGCGGCGCCGTACGACGTGTCCCTCCAGGCCGTCTCCAAGCACCTCAAGGTGCTCGAGGAGGCCGGCCTGGTGCGGCGCAGTCGTGACGCGCAGCGGCGGCCGGTGCACCTGGATGCGGAGGTGTTCGACCTCATGACGAAGTGGATCGAGCGGTACCAGCAGCAGGCCGAGGAGCGCTACCAGCGCCTCGACCAGGTCCTCGCCCGGATGCAGGGCAAGGACTCCGACATCAGCCAGAGCACCGGCGAGCAGCAGCGAGGAGCAGCAGGATGAGCACCATGACCACCCCCTCCCCCGGCACCACCATCGAGGCCGACCCCGACGTCCCGACCGTCCGGATCGTGCGCGAGTTCGACGCCCCGCGCGAGCTCGTCTACCGCGCGCACGTCGAGCCCGAGCTCGTGAAGCAGTGGCTGGGCCCGCACTCGATCGGCATGGACATCGACGTCTGGGACATCCGCACCGGCGGCGAGTACCGCTACACCGCCACCCGCGACGGCGAGGAGATCGCCCACTTCTACGGGTCGGTGCACCGGGTCGACCCGAACGAGAAGATCGTGCAGACCTTCGGCTTCGAGGAGATGCCCGACGCGGTCAGCCTCGACACGCTGTTCTTCCACGAGCTCCCCGGCGGCCGAACCCGCCTCGAGGCGCTCTCGGTGGTCTACGACTTCGAGTCGCGCGCCGGCATGCTGGCCAGCGGCATGGAGGTCGGCGTCAACGAGGGGTACGACGCCCTCGACGCCCTGCTCGCGCGGCTGACCGGAGCGGAGCAGTGATCCCGGAGGGCGCGGCGGAGGAGCACCGCAGCATCGCGGGCACCTTCGGCGAGAAGGTGCGCGGGGTGGGCGACTGGGACGCGCCGACCCCGGTCGCGCAGTGGCGGGCCCGCGACGTCGTACGCCACCTGGTCGAGTGGTTCCCGGCCTTCCTCGCGGACGGCTCCGACATCAAGCTGGCGCCGGGACCCGACGTCGACGCCGACCCGGTGGCCGCGTGGGAGCACCACGCCGCGGCGGTCCAGGCGGTGCTCGACGACCCCGCCAACGCCGACGTCACCTTCGCCCACCCGCGGCTGCCGCAGATGCCGCTGCCCCGCGCGATCGGCGAGTTCTACACCGGCGACGTCTTCATGCACACCTGGGACCTCGCCCGCGCCACGGGCCAGGACGACACCCTCGACGCGGAGCGCTGCGAGGTGATGGTCCGCGGCATGGAGCCGCTCGACGAGATGCTGCGCCAGAGCGGCCAGTACGGCGCCCGCGTGCCGGTCCCGGACGACGCCAGCTGGCAGGACCGGCTGATCGGCTTCATCGGCCGCGACCCGGGCTGGACGCCCTGAGCGATATCCGGTCGAACGATGTCGGTGGCCGGGCCTAGCCTGCTCGCATGGCGTACGACGAAGGGCTGGCCGGCCGGCTGCGCGACCTCCTCGACCAGGAGCCCGCGGTCGACGGCCACGAGCTGACCGAGAAGAAGATGTTCGGCGGGCTCGCCTTCCTCGTCGGCGGCAACATGGCGGTCGCCGCCAGCGGCCAGGGCGGGATCCTGGTCCGGGTCGACCCCGCCGAGGGCGACGAGCTCGTCGCGACGACCGCGGCCCACCCGATGGAGATGCGCGGCCGGTCGATGAGCGGCTGGCTCCGCGTCGACCACGACGACGTCGCCGACGACGCCACCCTGGCCACCTGGGTGCGGCGCGGCGCGTCGTACGCCGCCGGCCTCCCCGCGAAGTGAGCCGCCGCCGATGAGGAGCTTCTGGGCAGCGCTGCCCACCGAGGGCCGGTGGCTGCTGTCGACCGTCGCGATCCAGACCCTGGGCCGCGGGCTGACCCTGCCGTTCACGCTGATCTACCTGCACGAGGTGCGCGGCTTCGACCTCGGGCTGTCCGGCACGCTGATGGCGCTGATCGCGATCGTCGGCCTGCTGGTGACCGGGCCCGGCGGTGCGCTGACCGACCGCTACGGCGCCCGGGCGATCCTGATCACCGGCATCAGCGCGATGATCGTCGGCAATGTCGTCCTGGCGTTCGCCACCACGCCGCTGGTCGCCGGGATCGCGCTGGTGCTGATCGGCTTCAACTTCGGCGTCTCGTGGCCGGCGTTCAACGCCCTCATCGCCGCCGTCGTCTCGGGCGACCTGCGCCAGCAGTACTTCGGCATCAACTTCGCCCTGGTCAACCTCGGCATCGGCGTCGGCGGGATCGTCGGCGGGATCTTCGCCGACGTCGACCGCCCCGGCACCTTCACCGCGATCTTCCTGGGCGACGCGATCTCCGGACTGGTCCCGATGGCGCTCCTGCTCGGGCCGCTGCGCCACGTCCACGGTCGCGCAACGGCGCCCGACGACGGCGACGAGGCGCCCGCCGTCTGCTATCTCTCGATCCTGCGCCAGCCGGCCGTGCGGTGGCTGACGGCGCTGACCTTCGTCGCGATGTTCATCGGCTACGGCCAGCTCGAGGCGGGCCTGCCCGGCTTCGCCCGGCAGGCGGCCGAGGTCTCGACCCGCACGGTGGGTCTCGCGTTCGCGGTCAACACGGCGGTGATCGTGCTGCTGCAGTTCACCGTGCTCAACCGGATCAGCGGTCGCCTCCGCACCCGCGTCATGGTGGTGATGGCCGTGATCTGGGCCGGGGCGTGGGGACTGCTCGGCCTCGCCGGTGCCGTCCCCGGCGGCGCCGTCGCCGTCGCGGGGGTGCTCGGCTTCATGGCCGTCTTCGCCCTCGGCGAGACGCTCCTGCAGCCGACCGTCCCGGCGATGAGCAACGACCTCGCCGCCGACCACACCCGCGGGCGCTACAACGCGATCAGCGCCGCCGCCTTCCAGGCGGGCGCCATCGCCGGACCGGTCGTCGCGGGCTTCCTGCTCGACCACGACCTGTGGTCGGCGTACGTCGTGCTGATGGTGGTCGGCTGCGTCGCGATCGCCGCCATGGCGCTGGTGCTCGAGCGGCACGTTCCCGAGACGGCCAACGGCCGGAGCCCGGAGGCCCCGGCCGAGGTCGCGTCCTAGCGTCCTACAGGGCTCCGGTGCCGCCGAGCGACGGGAAGACGGCGGGGTCGTCGACGGCGAACTCGAGGACCAGCCGCTGCAGGCCGGTGGTGGGGTCGACGGCGACCACCCGCTGCGGGCCGACGTCCTGCGCCACGACGACGACCTCGTCGCCGCTCCAGCCCACGGGCGTGAGGAAGAACGCGTCGTCGACCGTGATCGGGGTCCGCTTCCCGCTCGCGACGTCGTAGACCGACACGAGCCCGGAGGCCGGCGCCTGGTAGGCCATCAGGCCGCTGTTGCGCCACGCCACCGTGGTGCTGACCGGGACCTCGCCGCTCTCCTGGACCGCCCCGCTGTCCGACGCGACGCCGAGCTTCGCGGTTCGCTCGCTGCCGCGTCGCAGCACGATCCCGCCGGGGCTGAGGCCCGCGAACCGGAGCTCGCCCGTGCGCAGGGTGACCACGTCACCCGCGGTGGTGCGCATCCGCTGGGTCGCGCCGTCCTGCCAGTAGAGGCGGCCCTCGCCGTCGAAGCCCCACAGCCACGGGTCCTCCCCCGAGGGCTGGTCGGCGAGCGGGATCGTGTCGACGACGGCGCCGCTGGCGACGTCCCAGATGCGCACCGACGTGGTCGCGTCGCTGCCGACGGGAGCCGCGGCGAGAGCACCGTTCCCGGTGACCGTGGCCCCGAAGACGCCGTCCAGGAAGGGCAGGTCCTCGAGCCGGTCCCCGACCAGACGCTGCCAGGAGACCCCGCCGCCGTCCTCGTCGACGCTGGTGACCAGCAGCTGGGACCCGGTGACCTGCAGGGCGCTCGCCGTGGTCGGGATCGTCAGGTCGCCGGCGTGCAGCTCGCCGTCCAGCAGGTAGGGCACCGAGATCCCGTGCGGGAGCTCCGGGTCCTTCGTCGGCGGCGCCGGGTCGTCGCCCCGGTTCGCCAGACCGATCGGTACGGCGACCGCCGCCACCGCCGCGGCCGCGGCCAGGCCGAGGGCGAGCGTGCGCCGCCGGGTCCAGCGCGGGTCGGCGGCAGGGGTGGCGAACAGGTCCATCGGCACCGGCGGCACGTCCGCCTGCGCGGCGCGCTCCTCGAAGAGCGCGATCAGGTCTCGCTCGAGCTGGTCGGTCATCACGACACCTCCTCGGTGTGGTTCTGGGGTACGACGGCGCGGAGGTTGCGCAGGGCCAGGGACGCCTGCGACTTCACGGTGCCGGCGGAGACGCCGAGCACGGTGGCGATCTCCGCCTCCGAGAGGTCCTCGTAGTAACGCAGGACGAGCACGGCCCGCTGCCGGGGCGGCAGCTGCTGGACCCGGTCCCACAGGTCGAGGCGCGTGGTCGCGTCAGCGGCGGGGTCCGCCACCGGCGCCGGGACCGGCACCAGGTGCGCCTTCCCGGCGCGGCGGCCGGCCTTGCGCCGCTCGCCGAGCAGCTCGTTGAGCAGCATCCGGCGGACGTACGCGTCGGGCGAGTCGGCCCGTCGTACCCGCGACCACTGCGCCATGACCTTGAGCATCGTGGCCTGCAGCAGGTCCTCGGCGACGGCAGGGTCGCCGGTGACCAGGTGGGCGGTCCGGTAGAGCGCGGCCCATCGCGCCGTGACGTACTCCTCGAAGGAGCGCCAGCCTGGGTCCGAAGTCGTCATCGTCCCCTCCTCTCACCCCTTCCGATGTCACGAGGTGGGTGTGGGGTTGGGCTCCTCGGCTGCGGATCCGACGGGCTCCGGCGGGTCCACCGGCTCGGCGAACCACAGCGTCCGGTGCGTCCAGTCGCCCGGACCGAGCCGCTTGCCCGAGCACACCACGATGACGACCTGCGGTGGGCCGTCCTTCGCCGCCCACCCCGGGTAGCCCTCCTCGACCGGCACCTCCACCCGCTCGCCGACCCGGTAGCAGGCGAAGGCACCGTCGTCGCCCTCGAGCCGCAGCGCGTCGCCGACCTGCAGGCCGTCGAGCAGCCGGTTGCCCATCGCGGAGCCGTCGGGCCAGGTGTGCGTGTTGAGCAGCACGTGTCCCTCGGGCGAGCCGGGCTCGACCCCGCCGAGGTCCCAGGCGAAGTTCTGGTTGTCCGCGTGCGGCAGCACGCCGACCACGCCCTGGGCGTCGCGCGGGACGCCGATCACCGCCGCCTTCCGTACGACGCCCGGCACGGTCAGCCGGGTCGGCACGAAGCCGACGCGGGCCTGCCCCTCGCAGGGTCCGGGCTCCTCGGTCGGGGTCGGGGACGGCGTCGGGGTGAGCGTCGGCACCGGCTCGGGCGCAGCGGCGGGCGGCGCCTCGTCCCGTCCGAGCCACCAGGCGAGCAGGGCGACCACCAGCACGGTGACGACGCCACCCGCCACTGCCGCCGCCCGCCTCCTGCTCACGCCACCATTGTGACCGCGATGTCGGTGGCGTGCGCGAGGATGGCCGATGTGACCCCTGATCCGCTGGCTGACTTCAGCGAGCCGACCCGGACCTGGTTCCGGGCCGCGTTCGCGGAGCCGACCGCTGCCCAGGCCGGCGCCTGGGACGCGGTGCGCCGCGGGCGGCACACCCTCGTCGTCGCTCCGACCGGCTCCGGCAAGACGCTCAGCGCCTTCCTCGCCGGGATCGACCGGCTCCTGACCACGCCCGCGCCCGCCGACAGGCTCCACCGCACCCGGGTCCTCTACGTGTCGCCGCTCAAGGCGCTGGCCGTCGACGTGGAGCGCAACCTCCGTGCCCCGCTGACCGGCATCCGCCAGACCGCGGAGCGCCTCGGTGGCGCGGCGCTGCCCGAGGTGACCGTCGGCATCCGGTCCGGCGACACGGCGGCGGGCGACCGCCGCAAGCTCGCCACCCGGCCGCCGGACGTGCTGATCACGACGCCCGAGTCCCTCTTCCTCATCCTGACCAGCCAGGCCCGCGAGACCCTGCGCGGCATCGAGACGGTCATCGTCGACGAGGTGCACGCGGTGGCCGGCACCAAGCGCGGCGCCCACCTCGCGGTCAGCCTCGAGCGACTCGACGCGCTGCTGCCGAAGCCGGCGCAGCGGATCGGCCTGTCCGCGACCGTGCGGCCGACCGAGGAGGTCGCCCGCTTCCTCGGTGGCGCCGCCCCTGTCGAGATCGTCTCGCCGCCGGCGCACAAGGAGTGGGACCTGCGGGTCGAGGTCCCGGTCGAGGACATGACCGAGCTCGGGCAGGTCGTCGAGGACGACGACCCGACCGCACCGCCCGCCCGAGCCAGCATCTGGCCCCATGTCGAGCAGCGCGTGGCCGAGCTGATCGGCGAGCACCAGTCGACGATCGTCTTCACCAACGGGCGGCGTACGGCGGAGCGGCTGACCGCCCGGCTCAACGAGATCGCGGCCGAGGTCACCACCGAGGGCATCACCCCGCCCGCGCAGGTGATGGCCCAGTCCGGTGCTGCGGCCGGGGCGCCGCCGGTGCTCGCCCGCACGCACCACGGGTCGGTGTCGAAGGAGCAGCGGGCGATCGTCGAGGACGACCTCAAGTCCGGTCGGCTGCCGGCCGTCGTCGCCACCAGCAGCCTCGAGCTCGGCATCGACATGGGCGCCGTCGACCTGGTCCTGCAGATCGCCTCGCCGCCGAGCGTGGCCAGCGCCCTGCAGCGGGTCGGGCGCGCCGGCCACCAGGTCGGCGAGACCTCGCGGGGCGTGTTCTTCCCGCAGCACCGCGGCGACCTCGCTCCTGCCGCCGTGGCGGTGGCCCGGATGCGCACCGGCGGCATCGAGGAGCTGCGCGTCCCGGCCAACCCGCTCGACGTGCTCGCCCAGCAGGTCGTCGCGGCGACGGCCGTCGAGGAGTGGGACGTCGACGAGCTCTTCGACGTCGTCCGCCGCAGCGCCCCCTACGCCCACCTCCCCCGGTCCGCGTACGACGCCGTCCTCGACCTGCTCGCCGGTCGCTACCCGAGCGACGAGTTCGCCGAGCTCCGCCCACGGGTGACGTGGGACCGCGTGACCGGGCGGGTCTCCGGACGCCCCGGGGCGCAGCGGCTGGCCGTCACCAGCGGCGGGACCATCCCCGACCGCGGGCTCTACGGCGTCTTCCTGGCCGGCGAGGGCGGCGGCCGGCGGGTCGGCGAGCTCGACGAGGAGATGGTCTACGAGAGCCGCGTCGGCGACGTGTTCGCGCTCGGCGCGACCAGCTGGCGGATCGAGGACATCACCCGCGACCAGGTCATCGTCACCCCCGCCCCGGGCGTCCCCGGCCGGCTGCCGTTCTGGAAGGGCGACACGGCCGGGCGGCCGACGGAGCTCGGCGAGGCCATCGGCGCCTTCACCCGCGAGCTCGCCGCCCTGCCCGACGAGGTCGCCGAGGCCCGCGCCCGCGAGGTCGGGCTCGACGACAACGCCGCGACCAACCTGGTGACCTACCTGCGCGAGCAGGTCGAGGCGACCCGCGTGCTGCCCAGTGACGCCACCGTCCTCGTCGAGCGCTTCCGCGACGAGCTCGGCGACTGGCGGATCGCGGTCCACTCCCCCTACGGCACGGCCGTGCACGCGCCCTGGGCGCTGGCGATCAACGCCCGCCTGCGCGAGCGCTTCGGCATCGACGGGCAGGCGATGGCCTCCGACGACGGCATCGTGATCCGCATCCCCGACACCGATGCCGAGCCGCCCGGAGCCGACCTGATCGCCTTCGAGCCCGACGAGATCGAGGAGATCGTCACCCGCGAGGTCGGCGGGTCGGCCCTCTTCGCCGCCCGCTTCCGCGAGTGCGCCGCCCGGGCGCTGCTGCTCCCCCGCCGCGACCCCGGCCGCCGCTCGCCGCTGTGGCAGCAGCGCCAGCGCGCCGCCGCGCTGCTCGAGGTCGCCGCCCGCTACCCGTCCTTCCCGATCGTGCTCGAGACGGTCCGCGAGGTCCTCAACGACGTCTACGACCTGCCGGGCCTGACCACGCTGCTGCGCCGCGTCGAGCAGCGCGCCGTCACGGTCACCGAGGTGGAGACGACCCAGCCGTCGCCGTACGCGCGCACGCTGATGTTCGGCTATGTCGCCCAGTTCGTCTACGAGGGCGACTCCCCGCTCGCCGAGCGGCGCGCCGCGGCGCTCACCCTCGACCAGGGGCTGCTCGCCGAGCTCCTCGGCCGGGCCGAGCTGCGCGAGCTGCTCGACCCCGACGTGCTCGCCGAGGTCGAGGCCGAGCTGCAGCGCACCGTCCCCGACCGCCGCGCGCGCGATGCCGAGGGCGTGGCCGACCTGCTGCGGCTGCTCGGCCCGCTCACCCTCGACGAGGTCGCGGCCCGCTCCCGCGACGAGGCCCCGGTCGCCGACTGGCTGGCCGACCTGGCGACCGCCCGTCGCGTGGTGCCCGTCCGGATGGCGTACGGCGACGCGTGGGCCGCGGTCGAGGACGTCGCCCGCCTGCGCGACGGCCTGGGCGTCCCCGTCCCGCCGGGCACGCCCGCCGTCTTCACCGAGCCCGTCGACGACCCGCTCTCCGACCTGGTCAGTCGCTACGCCCGCACGCACGGACCCTTCACCGCCGACCAGGTGGCGACGCGCCTCGGCCTCGGGATCGCGGTCGTGCGACACACCCTGCAGCGGCTGGAGGCGCAGGGCCGGGTGCTGTCGGGCGAGTTCCGTCCGGTCGGCGCCGGGGAGGAGTGGTGCGACGTCGAGGTGCTGCGTCGCCTCCGTCGTCGCTCCCTGGCCCGCCTGCGCCACGAGATCGAGCCGGTCGAGCCCGCGACCCTGGCCAGGTTCACCGCCGCCTGGCACGAGATCACCACGGCCCGCGGTCCCCGCGGCGCCGACGGCCTGCTGCGCACGATCGAGCAGCTCGCCGGTGCGGCCGTGCCCGCCAGCGGGCTGGAGTCGCTGGTGCTCCCCGCGCGGGTGCGCGACTACGAGCCGGCGCTGCTCGACGAGCTCACCGCCACCGGCGAGGTCCTGTGGGCCGGCCACGGCGCGCTGCCCGGCAGCGACGGCTGGATCTCGCTGCACCTCGCCGACCAGGCCCACCTGACCCTCCCCGAGCCCGGCCCCGTCGAGGAGCCGCTGCAGCAGCGGGTGCTCGACGTGCTGGCGCCGGGCGGTGCGTGGTTCTTCCGGCAGGTGGCCGACCAGGTCGCCCGGGCCTGCCTGGACGCCGGCGACACTCCGCCGCTCGACGACGCCGTCAGCGCCGCGTTGTGGGGCCTGGTGTGGAGCGGCCACCTCACCAACGACACCCTCACGCCCCTGCGCGCGCTGACCCGCAGCGGCCGCGGCGCCCACCGCACCCGGCGTGCGCCCGCACGACCGGGCCGGGTCGCCCGCACGGGCCCGCCGGAGACCGCCGGGCGCTGGGCCGTGCTGCCGACGGTCGACCGCGACCCGACCCGCCGCGCCCACGCCTTCGCCGAGCAGCTGCTCGAGCGCCACGGCGTGGTGACCCGCGGCGCCGTCGTCAACGAGCGGGTCCCCGGCGGCTTCGCGGCGGTCTACAAGGTGCTCAGCGCGTTCGAGGAGTCCGGACGCTGCCGCCGCGGCTACTTCGTCGAGGGCCTCGGCGCCGCCCAGTTCGGCACCGCCGGAGCCGTCGACCGGCTCAGGACCTTCACGTCCGTGGACGACGAGAAGCCGGTCGCCGTGGCGCTGGCCGCCACCGACCCCGCCAACCCCTACGGCGCCGCGCTCCCCTGGCCGCAGGCCGCCCGCGGCGAGGACGAGAGCGCCGGGCACCGCCCCGGGCGCAAGGCGGGGGCCCTGGTCGTGCTCGTCGACGGGGTGCTCGTGCTCTACGTCGAGCGCGGCGGCCGCACCCTGCTCACGTGGACCGAGGAGCCCGCCCTGCTCGAGCCCGCCGCCGAGGCCCTGTCGACGGCCGTACGCCGCGGCACGCTCGGGCAGCTGACCGTCGAGAAGGCCGACGGCGCCGCCCTGCTCGGCAGCGGCAGCCCCCTGCGCGAGGCGCTGTCGGCGGCCGGCTTCGTGGCCACACCCCGAGGGCTCAGGATCCGTGCCTGAGGGAGATGCCGTTCGTCGTACCGCCGACCGGCTGGACCGCGCGCTCGCCGGGCAGGTGCTGACCAGCACCGACTTCCGGGTCCCCCAGCTGGCGACGACCGACCTCGCCGGCGCGACGGTCGAGCGCACCGCGACCCACGGCAAGCACCTCCTGACCCGGCTGACCACCCCTGCGGGCGAGCGGTTGACGCTGCACACCCACCTCAAGATGGAGGGCAGCTGGCGGACCGCCGCGGTCGGCGAGCGACGCCCCGGGCCGGCAGCCGACGCGCGGGTCGTGCTGGAGACGGACCGCGTCGTGGCGGTCGGTCTCCGGCTCGGCTTGGTGGAGCTCCTCGCGACCGCGGACGAGCACACCGTCGTCGGCCACCTCGGCCCCGACCTGCTCGGCCCGTGGAGCAGCGACGACCGGGCCGAGGCGGTCGCCCGGCTCGTCGCGCGACCCGACCGGGTGCTCGGCGAGGCGCTGCTCGACCAGACGGTCGTGGCGGGCATCGGCACGATCTGGCTGGCCGAGTCCTGCTTCGTCGCCGGGATGTGCCCGGTCGGCCCGGTGTCGGCCGTCCGCGACCCCGGGCGCTTCCTGGACCGGGCGCGCCAGATGCTCCAGTCCGCGATGCGGACCGGCCGGCCGCTCACCACCGGCGACCGGCGCAACCCGGTCTGGGCCTACCGGCGCCACCGCCAGCCGTGCCTGCGCTGCCGCACCCCGCTCGAGGCGGGGACCGTCGGGGAGCCCGGCCGCGAGCGCACGACGTACTGGTGCCCGCACTGCCAGCCCCGCCCGTGACCCGCATCTCAACGAACGTGCGGAACGTCCCACCCCGGGTCGTTCGTTCACCGGACATGCACGGCCACCACAACGGTCTCAAGACAGCCGGTCTCCTCGGCGCGATCTTCGCGCTCCTCCTTGCCGTCGGCGGCCTGATCGCCGCGGCCACGGGCAGCTCGGCGTTCATCTGGATCTTCGCCCTGATCGGCGTCGGCACGACGGCGTACGGCTACTGGAACTCCGACAAGCTCGCGATCCGGGCCATGCACGCCTACCCCGTGAGCGAGGCCCAGCAGCCGGCGATGTACCGGATCGTGCGCGAGCTCTCGTCGAGCGCCGGCCAGCCGATGCCCGCGCTCTTCGTCTCCCCCACCCAGGCGCCCAACGCCTTCGCGACCGGTCGCAACCCCGAGCACGCCGCCGTCTGCTGCACCGAGGGCATCCTCGGGCTGCTCGACGAGCGCGAGCTGCGCGGCGTGCTCGGCCACGAGCTGATGCACGTCTACAACCGCGACATCCTCACCGGCTCCGTGGCGGCCGCCATCGCCGGCGTGATCAGCTCGGTCGCCCAGTTCCTGGCCTTCACCTCGATCTTCGGCGGCGGCAACGACGAGGACCGCCCCAACCCGCTGGTGATGGTCGCGACCGCACTCCTCGCGCCGTTCGCCGCGGCCGTCATCCAGATGGCGATCAGCCGGACCCGCGAGTACGACGCCGACGAGGACGGCGCCCGGCTCACCGGCGACCCGCTCGCGCTCGCCTCGGCGCTGCGCAAGCTGGAGACCGGCACCGCCCGGGCACCGCTGGCCCCGACGCCCGAGCTGCAGAGCGCGAGTCACATGATGATCGCGAACCCGTTCCGCGCGGCCGACGTGCAGCGCCTCTTCTCCACGCACCCGCCCATGGCGGACCGGATCGCGCGCCTCGAGGCGATGGCCGGCCGGCGCTGAGCGCCGCTCGGGTCGAGCCCGTCAGGCAGCGGAGGGAACGACCTCGCCGGTGCGGCGAGGGGTGATCGGGGTCGCGCCGACCAGCGCGGCCTCCTCGAGCGCCACGGCGTCGGCGACCTCCCGCAGGACGTCGGACAGGGGCATCTCGAGCGCGTCGCACAGGGACGACAGCAGCTCCGAGGACGCTTCCTTCTGGCCGCGCTCGATCTCGGAGATGTAGCCCAGGCTCACCCGTGCGGCACCGGAGACCTCGCGCAGGGTCAGACCGAGCTCGGTGCGGCGACTGCGAAGGATGTCACCGAGCGAGCGGCGGAACAACACCATCTCGATCTCCTCTCCTGGACCTTCCGGGCCCGGACTGACCGGGTCGTGGGACCAACGCTACCCGAGCCCCGAATCTTCCGCGGGCCGACTGTCCGAGCTGATCATGTCAGCCAGCACCGACAGGGCCTCGTCGACCGTCGCCTCCTGGATGGTCGCGCGGTCCCCGTCGAGCGCCAGCTCGACCGCCTCGACCCCGCCCGGGCCGGCGACGCCGACGAAGACGGTCCCGACCTCCTTGCCCTCCTGGCGCTCCGGTCCGGCCACCCCCGTCGTGCTCACGGCGTAGGTCGTCCCGAGCAGCCGCCGGACCCCGGCGGCCATCTCGCGGGCGCACTCGGCGGAGACGACGCCCTGCTCGTCCACCGTCGCCTGCGCGACGCCGAGCACCTCGACCTTGACCGGCGTCTGGTAGCTGACCACGCCGCCGGCGTACACGGCGGAGGAGCCCGGGACGTTCGTCACCCGTGCGGCGACCCGGCCGCCGGTGAGCGACTCGGCGGTGGCCAGCGTCGCGCCGAGGTCCTTGAGCAGTGCAACGAGATCGGCCGGTGGTCCCATGGCACGCATCGTGTCACGGGACCACCGGCCGTCATCGTCCGGTCGGCGCGGGGGCCGGGGTCAGCGGCGCACCACGAAGATGCTCGTGCTGGTGGACTTCGCCAACAGCGTGCTGCTGCCCAGGTAGCGGACGGTCACCGTCTTGGTCCCGATCGACGGGAACACCGGCAGCGTGACCGTCGCCTTGCCACCGACGAGGGTGACCGTGCGCGAGCCGAGCCCCGTCGCCGAGACCGTCACCTGGCCGGTGACCGCGACCCCGTCCGGGTTGGTGAGGGTGACCGCCACCTTGGCCCGGGTGGACTTCACGATGACCTTCGACGGGCTCGTGGTGACCGACATGTTGACCGGTCCCTTCGCCACGGCGGCCGTCTCGGCCGACGTCGCGACACCGTCGGTGTAGCCGTCCGCCGAGGCGGTGACGCGCACCGAGATCTTCTTGCCGACGTGCGCCCCGGTCAGCTTCAGCGTCTTCGCGGTCGCGTTGGCGATCGGGGTGCCGTTGGCCAGCCACTGGTAGGCGAAGGTGACCTCGGCCGGCGTCCACGTGCCGTTGGTCGCCGTCAGCGTCCGGCCGACCCGGGCGGTGCCGGTGACCGTCGGCGGGGTGTCGTTGACGACGGCCGCCGGCTCACCGGCGTCCACAGCGATGACGAGCTGCGACTCGGTGCCGGTGGCGGCGCCGACCAGGCTCAGCGTGACGTTGCCGTCCGGGGTGTCCTCCGGGAGGACGACGTCGACCGCAGCCGTGCCGTACTGGTCGTAGACCGCCGTGCCGATGGTGTTGTCGAGGGTCGCGGTGCCGATGACCTGGTCGCCGAGCTTGACCTGCACCTCGGTGTCCTTGACGTCGTCGGCCGTCGACATCGTCCACGAGGAGATGTCGAACTTCACGTGGTCACCCGGCACGTACGACGCCGGGGCATCGGCCGGGAGCTCGACCTCGACCGCGCGCTGGCCGTAGTCGACCGGGAGCGGCGTGTCCTTGTACTGCGCCATGTAGTCGACCATCGCCTCGAGGTCGACCTTGCCGGTGTCGGCCCTGCCCGAGCCGTTGGCGAACTCGAAGAAGTTGTCGCCGCCGGACGCGAGGAAGGAGTTGACCGTGACCGAGTACGTCGCACCCAGGTCGATCGCCTCACCGTTGAGCCACATCCCGGTGACCTCACCCTGGAAGGTCGCGGTGCCGCTGACGGTCACCGGCTTC
Source organism: Nocardioides aromaticivorans (assembly GCF_013408525.1). Lineage (NCBI taxonomy): Bacteria > Bacillati > Actinomycetota > Actinomycetes > Propionibacteriales > Nocardioidaceae > Nocardioides > Nocardioides aromaticivorans. The sequence continues at coordinate 5,023,558 of NZ_JACBZM010000001.1, forward strand.
TCCTCGTAGGTGTAGGTGAAGCCCTTCGAGACGCCGAGGCGCAGGAACGGGCGCGACGGGACGGCACCCGTGCTGGTGCGCTGCCACTGCTGCTCGAGGACGGTCTCGATCTGGGCTCCGGTCAGGTCCATGTTCACCAGGGTGTTGGCGAACGGCTGGACCACGGCGGCCTGCTTGTAGGTCAGGTCACGGACCGAGCCGTTGACCGTGCCCTTCATGTCGTCGCGGAGACCACCCGGGTTCATGAACGCGATCTGCGCGCTGCCGGACTCGGGCTTCTCGGTCGCCCAGCGCTGGACCTCGGCGACCTGGTTGCCCAGGGTCGACTCGCCACCGCGGTTCTCCGTGGTGCCGTTGGCCAGCTTGGCGCGGGAGAACGGACCCTCCATCTTGCCGAGGACCTGGGCCCCGAGCTCGTTGGCCTTGTTCTTCGCAGCCGTCACGATCGGGTCGATCGCCGGGTCGGGCAGGTAGCCGGTGCCGGCGATGCCGATGATCTCCTGGCCGACGGCGACCAGGTCACCGGTGCCGTTGTCGTAGGTGAAGACCAGCTGGTTGAGGTTCTGCCCGTACTGGCCCGCCGAGACCACCGGACGCTTGGTCACGGTGCGGCCCTCGGCATCCCAGTCGGCGACCGGGAAGGAGCAGTTGTAGGCGAGGTGCGTGTGGCCGGAGACGATCGCGTCCACGTCGGAGGAGACGTTCTGGGTGATATTGCCCCAGGTCGTGGCCTCGTCGGTGAACTGCGGCGAGGTGCAGCTGGTGGAGGCCGAGCCCTCGTGGACCAGCATCACCACCAGGTCGGCGCCGTTGGCCCGCAGGTCGGCGGCCTCCGCGTTGACCGAGTCGACGATGTCGGTGACCTCGATGTCGGCGATGCCGTCGGGCGAGACGAGGGCCGGCAGGTCCTCGGTGACCGCTCCGACGAAGCCGATCTCGACGCCGTCGACCGTCTTGATCCAGGTCGCGGGCACGGCCGGGTCGCCCGTGGCCTTCACCTTGAGGTTGGCGGCGATGTACTTCCACTGCGCGCCACCGAGCGGGTTCGTCTCGGCGTCGTACGGCGCCATGACCCGGTTGACGAGGTCGTCGTAGCCCTGGTCGAGCTCGTGGTTGCCCACGGCCGAGACGTCGAGGCCCGCGGCGTTGAGGGCGTCGATGGTCGGCTTGTCGTCCTGGATGAAGGACTCGAAGGTCGACGCACCGATCAGGTCGCCGGCGGCCACGAAGACCGTGTTCGGGTTGTCGGCCCGCAGCTCCTTGACCGCGCCCGACAGCACCGACGCGCCGGCGCTGTCGCCGCCCGAGGGCAGGATCCGGCCGTGGAAGTCGTTGGTGCCGACGATCTGGATCTTCTTGTACGAGCCGGTCACCTCCGGCACGTCGATGCCGATGATCTCCGGGTTGTGGTCGGAGGCCGCGAACGGCTGGTTCGGCTGCCAGAAGTCGGTGACGTTGTAGTTGTAGCGGCTGTACTGGAAGGCCACCGACTCGGCGGCGTTGATGTCCCAGATGTCCGCACCGGTCACCATGTTCAGCGCCGCGCTGTTGCCGAGCACGTGGTCGAGCGAGCCGCTCAGCCCGGAGAACGAGTAGCTCTCCTCGTTCTCGGTGGAGTCGATCAGCTCGAAGCCACCCTGCTCGAGGGCCCGGATCGGGTCCTCCTTCGAGTAGGAGTTGAAGTCGCCGGCGAGGAACACCGCGTCGATGTCGCGCGCCGCGGCGAACTCGTTGGCGAACTGCACCAGGCGGGTGGCCTGGCGGGTGCGGTCACCGTTGAACGCGCCGGTGTCGGCGTTGTTGGCGTTGTCGCCGGTCGCCGGCGTCTGGCTGTCGCCCTTCGACTTGAAGTGGTTGAGGATCACGGCGAAGGCCGCGTCGTCGAGGGCGCCCTTGGCCTTGAACGCCTGGGCCAGCGGCTCGCGGGCGTTGGCGAACTCGGTCGTGCCGAAGAGGATGTCCGACTGGCCGACCGGCTCGACGCTCGCCGTCCGGTAGATGAAGGCCGGCCGGATGACGTCCTGCTCGGTCACCGAGGCGGCCAGGGTCGCCTCACCGGGGCTGTGCACGAAGCGCCAGGTGCCGGCACCGGCCGCGTCGTTCAGCGCGTCGACCAGCGAGCGGAGGGCGTCGTCGCGGTCGGTCTCGCCGACCAGCTTGAGCGACGCCTCGACCTCCTGCAGGCCGACGATGTCGGCGTCGAGCAGGTTGATCGCGGTCACGATCTTCGCCCGCTGCCGCTCGAGGCTGGCCGTCGTCGCGGCACCGCGCGGGCCGTTGCCGGCGTTCACGCCGTTGGTGACCACACCACAGGTGTTGTTGGCGATCGGGTTGCCCTGGCGGTCCTCGTAGTAGGAGCACTGGGTGTTGACCGGCGGCGTCTGCGCGGCGCCGTTGGCGACGTACTGCTGACCGGTCGTGTTGAAGTAGTTGAGGACGTTGAAGGTGGCGATCTTCAGGTCGCCGCCGACCTCACGGGGCGCGGCGTTGGCCGGGCGGGTGTTCTCGAAGGTCGCGACCGACGCGCCGTCGTCGTAGACCGGCGAGGTGGGCTGGAAGCGCCACGTGTTGAAGCGGTACTCGAGGACGACCGGGCCGGTCAGCGTCGCCTCGGCACCGACGCGGATCGGCTTGGTCGGCGTCAGCCACGGCAGCGGCTGGTTCTTCGCGGCGGCGTTGGTCATGTAGTTGACCGAGGTGCCGTCGTCGAGGACGACGCCGCGGGCCGCGTTGTCGGCCTTGATCGCGTTGAGCAGGAAGGTGTTGCTGTCGCCGGCGTACTCGGTGGGCTGGCGCAGGGGCGTGTCGCCCGTGGCGAGGCCGACCTCGGCGAAGGTGTTGACGTTGTAGGAGCTGGTGACCGTGAAGTCGTCCGTCGGCGCGAGCAGCATGCCCTCCTGCGCCTCGCGGTCGGTCTCGGTGGTCGGGTAGGCGATCGCCAGCGGGGTCACCGGGTCGAGCGGGCTGCCGAGCTCGACCACGCCGCCGGCGGCGGGCACCAGCTGGGTGCTGCCCGCGAACTCGGCGACCTTGCCGGTCACCTCGACCGAGTCGCCGATCGCGACGCCCGCGGGCATCGCGTTCGCGCCGTAGACGAAGATCGCGTCCGACGCACCCGGGGTGCCGTCCGTGGCGCCACCGGTGCCGCCGGTCTGGATGTACATGCCGTCGAAGCTCGAGCTGGCGAAGGCCGGGTCCTTGTACATCGCGGTCACGACGCCGGTCGTGATGACGGTGTCGTCGACGCGCTCGGACGCCGGCCCGGTGCCCTGGATGGCCGCGATCGGGAGCTCCTCGGGAGCGGCCTCGACGGTGATCGTGAAGGTGACCGACTTCGTCGCCGCGGTCGGGGCGGCCGAGTCGGTGACCGTGGCCGTGACCTCGGAGGTGCCGACGGTGGTCGGGGTACCGCTGACGAGGCCCGCCGGGCTCAGCGTCACGCCGTCCGGCAGGGTGCCGCTGGTCAGCGACCAGGTGTAGCCGGGCGTGCCCCCGCTGGCCTGGAGCTGCAGCGACAGCGGGACGCCGACGTAGGTGTTGACGTCGGCCGGGTCGGTGGCGCCGAGCGCGTTCTCGTCGCGGTTGGTCGGCGTCGGCGCGCCCGTGGAGAAGTCGGCGCTGTTGTTGTCCGTGTCGGTGCCGGTCGCGTTGCGGAACGCGGACACCGTCCCCGAGAGGGCCGTGCCGTCGGCGGCCGACTCGAAGGTGTTCGCCGTGCCGTAGCCGACGGCGTCGACCACCCCGGTGGCGTTCTTGATGTCACCCTGCGGGAGTCCGGTGAGGTCGGCGCTCTGGTTGCTCAGGATGACGAGGCCCGAGCCCGAGCCCATGTTGATGCTGCCCGTCGCGTCGGCGACCGGCATCGGTGCACCGTTCGCCACGTTGCCGGCCCCTTGGACCAGGTAGTGGCCGTGCGCCGGGATCGACCCGGTCAGCGCGATCTTGTTGCTGATCGTGGCACCGGCCCCACGCGTCGCGCTTCCGTAGAACACAGCCCAACCGGTGAGGCTGACCTCGGCGTCGGTCGGGTTGTAGAGCTCGATGAAGTCGTGGGTGTAGCTCGACGCCGGGAGTGTGTCGGTCGCCGCGAACCCGCCAGCGCCGTACACCTCCGAGATGACCACGCCGGAGCCGTCAGGCTCGGCCTGCGCGGGCGTGGGAGCGAGGACAGCCAGCCCCGAGATTCCGAGGGCGGCACCGAGTGAACCGAACAGGAACTGCTTCGCTGAACGCATTGACTTCTTCCGGGGTCGACAAAGCGGCGGAGCGCAGTACTACCCGAGAAAGCGACTGCGAACGGAGGGGAAGGAGCCCGACCTTAGTTCGACCCACCCGCAGTCTGGCAAGGAGTTGAGAAAAACTCGTGCAACGTTTTGGTGAAGATCCGGTTCGGATTGCCGGATCCGGCCGCAGGGAACGCGGCCGCGGGGGTCAGGCCGCGGACGACTTCCGGATCACGTCGGCAGCGCGGCGGGAGGCGTCGTCCAGCGCGCTTGCCCGCCGCCCTACGACGAAGACGCGCTCGACCGGAGACTCGCGCGCTGCTTCCAGACGTCGCGGAAGAACTCGTAGCCCGACCAGAGGGTCAGCACGAAGGCGGCGAGGAGCAGGGCGATCGCGACGACATAGGTCACCTCGCCGGGCACGTCGAGCCAGCCGTCGACCTCGAGCAGGGGCAGGCTGAGCAGGCCGAGGGCGAGCGCCTGGGCGGCGGTCTTCCACTTCCCGCTCTGCGCGGCCGCGATGACGACCGCCTTGAGCACGGACAGGCGCAGGATCGTGACGGCCCACTCGCGGACCAGGACGACGACGGTGATGGCCCACATCCACCACGTGTCCATGATGATCGACAGGCCGATGAACGCCATCCCGGTGATCGCCTTGTCCGCGATCGGGTCCGCGATCTTGCCGAAGTCGGTCACCAGGTTGCGGGCGCGCGCGATGTCGCCGTCGACCTTGTCGGTGACCATCGCGACGAAGAAGATCGCCCAGGCGACGGTGCGCCAGGTGACGGAGTCGCCGCCGTCGTACAGCAGCGCCCAGCCGTAGAACGGCACCAGCACGATGCGCAGGGTGGTCAGCGCGTTGGGCAGGTTCCAGTTGCTCGGCCTCACCGGGGCCGGGGTCTCCCCCGTGCTGGTCTCGCTCATGCCCGTCCTCCTGCTGGTTCGGCGATCAGGTCGACGCCGTCGGAGGCAACGACGACCGCACGGACGAAGTCACCCACCTCGGCGTCCGGTACGCCGAGCACCCGGGTGGTGCCGTCGACCTCGGGGCCCTGCTCGGCGGCACGTCCCTCGACGGTGCCGTCGCCGGTACCGTCGGGGTCAACCTCCTCGACCAGGACCTCCACGGTGCTGCCGATCCGCTCCTCGGCCCGCTCGGCCGTGAGCTCGCCGACCAGGTCGTTGAGGTGCTGGACCCGGGCGTTGATCTCGTCGGCGTCGAGCTTGCCGTCGAGCTTCTCGGCCTCGGTGCCGTCCTCGTCGGAGTACCCGAAGACGCCGGTGACATCCATCCGCGCGGCGACGAGGAAGTCGCACAGGGTCTGGAACTCCTCCTCGGTCTCACCGGGGAAGCCGACGATCACGTTGGAGCGCACGCCCGCCTCGGGGGCCAGCGCGCGGACCTGGTCGAGCAGGGCGAGGAAGCTCTCCGGGTCGCCGAAGCGGCGCATCCGGCGCAGCACGGTCGCGCTGGCGTGCTGGAAGGAGAGGTCGAAGTACGGCGCCACACCCGGCGTCGTCGCGATCGCGCGGACCAGCCCGGGGCGGGTCTCGGCGGGCTGCAGGTAGGACACCCGGACCCGCTCGATGCCGTCGACCGCGGCGAGCTCGGGCAGCAGGGTCTCCAGCAGGCCGAGGTCGCCGAGGTCCTTGCCGTAGGAGGTGGAGTTCTCCGAGACGAGGAACAGCTCCTTGACGCCCTGCTCGGCCAGCCAGTGGGCCTCCTGCAGCACGTCGGAGGGCCGCCGGCTGACGAACGAGCCGCGGAACATGGGGATCGCGCAGAAGGTGCAGCGCCGGTCGCAGCCGCTGGCCAGCTTCAGCGGCGCCATCGGGCCACCGTCGAGGCGACGCCGGATCGCGGAGCGGCCCGGGATCGCGATGTCGACCTCCGTGCCGGCGAAGTCGGCGGTCTCGACGACCGCCTGCCGCTCGGCGGGGCTGATCGGCAGCAGCAGCCGCCGGTCGCGCGGGGTGTGCGGGTGCGGCTTCTCGCCGGCGAGGATCGAGCGCAGCCGCCCGGAGATGTCCTGGTAGTCGTCGAAGCCCAGCACGGCGTCGGCCTCGGGCAGCGACGAGGCCAGCTCCTCGCCGTACCGCTCCGCCAGGCAGCCCACCGCGACGACGGCCTGTGGGCGGCCCGACTCCTTGAGGTCGGCCGCCGCCAGCAGGGTGTCGATCGAGTCCTTCTTGGCCGCGTCGACGAAGCCGCAGGTGTTCACCACGACCGTGTCGGCGTCCTCCGGGTCGTCGACGAGGGTGAACCCGTCAGCCGCCAAGCGGCCGGCGAGCTCCTCGGAGTCGACGTCGTTGCGGGCGCACCCGAGGGTGAGCAGGGCAACCGAGACAGGTGTGGGAGTGCTGGTCATGTCCGGTCGAGGATACCGGCGAAGCGTCCCGGGGAGGGATTCGCGAGCCGCCGGGGTGACCTGCGCCTCAGGAGGCTCAGGAGCCCTTCTTCGGCGCGATGACCGTCTTCGTGACCTCGACGCCGGTGTCGCCGAGTGCCTTGGCGTCGGCACCGCCCACGGAGTACGTGACCGAGCCGTCGGTGCTGTAGATCCGGATCGGCGGGACCACCTTGAGCTCGCTCGACTGCCCGAAGGCGAGGTTGCCCTCGAAGACGATCTTGCCGTCGGCGTCGCGGACGTTGAGCGTCGCTCCCCCGCCAGCCGCGGTCAGGCGCAGCTTGACCGGGGTGCCCTTGGTGGTCATCTGGGTGATGCCGCCGCTCTGGTTGAGCACCGGCTCCTCCCCGACCGGCGCAGGGCCGCCCATCACCAGCCGGGCGACCGACCAGACCAGGACCGCGCCCATCACGGCCGCGATCATGACCGACCAGTTGCGACCGCCGCGGGTGCTGCGGATCGCGCCGCCGGTGCCCGTCGCCAGCTCGGACTCGAAGACCCGGCGCGGGTCGACCGGGGCGTGGGCGTAGCGCTCGTCGTACGACGCCACGAGCGGCGCCGCGTCGATCCCGAGGACCCGGGCGATGGTGCGCAGGTGGCCACGGGCGTAGAAGTCGCCACCGCAGGGGCCGAAGTCGTCGACCTCGATGGCCTCGATGACGTGCGGACGGATCCGGGTCCGCTCCGAGACCTGGTCGATCGTCAGGCGCAGCCGGTCGCGGGCCGCCTGGATCTCCGGACCGATGACCGGGTCGGGCGACGGGACGACCGCGAGGTCGTCGAGCACGACCGTGACCGACTCCTCCTCGAGCTCGACCGGCGCCAGCGGGTCGAGGGCGTCGATGGGTGCGCTCACGCGGGGGCGCTCGCTCGCGGGCATCTCGACCCGGGCCGACAGGACGGTCGCCCGGCCGGGCTCGACGGGCTCGACGGGCTCGCCGGGCTCGTCCGACTCGATCGCCTCGATCTCGCCGGTGTCCGCCTCGTCCATCGGGTCCACGTCGGGCAGCACGATCTCGTCGGTCGCCTCGGTGTCGTCGGGAGCGGCGTCGTCGGCGGTGTCGGCGTCGTCGGCGGTGTCGGCGGTGTCGGCGGTGTCGGTCGTCGAGGAGCGGCGGATCCACCCCATCCGCGAGCGCAGCCGGTCGACGTCGGCCTCGGGCTCGGGCGGGAGGACCAGCTCGTCGTCGGCGTCATCCAGCTCGTCCAGCTCGTCCAGCTCGTCGAGCTCGTCGGCAGGCTCGTCGTCGCGGCCGGTGAGGCCGGCCGCCACCCGAGCCGCGATCCCGCGGCGCTCACCCGGCGCACCGGAGTCGTCGCCGTAGAGGTCGCTCAGGCTCGGGACGGTACGACGAGGGGTCTCCTCCTCGACGCCTCCGGCGACGACCTCGACCACGTCGGCCCGGCCGTCGGCCAGGTCGGCGAGCACGTCGCTGAGGGAGACCGCCGACGCGCCGACCAGGCGGGTGGCCAGCGTCAGCGGGACCACGAGCTGCTGGTCGTCGTACCCGTCGACGAGGAGGTGGCCGTCACGGAACAGGCCGTGGCGGGGCAGGTGCTCGAGGCAGTCGATCTCCTGCCAGGCGACGCCGCGCCACTGGGCGCCCTGGCGCACCCGGACGCCGTGCTCGTCGGCGACGAGCAGCGGTGCGCGGCTGTCGGACAGCGAGGCGAGGTGCATGCCGGTGACGAGGGCGAGGACGCCGAAGGCCAGCCAGTCGAGGGCGGTGCCGCCGGTGAAGGCGCGCGCGGCGAACGCGACGGTCAGCAGGGCGGCGAAGCCGCCGACGCCGGCCGCGAGGCCGACATTGCGGCGTACCTCCACGGGCTGCCCGGCGACGGGGAGCGGTCGTTCTGCGGTCTCGGTCAGATCGGTCATCTGGGTCACGCCTCCCCCTGGATGGTCATGATCACGGCGTCGAGCTCGTCGGGCTTGACCAGGACGTCGCGTGCCTTGGATCCCTCGCTGGGTCCGACGACGCCCCGGCTCTCGAGGATGTCCATGAGGCGGCCGGCCTTCGCGAAGCCGACCCGGAGCTTGCGCTGCAGCATCGAGGTCGAGCCGAACTGGGTGGAGACCACGAGCTCGATCGCCTGGACGACCAGGTCCATGTCGTCGCCGATGTCGTCGTCGAGGACCTTGCTCGACGCCGCCGGGGCGGTGACGTCCTCGCGGTAGCTCGGCTCGAGCTGGGTCTTGCAGTGCTTGACGACCTGCTGGATCTCCGGCTCGGAGACCCACGATCCCTGGACTCTTATGGGCTTCGACGCACCCATCGGCAGGAACAGCCCGTCACCCTGGCCGACCAGTTTCTCGGCGCCCGGCGTGTCGAGGATGACCCGGCTGTCGGCGAGGCTGGACGTCGCGAACGCCAGCCGGGACGGCACGTTGGCCTTGATCAGGCCGGTGACGACGTCGACCGACGGGCGCTGCGTGGCGAGCACCAGGTGGATGCCGGCCGCGCGGGCGAGCTGGGTGATCCGGACGATCGAGCCCTCGACGTCGCGCGGGGCGACCATCATGAGGTCGGCGAGCTCGTCGACGATCACCAGCAGGTAGGGGTACGGCGTCAGGGTGCGCTCGCTGCCCGGCGGGACCTCGACCTTGCCCTCGCGGACGGCCTTGTTGAAGTCGTTGATGTGCCGGAAGCCGAAGTTCGCCAGGTCGTCGTACCGCATGTCCATCTCGCGGCACACCCACTCGAGGGCCTCGGCGGCCTTCTTCGGGTTGGTGATGATCGGCGTGATCAGGTGCGGGACGCCCTCGTAGGCGTTCAGCTCGACCCGCTTCGGGTCGACCATGATCATCCGGACCTCGTCGGGCGTCGAGCGCATCAGCACCGAGGTGATCATCGAGTTGATGAAGCTGGACTTTCCGGAGCCGGTGGCACCGGCGACCAGCAGGTGCGGCATCTTGGCGAGGTTCGCGACGACGAAGCCGCCCTCGACGTCCTTGCCGAGGCCCGCGACCAGCGGGTGGTGGTCGTTGCGCGCGACGTTGGAGCGGAGCACGTCGCCGAGGGAGACGATCTCCTTGTCGGTGTTGGGGATCTCGACGCCGACCGCGGACTTGCCGGGGATCGGGCTGAGGATGCGGACGTCCTCAGAGCCCACCGCGTAGGAGATGTTGCGCTGGACGCCGAGGATCTTCTCGACCTTGACGCCCGTGCCGAGCTCGATCTCGTAGCGGGTGACCGTCGGGCCACGGGTGTAGCCGGTGACCTGGGCGTCGATGTTGAACTCGTCGATGACCGTCTGCAGCCGGTCGACGACGTCGTCACTGGCCTTCGAGCGGGCACGGTGGGGGTCGCCGGCCTTGAGGGCGGCGGCGTCGGGCAGCGTGTAGACGATGTCGCCGGACAGGGCGAGCTGCTCCACCCGCTGCGGCAGGTCGGCGTGCGGCGGCGGCTCGAGCTCGCCGGTCTCGTCGGCCGGGGCGGGCGCGGTCCGGGCCGCGGCGCGGCGCTCGAGGGCGCTCATGCCGGCGTCGCTGAGGCCCGGCGTGGTCGGCTCGTCGTCGACGAGCGGGATGTCGATCGGCTCGAGGAGCTCCATCGACTCCTCGACGGACGGGTCGGGCTCCGCCTTCTTGCGGCGGCGCTTCTTCGGCTCGGTCAGGACCGGGCTGTCGTAGGCCGGGTCGCCCTCGCGCTCGAAGGCGTCGTCGAAGCGGTAGGCCTGCGTCTCGTCGCCGTCGGCGGCGTGGTGGCGTCCGAGCAGCAGGTCGCCGAGCTCGCGCAGCCGGTCCGGGACGCGGTACAGCGGCGTCGCGGTGATCACCAGGACGCCGAAGAAGGCCAGCAGGGCCAGCAGGCCGATGACCAGCGCCGGCGAGCGGAGCAGGTCGAGCAGGAGGGCCGAGACGACGTACCCGACGGCGCCGCCGCCGTCGCGCAGGGCGGTGGTGTCGCCCTGGGCCGGCTCGGGCGTGCCATTGGCGATGTGGACGATGCCGAGCAGGCCGAAGGAGAAGGCGGACCAGCCGATGATCTGGCGGCCCGCGGGGCCGTTGCCGACCGGGTCCCGCATCACGCGGTAGCCGGCGAGCAGCACCAGCAGCGGGACGAACCAGCCGATCTTGCCGACCGTGCCGGACACCGCCGCCCGGGTGAAGTCCATGACCCCGCCGGGGACCTCGAACCACACCGCGGTGGCGATGACCAGGGCGACCCCGCACAGCAGCAGGCCGAAGCCGTCGCGGCGCTGCTCGGGCTCGATGTCACGGGCGCCGTGCCCGATGCCGCGGGCGACCGCACCGATCGTGTGGGCGAAGGCCAGCCACAGGGCGACCACGCCCCGCCCGAGTGCGGTGAAGGCACGCAGCACCGGCCCGGGGCCGCTGCGGACGGCGCGCGGAGCCGGCCGCCGGGCCGAGTTCGACTTCTTGGCCGGAGGCTTCTTCTTGGTGGTCGTACTACGGGATCGCGAGCTGGTCGTCTTCTTCGCGCCCGAGCGTGAGGAAGGGGTGGTCCTGCTGCGCGACGCCGTCGGGGAAGACGTACGGGTCGCCATGCTCACAACCTACCCACAAGTCCCATGAGTCACAGGGACAACACGCGCGGGGGTTTCGGGGCTGCATGCAGCCGGCTCAGGCCTCCACGACCACCGGGATGATCATCGGCCGCCGCTTGTGGGTGTTGCTCACCCAACGGCCGATCGTGCGGCGCACCACCTGCTGGAGCTGGTAGGTGTCGGTGCTGCCCTCGTCCAGCGCGCGGTTGACGGCGTCGACGATCGGCTGCTTGATGCCCTCGAAGTCCGAGTCCGCCCATGCGTGGCCGCGGGCGTGGATCTCGGGGCCGGCGGAGACCTTGCCGGAGACCGAGTCGACGACCACGATCACGGAGACGAAGCCCTCCTCGCCGAGGATCCGGCGGTCCTTGAGCTCGGACTCGGTGACGTCGCCGACGGACTGGCCGTCGACGAAGACGTAGCCGCAGGCGACCTTGCCGACCACGGAGGCGACGCCGTCGACGAGGTCGACCACGACGCCGTCCTCGGCGTACACGACGTTCTCGACGCCGGTCTGCTTGGCCAGGTCGCCGTTGGCGAGCATGTGCCGGACCTCGCCGTGGACGGGCAGCACGTTGCGCGGCTTGACGATGTTGTAGCAGTAGAGCAGCTCGCCGGCGCTCGCGTGGCCGCTGACGTGCACCAGGGCGTTGCCTTTGTGGACGACGCGGGCGCCGAGGCGGGCCAGGCCGTTGATGACGCGGTAGACGGCGTTCTCGTTGCCGGGGATCAGGCTGGAGGCGAGGACGACGGTGTCGCCCTCCTCCAGGTGCACGAAGTTGTGCGTGCGCTGCGCGATCCGGGCCAGTGCGCTCAGGGGCTCGCCCTGCGAGCCGGTGGAGATCAGCACCTGGCGCTCGGGGGCCAGGTTGGCGAGCTCCTTGGCCTCCACCATCACGCCCGGCGGGACCTTGAGGTAGCCGAGGTCGCGCGCGATGGCCATGTTGCGCACCATCGAGCGGCCGACGTAGGCGACCTTGCGGTCGTACTTCACCGCGGCGTCGAGCACCTGCTGGACGCGGTGCACGTGCGAGGCGAAGCAGGCGACGATGATCCGCTGCTTCGACTCCGAGAACGCCTGCTCGAGCACCGGGGTGATCTTGCGCTCCGCGGTCGTGAAGCCCGGGACGTCGGCGTTGGTGGAGTCGGTGAGGAAGAGGTCGACGCCCTCCTCCCCCAGTCGCGCGAAGGCGCGGAGGTCAGTGATCCGGCCGTCCAGCGGCAGCTGGTCCATCTTGAAGTCACCGGTGTGCAGCACGAGGCCGGCGCCGGTGCGGATCGCCACGGCGAGCGCGTCCGGGATGGAGTGGTTGACCGCGACGAACTCCAGGTCGAAGGGACCGAACGAGATCCGGTCGCCCTCCTTGACCGTGTAGAACGGCGTCTGGCGCAGCCGGTGCTCGCGGAGCTTGGAGTTCACCAGCGCGAGGGTCAGCTCGGAGCCGACGAGCGGGATGTCCTCGCGCTCGCGCAGGAGGTACGGCGTCGCGCCGATGTGGTCCTCGTGGCCGTGGGTCAGGACCAGCGCCTCCACGGCGTCGAGGCGGTCCCGGATGGCCTCGAAGTCGGGGAGGATCAGGTCGACGCCCGGGTGGTGGTCGTCGGGGAACAGGACGCCGCAGTCGACGATGAGCAGCCGGCCGTCGTACTCGAAGACGGTCATGTTGCGGCCGACCTCGCCGAGACCGCCGAGCGGGATGACCCGCAGGCCGTTCTTCGGCAGCTTCGGCGGGGCGGAGAGCTCGGGGTGCGGGTGCGACATCAGAGGAGGCCCGCCGCCTCGAGACCGGCACGGAGGTCGGCGACCTCCGCGTCGTCGAGCGCGAGCAGTGGCGACCTCACGTGCCGGTTGGGCAGCACTCCGGCGAGCTCGAGCGCGGCCTTGGCGGTGGTGGCGCCGTAGTTGGCGACGCCCATGACCGCCTCGTAGGCCGGGATCAGCGTGGTGTGGATCCGCAGCGCCTCGGCGTGGTCGCCGGCGAGGAACGCCTCGATCATCGCCTTGAGCTGCGTGCCCGCGACGTGGCCGACCACCGACACGACGCCGACGGCGCCGTAGGCGAGGTAGCCGAGCGTGTTGACGTCGTCACCGGAGTAGACGGTGTAGCCGAGGTCGACCAGCTGCGCGGTGCGCGAGATGTCGCCGGTCGCCTCCTTGACCGCGACGACGCTGTCCCAGTCGGCCGCGGCGCGGTACGTCGCCAGGTCGATCTTGGTGCCGGTGCGGCCCGGGACGTCGTACAGCATCACGGGGACGGCCGTCGCGTCGACGACCTGGCGGAAGTGGTTGAGCACGCCGGGCTGGCTGGGCTTGTTGTAGTAGGGCGTGACGAGCAGGAGGCCGTCGGCGCCGACCTTCTCGGCCTGCCGGGCGAGCTCGACCGAGTGCCGCGTGTCGTTGGTGCCGACACCGGCGACGATCTTGGCCCGGTCGCCCACGGCGTCCTTGACGGCGGCGAGCGTCTCGCCGTCCTCCGCGCCGGTGGTCGTGGGCGACTCGCCGGTGGTGCCGGACACGACGATGCCGTCGTTGCCGTTGTCGACGAGATGCCTGGCCACCTTCTGCACCCCGTCCAGGTCGACGGAGCCGTCCTCGTGGAACGGCGTGACCATCGCGGTCAGCACGGTGCCGAAGGGTGCAGAAGTCATGCTGTCAGCCTATCGCCAAGGGGCCCGATGACCCGCCTCGCCGCCCCACGCGGGCCTCCCCACCCACTCGGTCACACGTGCGGCATGACCTCCGCGGCGACCAGCCGCAGGTGGTCGAGATCGGCCAGGTCCAGCACCTGGAGGTAGATCCGCTGGCTGCCGAGGTCGCCGAAGCGGCGGATCTTCTCGACCACCTCGTCGGGGGTGCCGGCGAGGCCGTTGACCCGCAGCTCGTCGACCTCCCGGCCGATCGCCTTCGCCCGGCGCGCCACCTCGGCCTCGTCCTCGCCCACGCACAGCACGAGCGCGTTCGACCAGGCCAGCTCGTCGGGGTCGCGGCCGATCTCCTCGGCCGCCTGCCGCACCCGGCCGAACTGCACCGCGGTGAACTCCTCGTCGACGAAGGGCAGATTGAACTCGTCGGCGTAGCGCGCCGCCAGCGCCGGCGTCTTGCGGGCGCCCGTGCCACCGATGAGCAGCGGTACGCCGCCGGCGTGGCCGCCCGTCTGGACCGGCTTCGGCAGCGCCGGGCTGTCGGCGAGCTGGTAGTGCGTGCCGTCGAACGCGTAGCGCCCACCCACCGGCGTCGACCACAGGCCGGTGATCAGCTCGAGCTGCTCGGCGTACCGCTCGAAGCGCTCCTTCGTGTCCGGGAACGGGATCCCGTAGGCGGTGTGCTCCTGGGTGAACCACCCGGCGCCGATCCCCAGCTCGACGCGGCCGCCGCTCATCTGGTCGACCTGCGCCACCTGGATCGCCAGCACGCCGGGGTACCGGAAGGTGGCGCTCGTCATCATGGTGCCGAGCCGGATTGTGCTCGTGTCACGGGCGAGGCCGGCGAGCGCCGTCCAGGCGTCGGTCGAGCCGGGCAGCCCGTCGCCGCTCATGTGGAGGTAGTGGTCGCTGCGGAAGAAGGCTCCGAAGCCGAGCTTCTCGGCCTCGAGCGCGACGGCCAGCAGGTCGTCGTAGGTGGCACCTTGCTGGGGTTCGGTGAAGACGCGGAGCTCCATGGCCCCAGCCTTCCAGCACCGTCCAACCGCGTCTCGTGACGGTCGCTGCGCGACCTCCTCGACGGCGGTCAGGCCCCTGACGAGCCGCCGCAGGCGAAGACCCGCTCCCACCACACGATGGTGAAGCCCTCGCGCGGTTCGCGGCGCACCTCGTTCCAGCGCCCGCGGCTGAACTCCGGGTAGTGCGTGTCGCCCGCCGGCGACATCGGGATCTCGGAGATGACCTGCTCGTCGGCGTACGGCAGGGCGGCGGCGTAGACGTGCGCTCCCCCGCCGATCATCACCCGCCGGTCGGCCGGCTGGTCGCGCAGGAGGTCGTCGGCCAGCTCCAGCGCCTCGGTGATCGAGTGGGCGACCTCCACCCCCTCCGCCGTAAACGACGGGTCGCGGGTCAGCACGATGGTGGTCCGGCCGGGCAGCGGCCTGCCGATGCCCTCGTGGGTGGTCCGGCCCAGCACCAGGACGTGGCCGAGGGTGGTCGCCTTGAAGTGGGCGAAGTCCTCGGAGATCTTCCACGGGATGTCCGCGTCGGCGCCGATGACACCGTTCTCGGCGACGGCGGCCACCATCGTGACCCGCCGCCCGGCAGGGGTGCTCATACCGCGATCGGGGCCTTGATCGCGGGGTGCGGGTCGTAGCCCTCGACGCTGATGTCCTCGAGCTCGAAGGCGTCGATCTCGGTGACCGCGGGGTTGAGCAGCAGCTTGGGCAGCGGCCGCGGGTCGCGGGTCAGCTGGAGTCGGGCCTGCTCGAGGTGGTTGGAGTAGAGGTGCGCGTCGCCGAGGGTGTGCACGAAGTCGCCGACCTCGAGGCCCGCGACCTGGGCGACCATGTGGGTCAGCAGCGCGTACGACGCGATGTTGAACGGCACGCCGAGGAAGACGTCGGCCGAGCGCTGGTAGAGCTGGCAGCTGAGCCGGCCGTCAGCGACGTAGAACTGGAAGAGGCTGTGGCAGGGCGGCAGCGCCATGTCGTCGACCTGGCTGGGGTTCCACGCCGAGACGATGTGGCGCCGGCTGTCGGGGTTGGTGCGGATCTGCCGGATCACCTGCGCGAGCTGGTCGATGTGGCCGCCGTCGGGGGTGGGCCAGGAGCGCCACTGGGCGCCGTACACGGGGCCGAGGTCGCCGTTCTCGTCGGCCCACTCGTCCCAGATGGTGATGCCGCGCTCCTGCAGCCAGCGCACATTGGTGTCGCCGCGGAGGAACCACAGCAGCTCGCCGAAGACCGAGCGGGTGTGGATCTTCTTCGTGGTGACGAGCGGGAAGCCGGCGGTCAGGTCGAAGCGCATCTGGTGGCCGAACACGCTGAGCGTGCCGGTGCCGGTGCGGTCACCCTTCTCGGCGCCCTCGTCGAGGATCCGCTGGACGAGGTCGAGGTACTGGCGCACGACGTCAGCCTAGTTCGGGGACGGAGCTCAGAGCGTGACCGTCCCGTGAATCGTGCTGAGGGTGTCGCCGCCGACCCAGATCGTGCCGTCGTCGGCCGTGGTGACGTGGACACGTCCGCGGCGGCCGAGCACGGTCCCCTGCGCCGCCGTGTACGACGCCGGGAGCACGCCGCCCGCCAGCCACTGCGCGAGCGAGGCGTTCAGCGAACCGGTCACCGGGTCCTCGGTGATGCCTGCGGCGTGGGGCACGAACGCGCGGACCTCGACGGCGCACTCGGAGCCCTCGGGCCACGGGCCCACGACGCCGACGTCGACCGGCAGGGTCATGAAGTCGGGTGTCAGGGCGAGGACGTCCTCGGCCGACGCCAGCCGGACGCCGACCCAGCCGGGACCGTTGTCGGCCCAGGCGATGTCGAGCACGTCGTCGCGGGTGATGCCGAGGGCGACCACGATCCGCTCCACCAGCTCGTCCTCGACCGGGCCGGAGCGCAGCAGGTCGGGCGCGGCGAAGGCCAGCCGGCCCTCGGACTGCCGCAGCTCGACGAGCCCGACGCCGCACTGCTGCACCAGCCGCTCCCCCGCCGGCACACCGCCCGCCTCGAGCCAGGCGTGGGCCGAGCCGAGCGTCGGGTGGCCGGCGAACGGCAGCTCCATCGACGGGGTGAAGATCCGCAGCCGGTAGTCGGCGGCGGGGTCGGTCGGCGCCAGCAGGAAGGTCGTCTCGCTGAGGTTGGTCCAGCGGGCGAAGGCCTGCATCTGCGCGTCGGTGAGCCCCTCGGCGTCGTGGACGACGGCGACGGGGTTGCCGAGCATCGGCTCGGCGGTGAAGACGTCGACCTGGCGGAAGGGGCGCGAGGCGGCGCTCATGCCGAGAGCGACATCGGGCCATAGACCTCGCGGTCGGCCTCGAAGAGGGTCACCTGCGCGACACCGGCCTCGGCCAGCTCCTGCCAGGTCTCGCCGACCCACGACTCGGCGTCGCCCTGGCTCGGGAAGGTCTGGTCGGCCAGGTCACCGGAGACGGCGACCTCGGCGCCGCTGGCGTCCTCGAGGCGCCAGCGCCACGGCTGCTCGGTCGGCGGGCGGAAGCTGGAGGAGCCGGGCTGCTCGGGGAGGTTCATGGCTCAAGCCTCCCGCACCGACGGCTGGACGAACGGCGGCTTCGTCACCTGGAAGACCTCACCCCGGCCGCGGACGTCGACGGTGACCTCGCCGTCGTCGGCGACGACGCTGGAGAGCAGCGCGAGGGCGATGCCCTTCTTGAGGGTCGGCGAGAAGGTGCCGGAGGTGACCTCGCCGAGCAGCACGTCCGGGGAGAGGCGGACGCCCATGTGCGGGCGTGGGATCGCCCGGCCGGTGGAGACCAGGCCGACCAGCTTGCGGCGGGCGCCGGCCTCCTTCTCGGCGAGCAGCTTGTCGCGTCCCCAGAAGGCCGGCTTCTTCCAGCCGACCGCCCAGCCGAGGCGGGCCTCGTTGGGGGTGATCGACGGGCCGATGTCCTGGCCGTGGAGGGGGTAGCCCATCTCGGTGCGCAGCGTGTCGCGGGCGCCGAGGCCCGCCGGCACCAGCCCGTGCGGCTCACCGGCGGCCATCAGCGCGTCCCACAGCGCGGGGGCGACGGCGCTCGGCGCGATCAGCTCGTAGCCGCGCTCGCCGGTGTAGCCCGTGCGGCACACGATGACCAGCGAGTCGGGGTCGGGGTCCGCGTCGCCGGCCTCCCAGGGCGCCTCGACGAAGGTGAGGTACTCGTGGCCGACGGGCAGGCCCACGCCGGCCACGACCTCGTCGGCCTTCGTGCCCTGGACCGCCAGCACGACGTAGTCGCGGTGGTGGTCGACCACCTCGACGCCCGCGGGCGCGGCCTCGACGAGGCGGCGGCGTACCTCCTCGTTGTTGGAGGCGTTCGGGACCACCAGGACGTGCTCGTCGTCGCGGTAGTAGGTGAAGACGTCGTCGACGATGCCGCCGGTCGCGTCGTCCACGACGAGGCTGTACTGCGCCTTGCCGGGGCCGATCCGGTGCAGGTCGTTGGTCAGCGTGGAGTTGAGGAACTCGACGGCGCCCGGGCCGCGCACGACCAGCTTGCCGAGGTGGCTGACGTCGAAGATGCCGACGCCCTCGCGCACCGCGGTGTGCTCCTTGACGACGCCGGTCGGGTACTCCAGCGGCATCAGCCAGCCGCCGAACTCCGAGAACTTGGCGCCCAGCGCCTCGTGCCGGTCGTGGAGCGGGGACTGCAAGGGGGTCGCATCGGCCATGCGTCGGAATCTATTGCATCGGCCGGTCGATATCCTGCGCCGGTGACGACCTTCGCACTGCGCACCGCCAGCCCCGCCAAGACCAAGGCGGAGGCGGTCGTGGTCGGCGTGCGGCCCGACGGCACCCTGGCCGCAGGCGCCGAGGACGTGGCGGCGGCGTACGGCCGCAAGCTCGGGGGCCTGCTCGCCACCGTCGGCGCGAAGGGTCGTCCGGGCGAGGTCGCGAAGGTCCCGACCGGCGGCACGATCGCCTCTCCCCTGCTGGTCCTCGTCGGCCTCGGCGACGACGTCGACGCCGCAGCGGTACGACGGGCGGCCGGCAACGCCGCGCGCGCGGTGACGAACGCGGCGTCGGTCGCCCTGGCCCTGCCCGCCGACAGCCCCGAGCTGGTGCGGGCGGTCGTGGAGGGCTACCGGCTGGGCGGCTACGCCTTCACGTCGTACAAGAGCAAGCCGGGGACGCCGACCACGCCGGCCGAGATCGTCGTGCTGACGCCGTCGGCCAGGAAGGCCGAGATCGCGGCCGCCGTCGAGCCGGCCCAGGTGGTCACCGACGCGGTCGTCGCGACCCGCGACTGGGTCAACACCCCGCCCGCCGACCTGACCCCGCCGCTGTTCGCCGACGCGATCGTGGCCGCGGTCGAGGCCGCCAACAAGGACCTTCCCGCCGGGTCGCGGATCAAGGCCGAGGTCCTCGACGAGGCCCGCCTGGCCGAGCTCGGCTGCGGCGGCATCCTCGCCGTCGGCGCCGGGTCGGCGGCTCCCCCGCGCCTGGTCGAGCTCAGCTACGCCCCCAAGGACGCGGTCGCCCACGTCGCCCTCGTCGGCAAGGGCATCACCTTCGACTCCGGTGGCCTCTGGATCAAGCCCGCCGCCAGCATGACCACGATGAAGGAGGACATGGCCGGCGCCGCCGCCGTCGTCCAGGCCACCATCGCGGCCGCCCGGCTCGGCCTTCCCGTCCGCCTCTCCGTGTACGCCGCCCTCGCCGAGAACATGGTGGGCGACGCCTCCATGCGCCCGGGCGACGTGCTGACGACGTACGACGGCACCACCGTCGAGGTCAGCAACACCGACGCCGAGGGCCGGCTGGTGCTGGCCGACGCGTTCGGCCGCGCGGTCGAGGCGGAGCCCGACGTGCTGGTCGACATCGCGACCCTGACCGGGCACATGGTGCTCGCGCTCGGCGACCGGATCGCCGGTGTGCTCGGCGACGAGGCCGTGGTCGACGAGGTGCTCGCGGCGGCTGCCGCGGCCGGCGAGGACGCCTGGCCGATGCCGATCCCGGACTACTACGACTCCCGGATCCGCAGCAGCACGGTCGCCGACCTCGCGCAGTACGACGGCATCCGGTGGGGCGGCGGCATCTTCGCCGCGGCCTTCCTCCGGGAGTTCAACGGCGGGCTGCCGTGGGCGCACCTCGACATCGCGGGGCCGACCTTCAACAAGGGCGGCGGCAACGGCTACCTCGCCCCGGGCGCGACCGGCTACGGGGTCGCGACGCTCCTGGAGTTCATCCGAGGTCGCGCCGGTCGCTGACGCCGTCGCGAGCGGCGTGAGGCGCGTGCGCTCGCAAGGCGCGGGCGCGAAGGCATGCTGGACGCACGTCGAGCGTCTGCAACGACGCGAGCGTGCGCGCGTCGCGACGCGCAGCAGGCGCCAGCGACCGGCGGGACCTCACTGGTCGCGCCGCAGCTGCTCCTTCTGCGCCTGCCTGACCCGGGAGTTGTAGTCGCGCATCCGCTGCGGGACGCCGACCACCGCCGCGTCGTACGACGGGACCTGGTGGCGGTTGCAGAAGTCGTGGGCCCACTTCACCGAGGGCACCCGTCGGCGGGTCCACTCGCCATCGTGGGCGACGAGCAGCAGGGTGACCTCGCTGACCGCGGTGCGCGGCTCGACGAAGCCCTCGACGCCGCGACGCTCCTGCACCCACGTGCGCAGGTGCTCCTCGTCGCCACGGCCGGCTGCGCGCACGCGTGTGGAACCGGTGCGTGCGTCCCCCGTGGGGTTACTCATCCGTAGCCTTGATCCGCCACGGAAGCGGTCGAACAAACCCATGCCACAAGTGTGCCCGAACCGCGGGTGGCCCGTTGCCAGTTGCAACACCCGGGGTGCAAGGATGGCTCCCATGGCGACCGAAGTCACTCTCCCCGCGCTCGGTGAGTCCGTCACCGAAGGCACCGTCACCCGCTGGCTCAAGCAAGTCGGCGACCAGATCGCGATCGACGAGCCGCTGCTCGAGGTCAGCACCGACAAGGTCGACACGGAGATCCCGTCGCCCGTTGCCGGCACGCTGATCGAGATCCGGGCCAACGAGGACGACACGGTCGAGATCGGTGCCGTGCTGGCGGTCGTCGGCGAGGCGGGCGAGTCCACCGGCGCCGCGCCGGCCGCCGCTGCCGAGGAGGCTCCGGCCCCCGCCGCCGAGGAGGCGCCCGCCCCCGCCCCGGCCGAGGAGGCGCCCGCCACCCCCGCCGCCCCCGAGGAGCCGTCGGCCCCCGAGGCCCCGGCCGCACCCGCCGCCGGTGGCGCCGCCAGCGGTACGGCGGTCACGCTGCCCGCGCTCGGGGAGTCGGTCACCGAGGGCACGGTCACCCGCTGGCTCAAGCAGGTCGGTGACGCCGTCGCCGTCGACGAGCCGCTGCTCGAGGTGAGCACCGACAAGGTCGACACCGAGATCCCGTCGCCGGTCGCCGGCACGCTGCTGGAGATCAAGGCCGCCGAGGACGAGACCGTCGAGATCGGCGCCGAGCTCGCGATCATCGGCTCCGGCTCCCCGGCTGCCGCGCCGGCCGCTCCCGCCGCCCCGGCCGCCCCGGAGCCCGAGCCGGCTCCGGCCGCCGCTGCTCCCGAGCCCACCCCGGCCCCCGAGCCGACCCCGGCGCCCGCGCCGACCGCGGTCGACAACGCCCCGGCACCGGCTGCCCCGGCACCGGCCGCGCCGGCTGCTCCGGCCGCCCCCGCGCCGACCCCGTCGCCCGCCGTGGCCCAGGCCGCGGCCGCGTCGGTCGCCGAGGACGGCCCCGGCTACGTCACCCCGCTGGTCCGCAAGCTCGCCGCCCAGCACGGCGTCGACCTGGGCCAGGTCAAGGGCTCCGGCGTCGGCGGCCGCATCCGCAAGCAGGACGTCCTCGACGCGGCGGCCGCCGCCAAGTCGGCCGCCCCGGCCGCCGCCGCACCGGCTGCTGCTGCGCCCGCCGCTCCCGCCGCGGCTGCGCCGAGCGCCTCGCCGTCGCCGCTGCGCGGCCAGACGGTCAAGATCTCGCGACTGCGCAAGATCATCGCCGAGCGGATGACCGAGTCGCTGCACATCTCGGCCCAGCTCACCCAGGTGGTCGAGGTCGACGTCACCAACATCGCCCGCCTGCGCGAGTCGGTGAAGGACGCCTTCCTGGCGCGCGAGGGCGTCAAGCTGTCGTACCTGCCGTTCTTCACCAAGGCGGCGATCGACACCCTCAAGCAGCACCCGGTGCTCAACGCCACCCTCGACCTCGAGGCCGGCGAGATCACCTACAACGACCGCGAGAACGTCGCCTTCGCCGTCGACACCGAGAAGGGCCTGCTCACGCCGGTCGTCAAGGACGCCGGCGACCTGTCGATCTCCGGCATCGCCAAGAAGATCGCCGACGTCGCCGAGCGGACCCGGACCAACAAGATCGGTCCCGACGAGCTCTCCGGCGGCACCTTCACGATCACCAACCTGGGCAGCTTCGGCGCCCTGTGGGACACCCCGATCATCAACCAGCCGCAGGTCGCCATCCTCGGCCCCGGTGCCGTGGTCAAGCGTCCCGTGGTGATCGACGACGAGGACCTCGGCGAGACCATCGCCGTGCGCCACATGGTCTACCTCGCGCTGACCTACGACCACCGCGTGGTCGACGGCGCCGACGCCGGCCGCTTCCTGCGTGACCTGAAGAAGCGCCTGGAGTCCGGCCAGTTCGAGGTCTGATCCCCGTACGACGCACGAAGGCCCCTGCCGCTCCGGCAGGGGCCTTCGTCGTACGACGGACGCTCAGCGGGTCGTGAGCCGCGACGTCGTCCGGTACGACGTCTCCACCCGCTGGCCGCCGACCTCGACGACGGTGCTGCCACGGCCGCTGCCCTGCGAGGTGAGCGGCGAGACCAGCCCGGTGCGCCCGACCAGGGTCCCTCGCGCCGTGCCGGAGCCCTCGAGCACCTTGCCGCCGACCGTGTCGCCCGGCGTGGTGGTCGACCTGCCGGTCATCGCGAGCTCGTAGCCGTCGTCGCTCAACGCGGTGAGGCGGTAGGTCGACACCATCGACTGCTCGACGCCGCCGACCGTGAAGGTCGTGGTGGCCCTCCAACGCGCACCCACGCCGACCTCCTCGTCGGGGAAGGCGGCGAGGCTGGCGTAGCCGAGCGACGAGATGTTGTCGAGGAGCCGCGAGACGAGGTCGGGCGCGTCCGGCGAGACCTCGACCTCGCTGGCCAGCACGGTCCCGTTCGGGGCGTAGGAGACCGTGGCCGTCGTGCCGTCGAGGAGCTCGACCGAGGCCTGCGCCTGCGCGACCGCGTCGGCCGGCAGGTCGCCCGGCTCGACGGTGGGCTTGCCGTAGACGACCTCGGCCTCGATGGCGGTGTCGCTCACGGCCGACACGGTCGTCGTGAAGGGCACCGTCATCGGCAGCGTGAGCTCCTGCCCGGCGGTGGTGGTCGTCGCCGTCATCTCGATCGTGGTGGTCTCGGTGTGCCCCTCCTCGACCTGCAGCAGCACGACCCGCCGCGGTGCGCTCCCCTCGTCGAGGAGCTCGACGTCACCGGTCAGGGGCAGGTCGGCGTCGGGTGCCACGTCCGCGGTCGGGTCGGAGGCCGTGGAGCTGCCGCCGACCGGCCGCGAGCCCTGCTTCGGCTCGCCGCCGTCGTCGGAGCCGCACCCGGCGAGGGCGAGCACGGCGACGGTCGCCAGGACAGCCGTACGACGGGATCGGCAAGGGGCGTGGCGCATGGATCTCCCTCCAGGGCTTGTGCGTGGCACAGGCTGCCACGTCATCGCCCGGGTGGCAGGCTTTCGACGTGACCTCCTCCCCTCGCCTGTCCGTCGTCGTCGCCGGCTCGTCCGGCTTCCTGGGTCGCCACCTCGTGACCGAGCTGCGCGAGCGCGGCCACACCGTCACGCCGCTCGTGCGCCGCCCGGCGCGCTCCGGGGAGTCGCCCTGGGACCCGCAGGGCGGGAAGGTCGACACCGCCGTCGTGCAGGGAGCCGACGTCGTGGTCAACCTCGCCGGTGCACCCCTGGTCGGCAACCCGCACTCGAAGAAGTGGGAGCGCGACGTCCTCGCCAGCCGGGTGACGACCACCCGCCTCCTCGCCGAGACGATCGCGGCCGCGCCGACGCCGCCGGCGCTGGTCAACGCCTCCGGCGTCAGCTGGTACGGCGACCACGGCTCCGCCGCGCTCACCGAGTCCTCCGACAGCCGTGGCCACGCCTTCCTCACCCGGGTGGCCCGCGAGTGGGAGGGCGCGACACAGCCCGCCGTCGACGCCGGCGCCCGCGTCGTCAGGCTGCGGACGGCGCCCGTGCAGGACCGGGCCAGCCAGCCGCTGAAGTCGCAGAGCCTGCAGTTCAAGGCGGGCCTGGGCGGGCGGATCGGCAGCGGCGAGCAGTTCTACCCGGTGATCTCGCTGCGCGACTGGGTCGCGGCCGCCGCCTTCCTCGTCGAGCACCCGACCGCCTCCGGGCCCGCCAACCTGTGCGCGCCGACGACCGCGACCAACAAGGAGTTCACGGCGACCCTCGGCCGACTGGTCCGGCGACCGGCCTTCTTCGCGGTGCCCTCCCCCGTCATCCGCGTCGCGGCGGGCCCGATGGCGCCCGAACTGCTCGGCTCCCTCAACCTGCGACCGCAGGCGCTGCTCGACCTGGGCCACACCTTCGCCGACCCCGACGTCGAGGCGGTGCTCAGAACCGGCCTCTCGGGCTGAGGTCGGCGGCGCCGGCCTCCACCTCGAGGGCCGACGCCAGCCGCCAGTCGGCGCCGGTCCTCCGGAACTCCAGCCGCCGCCGGGTCGCCCCGTCCCGCGGCAGGTCGGTACGCCGCCCGTCGGGGCCGACCGCGACGGCACCCACGAGCCGGTCGGTGACCACCAGCACCAGCCGCCGGGAGGTGCGCAGGCGCAGCTCGACGGCCAGCACCTGCATGGCCATCCCCTCCACCCGCAGCCCACGGGCGGTCCACCGGCGCAGCATCGCCACGTCGGCCCGGCCGGCCGCCGATCCGTGGGCGTACAGGTCGCGCAGCGCGGCCGGATCTCCCGCCTCCCATGCCGCCGAACGCGCCCGGTCCCAGTCGCGGAGGACGGCCAGCGACCCCACGGCATCGACCACGCCGATGTCGCGGGCGGCGGGCGCGACGGCCGTCGTGGGGGCGGCCTTCGTCGTACGGGATGGAGGGTGGTGGACGACGGCGACCACCACCACGGCGAGGGCCAGCAGCAGCACGACCGCGGCACCGACGAGGACCGCGGCGGGGGCCGAGCGTGGGGCGGGGATCCGCATGCCCCGATCCTGCGCCTTCGCGGCGCGACGTGGGTCCGGTCATCCACAGCCCCGGGAGTACGCTGGCGATCGTGACGCTGGACTTCCGGGAGGCCGGGCTCGGCCCCGACGCGATCGAGTACATGGCGGCCTGGGAGCTGCAGCGCGAGGTGCACCAGCAGGTCGTCGACGGCGCCCTGCCCGACACCGTGCTGCTGCTCGAGCACCCGCCGGTCTTCACCGCCGGCAAGCGCACGAAGCCCGCGGACCGGCCGGCCGACCCGGGCGGCGCGCCCGTCATCGACGTCGACCGCGGCGGTCAGATCACCTTCCACGGCCCTGGCCAGCTGGTCGGCTACCCGATCGTCCGGCTGCCCGACCACGTCAAGGTCGTCGACTACGTCCGCCGCGTCGAGGAGGCGCTGATCGCGGTCTGCGCCGACTTCGGCGTCACCACCGCCCGCGTGCCCGGGCGCAGCGGCGTGTGGTTGAAGGCCGACGAGCGCGGCCCCGAGCGCAAGATCGCGGCGATCGGCATCCGGGTCAGCAAGGGCGTCACGATGCACGGCTTCTCGCTCAACTGCGACGTCGACATGGGCTGGTACGACCGCTTCGTCCCGTGCGGCATCTCCGACGCCGGGGTCACCTCGCTGACCCGCGAGCTCGGCCGCGACGTCCCGGTCACCGAGGTGCTCGAGTCGGTCCGGCGCCACCTCGCCGACTACCTCTCCTGGCGCGCGTACGACGCCACGCCCGACTACGAGCCGCGGCCCGACCCCGCCAAGGTGCCGGCAGCGTCACGAACGGAGCCCGACGCGCCCGTCGGCGTGGCGGTCCTCACCTACCCCGCTCGCTGACCCCATACTCGGTATTCATCGGCTGTGGGGCCGGTGGGTGCCAGTGGGAGGCAGGATGAGCGATCTCGTGATCGAGACCAGCGGGCTGCGCAAGGAGTTCCGCTCCGTGCGGCGCGGCGTGCGCGTCGCCGTACAGAACCTCGACCTGGCGGTCCCCGCCGGCGGGGGTGTCCACGGCTTCCTCGGGCCCAACGGCTCGGGCAAGACCACGACGATCCGGATGCTGCTCGGGCTGGTCCGCCCGACGCGCGGCACGATGCGGCTCTTCGGCGAGCCGGTGCCGCAGCGGCTCCCCCACGTCATCGGCCGGGTCGGCGCGGTCGTCGAGTCGCCGAAGTTCTCCCCCAACTTCAGCGGCCGGCTCAACCTCGAGCTGCTCGCCGGCTCCATCGGTGCGCCGAAGGCGCGCGTCGACCAGGCGATCGAGACCGTGCAGCTCTCCGGGCGCGAGAAGGAGAAGTACAAGTCGTACTCCCTCGGCATGAAGCAGCGCATCGCCATCGCCGCCACGCTGCTCAAGGACCCCGCGCTGCTGATCCTCGACGAGCCGACCAACGGCCTCGACCCGGCCGGCATCCGCGAGATCCGCGAGACCATCCGCGGCCTCGGTGAGGCCGGTGTGACCGTCCTGCTCAGCTCGCACATCCTCGCCGAAGTCCAGCAGGTGTGCACCTCGGCCACGATCATCGGCAACGGCCGATTGCTCGCCTCCGGGCGGGTCGACGACCTCCTCGGCACCAGCACGGTGCACCGGGTGGTCGTCGCGGACCCGGCCCGCGCGGCGGAGGCACTGGCGCGGGCCGAGCTCGCCGCCACGGTCGACGGCGACGCCCTGCGGGTGGACGCGGCCGACCCGGCGCGGATCACCCAGGTGCTCGGTGAGGCCGGCATCTGGCTGAGCGAGCTGACCCCGCTCCGGCCCGACCTCGAGACGGTGTTCCTCGAGCTCACCCGCTCCGAGCAGCTGGGCGGTGCCCAGTGAACGCCTACGTCCGGCTCCTCCTCGTCGAGGTACGCCGTTACCTCCGTCGTCGTGCCGTCCAGCTGCTGATGGCGGCCTGCGTCGCCGTACCGGCCTTCATCGGCGTGGTGACCATCCTCAACACGCAGCCGCCCTCCGACGCCGACATCGCCCAGCTGGAGCGCGATGCGGAGATGAGCCGGCAGTCCGAGCTCGACTACTGCACCGAGAACCCCACCGACTGGGGCATCGAGGCCACCGGGGAGGACGCTGCGGCCGCGTGCGCCGCGCAGATCCCCGACGCCGACGAGTACGCCGACGAGTACGGCTACTACGACACGCTCCGGCTCCGTGACGAGGAGAGCAACTCGGGTGTCGCCGTCGCCTCGGTCCTCGCCATCCTGCTCCTGCTCGCCGGCACGACCTTCACCGGTCACGACTGGAACAGCGGCTCGGTCAGCAACCAGCTCCTCTTCGAGCCGCGCCGGACCCGCGTCTGGACGGCGAAGGCCCTGGTCGCGACGGGCGGGGCGCTGCTCGTGGCGGCAGTCGTGATGACGGCGTACTGGGCCGTCCTCGGCCTCGTCGCCGGCTCCCGCGACACCCTCGCCGACGGCGACCTGCTCCACGCCTTCCAGATGGGCTGGCGGTCGGCCGGTGTCGCCGCCGCCTCCGCGCTCCTCGGGTTCGTGCTGACGATGCTCTTCCGCAGCACGGTCGCGACGATCGGGATCCTGCTGGGCGCGTCGGTCGCCGGCAGCCTGCTGCTCGCCGCCGTCGGCATCAGCGAGCGGTGGAACCCGGCCGTCAACCTGCTCGCGCTGATCGACAACGGGACCACCTACTGGTCCGAGGACGCCTGCTCCGACGAGGGCAGCGAGGTCGACGGGTACGACGGCTACTACGACTGCGAGGAGGTGGTCACCTTCGGTGACGCCTCGCTCTACCTGGGCTCGTTCCTGCTGGTCGGCGGCGTCGCATCGTTCGTGTCCTTCGGCCGCCGCGACGTGCCCTAGCAGCGGCTACTCACCAGTCGGCTCGCGATGCCGGGGGCGCATGGGGCCAGGAGTAGGCTGGCCGGGTGACTGCAACGCCCGAGGGACGCAAGCTTCTCCGCCTCGAAGTCCGCAACGCGGAGACCCCGATCGAGCGGAAGCCCTCGTGGATCAAGACCCGCGCGAAGATGGGCCCGGAGTACACCGCGCTGCAGAAGCTGGTGAAGTCCGAGGGCCTGCACACGGTCTGCCAGGAGGCCGGCTGCCCCAACATCTTCGAGTGCTGGGAGGACCGCGAGGCCACCTTCCTCATCGGCGGTGACCAGTGCACCCGCCGCTGCGACTTCTGCCAGATCGACACCGGCAAGCCCCAGCCGCTGGACCGCGACGAGCCCCGCCGGGTCGCGGAGTCGGTCCAGGCGATGGAGCTGAAGTACGCCACCATCACCGGCGTCGCCCGCGACGACCTCGCTGACGGCGGCGCGTGGCTGTACGCCGAGACCGTCCGCGCGATCCACGAGCTCAACCCGGGCACCGGGGTGGAGAACCTGATCCCCGACTTCAACGGCCGTCCCGAGCTGCTGGCCGAGGTGTTCGAGTCGCGGCCCGAGGTGCTGGCCCACAACGTGGAGACGGTGCCGCGGATCTTCAAGCGGATCCGTCCGGCGTTCCGCTACGACCGCTCCCTCGACGTGCTGACCCAGGCCCGGGCGTTCGGGCTGGTCACGAAGTCCAACCTGATCCTGGGCATGGGCGAGACCCGCGAGGAGGTCTCCCAGGCCCTGCGCGACCTGCACGAGGCGGGTTGCGAGCTGGTGACCATCACCCAGTACCTGCGTCCCTCGCCGCGCCACCACCCCGTGGAGCGGTGGGTCAAGCCCGAGGAGTTCGTCGAGCTCGCCGCCGAGGCCGAGGAGATCGGGTTCGCCGGAGTCCTCTCGGGACCGCTGGTCCGTTCGTCGTACCGGGCCGGTCGTCTGTATCGTCAGGCGATGGCCGCGCGCGACGCGCGGGCCGAAGCATCCGCCTGAAGTCCCAGCCGAGGAGATCGCAGCACCCCATGTCGAACACGCCCCTCGACCCCTCCACGATGAGCCGTCGTCGGCAGATCCTCGAGACCTACCGCATGACGCGGGAGGTCGACCCGTCGATCCGCTGGTGGCTCCTCGGCTCCTTCCTGGTCTTCGGCGGCCTGGGCATGGCGCTCTTCCGCCTCGTCCTGCCGCACAACGACTCCGTCTTCAGCTGGATCCTCGCCGGCCTCGCGAGCTTCCTGATCGGCCTGTTCGCGGTCATCGTGGTCTTCGGCCGCCGCGCCCAGCGCGCCGCCTTCAAGCGCCTCGAGGGCCAGCTCGGCGCCGCCGCCCGCGCGCTCACCATGCTGCGTCGCGGCTGGGTGGTCGAGGAGGTCGTCGGCTTCACCAAGCAGCAGGACATGGTCCACCGCGTCGTCGGCCCCCCGGGCATCGTGCTCGTCGCCGAGGGCAACCCGAGCCGGGTCAAGCAGCTGCTCATCAGCGAGCACAGGAAGCACGAGCGGGTCGTCGGCGAGTACCCCGTCCACGAGGTGCTGGTCGGCAACGACGAGGGCCAGGTCCCGCTGACCAAGCTGGTCCAGCACGTCCGCAAGCTCGGCCGCCAGGTCAAGCCCGCCGAGATCACCGAGCTCCGCCAGCGCCTGCGCGCCCTGGACGCCCAGCGCCCCAAGGCCCCGATCCCGCGGGGTCCGGTGCCGACGTCGATGAAGGGCATGCGCGGGAACCTCCGCGGCCGCTGACCGGCCCGGCTGTCGGCCCGGTGATCGGCCCGGTGGTCGAGGAGGTTGCGCAGCAACCGTCACGAGACCCCCGCAGCCCCCACACCCGCCGTCCTCCACAGCTCGCCGCCTCCCGGTGGCGCCACTCGCCCGGATCGGGTTAGCGTCTCTGCGCGTCCCCGGTCCGGGCGCAGTCATTTCTCGGGAGGACCCATGCGCTCGCTCCGCGCCGCCCTGGCGGCGTCCCTGGCCGCCCTCGCCCTGCTGGCGGGCTGCTCCGACGACGACCCATCGCCCGGCGACCCCGGCTCCACGTCGACGCCGACCGGCAACCCGGAGACGCCGACGTCCAGCGCCACGGCGAAGCCGACCGAGCCTGCGCTCCCGGACGCCGCGACGAAGGCGACCGAGGCCGGGGCACGGGCGTTCATCACGTACTACTGGGACCTGATCAATTACGCGCAGGCAACCGGGGATGTGAAGGCACTGAAGCGGGTGTCGGGCCCCAATTGCGATGCGTGCACGGGCATCAACGACAGGCTCCACGATCAGTACGCGAAGGGCGGCCACGTCGAAGGAGGGACGAACTCGAGTCGGGTCCTGAAGGCGTCCGAGCTGACCACAGCATCGGAATCGGCGTACGGCTTCCGCATACGCGCCGAGGTTTCACATGACGAGCAGACAATCTATGACGGCGACGGCACGGCTGACCAGCGCGCTGCAGGCACCGACATCTTCGTCATGGTTCTCTTTTGGTCGGCCAACGACAGTTGGCGGCTCGACGTGATGCAGGTCGATTGACATGCTTCGAACTGCTGCCTTCCTCCTCGCTGGCGTTGTGTGGGCCGCGTCTCCCGCCAACGCCGTTGACAGCAAGCCAAAGCCATCGCCGAGCACAACAGGCAGCACGACCTCGAACAGCCTGGTCGTGGAAGCTGCCGAGGAAGGCATCCGAAACGGTCAACAGGGCAGCGCCGACGTCTCCGGCGTTGGCGGAAAGTCGGCCGACCCCGGTTTCGCAGCTGGTTCTGGTGCGTGCCCCGGGGCAGAGGCGGTCATCGATCAGTCGAATGCCCCCGCTGGCATCAGCTTCTGCCAGCAGTACGCCGAGCCGACCACCCCCGTCCTCACCGTCGGCCTCATCCGCAACGCCTTCGCCGAGCTGAAGCTCCCCGCCGGCGAGCTCGTCATCCAGCCGCCCGACGGCCTGACCCTGGTCAACTTCGACACGAACTTCTACACGACCAGCACCCGACCGATCGCCCGCACGGTCACCCTCCTCGGCCGCCGGGTCACCCTCGAGGCGACCCCGAGCACCTTCCACTGGAGCTTCGGTGACGGCGAGCGGCTCTCGACCAGCGACCCCGGCGCGCCGTACCCGAGCCTCCGGGTGACCCACAACTACCTGCGCAAGGACACCTACCGCCCGAGCCTCGGCACGACGTACACCGGGCGCTACCGCGTCGACGGCGGGCCGTGGCACCAGATCCCGGGCACGGTCACCATCAACGGCACCGGCCAGGCGCTGCGCGCGATCGAGGCCGAGCCCAGGCTGGCCAGCTACTGAGCAACCTCGCGGTCCTCGTCGGCCGGAGGTCATACCGATCGTGGGCGATCGCCCACGATCGGTATGACGTCTCGCGTCCCTCGGTGTCGTCCGTCAGCTGTCCACAAGGCCCGTCGGGAGCAGGTTGATCCACAGGCAGCAAAGGCGCGCCTGCACAACCGGGGTCGGCGCGTCCACCCTCGCCCCATGACCACACCCGTACGACACCACCGCCGACACGTCACCACCGTCGACGACCCGCGCACCAACGCCGTCACCGACCTCGCGAGACGTCAGGGTGGCGTCGTGTCTCGCCGCCAGCTCTACGGGCTCGGCGTCACGCGTTGGGAGGTCGGCGCCCACCTGCGCGCCGAGCGATGGCAGCGGATCGGCGACCAGACGGTTGCCGTCCGCACCGGGCCCCTGTCGACCGAGGGACACCTGTGGGCCGCTGTCCTCCAGGCGGGTCCCCGGGCTCAGCTGGACGGCGCTGCATCGTTGGTTGCTTCGGGCTTGAGACGGTTCGAGCTCGACCGGATCCGGGTGTCCGTGCCGCGGGGAGCGCGAGCGCGCCGTACCGCCGCCTATGACATCCGGCAGACGCGTCGCTGGCAGGAGGACGACCGGGCGCCGAGCGGGATCCCGCGCACGCGGCCGGCCGTCGCCGCGGTCCGCGCGGCACTGTGGGCCCGCACGGACAAGCAGGCGGCGTACCTGCTCACGCTCACCGTGCAACAGGGCCTCGCGACTCCGGACCAGCTCGGGACCGAGGTGCTGCGCGTCCGGCGCGACAAGAGGCGATCCTTCCTGGGTGCCGTGGTGAACGACCTGCTCGACGGCGCGCGCTCCCTCGGCGAGCTCGACATCGCAGCGGAGCTCACCCGACGAGGCCTGCCCCGGCCTGACCGGCAGGTGCTGAGGAGGGACCGGCGAGGTCGCTACTACCTCGATCTCTACTGGCCGGACTTCGGTCTCGTCGTCGAGATCGACGGCATCCACCACACCTGGGCCGAGAACGTCGTGGGCGACGCGCTCCGGCAGAACGCCCTCGTCCTCGACGGCGACCGGGTGCTCAGGCTGCCGCTGCTCGGGCTTCGCCTGCGGCCTGACGACTTCTTCGACCAGATCGCCGCGGCACTCAGCGCCCGGAGCAGGGCTACTTCAGCAGGGTGCGCAGGGTCGCGAAGGTGACCGTCGAGGTGCCCGCAAAGAGGTCGTGCAGGCCACGGCCGTCGGCGCGGAAGACCAGCGGCGGGATGACCAGCGCGACCAGCACCTGGCGACCGAGGGCCTTGAGCGGGTTGAGCTTGCGCAGCCGCCCGTCCGCCGGTACGACGCACAGCCCGGTCAGCAGCTTGCCGATCGAGCCGCCGGCGAGCCACGTGAGCAGGGCCGACTCGACGACGTACACGGGCAGGACCATGAACGAGGCGGCCGAGCCGGTGGTCGTGTACTCGTCGACGCCGAACACGGCGATCACGGCGAGGGTGCAGATCAGCCAGTCGACGAGCAGGGCGAGGATGCGGCGTCCCCACGACGCAGTCTCGAAGGACGGGGCGACGGGCTGGCGGGCGGACGACGGTGGCACGGCCGCAAGCGTAGGCGAGAGCCCGGAGTGACCGGCGCCACACTCCTCGGCAGACCTGTTACATCCCCGAAACAATCGGGCAACCGGGCGAAATCTGGAACACCTAGCGTTCACGCGTAGGTCGCTGGCGCGACCACCCCTGCCACGAACACCAGGAGTTTCACCATGACTGCGAACCCGACCCGCCTGGGCGCGATCCGCGACATCGAGGCCAACGAGGCGCCGGCGGCGTTCTTCGACGCGGCGGAGAAGACGGGCGCCATCTACGGCGAGAACGTCTTCTCGCTCGCAGTGATGCAGAAGCGTCTCCCCAAGTCGGTGTTCAAGTCGGTCGCCGCGACCATCCAGAAGGGCGAGAAGCTCGACCCCGCCGTCGCCGACATCGTCGCCTCGGCGATGAAGGACTGGGCGATGGAGCGCGGCGTGACGCACTACGCGCACGTCTTCTACCCGCTGACCGGCCTCACCGCCGAGAAGCACGACTCGTTCATGGAGCCCGTGGGCGACGGTACGGCGGTCTGGGAGTTCTCCGGCAAGACGCTGGTCCAGGGCGAGCCCGACGCCAGCTCCTTCCCCAACGGCGGCATCCGGGCGACCTTCGAGGCGCGCGGCTACACCGGCTGGGACGTCCAGTCGCCGGCGTACATCCTCGAGAACCCCAACGGCAACACCCTGTGCATCCCGACGATCTTCGTCTCGATGACCGGTGAGGCGCTCGACCACAAGACCCCGCTGCTGCGCTCGCAGCACGCCATGTCGGAGCAGGCCAAGCGCGTCCTGGCGCTCTTCGGCCACGAGGACATCGACAACGTCGTGTCCTACTGCGGCCCGGAGCAGGAGTACTTCCTGGTCGACACCTCGTTCGTGAACTCGCGCCCCGACCTGCTCAACGCGGGCCGCACGCTGTTCGGCGCCAAGCCGCCGAAGGGCCAGGAGTTCGACGACCACTACTTCGGCGCCATCCCCGAGCGCGTCCTGGGCTTCATGCACGACACCGAGCGGGCGCTCTTCAAGCTCGGCGTCCCGGCGAAGACCCGCCACAACGAGGTCGCCCCCGGCCAGTTCGAGATCGCCCCGGTCTTCGAGCGCGCCAACCTCGCCTCGGACCACCAGCAGCTGATCATGTCGACCTTCAAGTCGATCGCGAAGACCCACGGCTTCGAGTGCCTCTTCCACGAGAAGCCGTTCGCGGGCGTCAACGGCTCGGGCAAGCACGTGAACTTCTCGTTCGGCAACGGCAACCAGGGCAACTTCCTCAACCCGGGTGACAACCCGCACGACAACGCGCAGTTCCTCGTCTTCTGCGCCGCCGTCATCCGCGCGGTCCACCTGTACGGCGGCCTGCTGCGCCTGTCGATCGCGTCGGCCGGCAACGACCACCGCCTGGGCGCCAACGAGGCTCCCCCGGCGATCATCTCGATCTTCCTCGGCGACCAGCTGCAGGACGTCTTCGAGCAGATCGCCAAGGGTGGCGCGACCTCGTCGAAGCAGAAGGGCGTCCTCTCCGTGGGCGTCGACACCCTGCCCGACCTGACCAAGGACGCCGGCGACCGCAACCGCACCTCGCCGATGGCCTTCACCGGCAACCGCTTCGAGTTCCGCGCCGCGGGCTCGAACCAGACCGTCGCCGCCCCGATGGTCGTCATCAACACGATCATGGCCGAGGCCCTCGACTACATCGCGACCGAGCTGGAGGCCGCCGTCGCCGGTGGCGCCGAGTTCAACGCCGCTGTCCAGTCGGTGCTGGCGAAGGTCATGGAACAGCACGGAACGGTCGTCTTCAACGGCAACGGCTACTCCGAGGAGTGGCACGCGGAGGCCGAGGTCCGTGGCCTCAAGAACCTCCGTACGACGGTCGACGCGCTCCCGGAGTACATCTCCCCCGAGTCGAAGAAGCTGTTCTCGACGTACGGCGTCTTCAGCGAGGCCGAGCTCGAGTCGCGCTTCGAGGTCGGTGTCGAGCAGTACGTCATGACGATCAACGTCGAGGCGAACCTGACCGGCGAGATCGCCAAGACCACGATCCTCCCGGCCGCGGTCCGCTACCAGACCGAGCTCGCCTCCAACGTCGCCGCCCTCAAGGCCGCCGGCGTCGAGGCCGACACGACCGACCTGCTCAAGGTCACCGAGCTGGTCGCCGCGCTGCGGGCGGGCATCGCCGCGCTCGACGCCGCGAAGGCCGGCGACGAGGGCCACGAGGGCCTCGCCGAGGCGGCGTACTACCGCGACGCGGTGCTGCCGGCCATGCTGCAGATCCGCGAGGCGGCGGACGAGATCGAGACGTTCATCGCCGACGACCTGTGGCCGCTGCCGACGTACCAGGAGATGCTCTTCATCCGCTGATCCGCCGTTCGATCCGGCCAGCCGGGTGCCCGCGATGCGGGCGCCCGGCTGCTGGTCGTCGGGCATCTTGTTACATGGCGGAAACACATCAGTGACGGCCGGGAAACTGCCTGTTCGGTAGGTTGCACGCAGGAGAAGCGACGCGAGGGAGCGCCGCCGGCCCCAACCGTCACCAGCTGACCGAATGGCTCGCTCCGACAGGCGCAGCCAAGGAGGAACGAATGTTCAACAACAGCGAAGAGCTGCTCAAGTTCATCAAGGACGAGGGCGTCGAGATGGTCGACGTCCGCTTCTGCGACCTGCCCGGCATCATGCAGCACTTCACCGTGCCGGTCTCGTCCTTCGACCAGTCCGTCTTCGACGACGGCCTGGGCTTCGACGGCTCCTCGATCCGCGGCTTCCAGGCCATCAACGAGTCGGACATGCAGCTCTACCCCGACCCGACGACGGCCTACATCGACCCGTTCCGCAAGTCGAAGACGCTCAACGTCAACTTCTTCATCCACGACCCGATCACCGGTGAGGCCTACTCCCGCGACCCGCGCAACATCGCGAAGAAGGCGCTGGCGTACCTCTCGAGCACGGGCATCGCGGACACCGCCTTCTTCGCCCCCGAGGCGGAGTTCTACATCTTCGACAACGTCCGCTACTCCACCGGCGTCAACGAGGGTTACTACCACATCGACTCCGTCGAGGGCTGGTGGAACTCCGGCAAGGCCGACGAGGACAACAAGGGCTACAAGACCCGGCTCAAGGGTGGCTACTTCCCCGTCGAGCCGTACGACCACTACAGCGACCTGCGCGCCGACATGGTCAAGAACCTCGAGGCGTGCGGCCTGCAGGTCGAGCGGGCCCACCACGAGGTCGGCACCGCCGGCCAGGCCGAGATCAACTACAAGTTCGACACGCTGCTCAAGGCCGCGGACGACGTGATGAAGTTCAAGTACCTCATCAAGAACACCGCCTGGGAGCAGGGCAAGTCGGTCACCTTCATGCCGAAGCCGATCTTCGGTGACAACGGCTCCGGCATGCACGTCCACCAGTCGCTGTGGAAGGACGGCTCGCCGCTGTTCTACGACGAGACCGGGTACGGCGGCCTGTCGGACCTCGCCCGCTGGTACATCGGCGGCATCCTCCAGCACGCCCCCGCGCTGCTCGCGTTCACCAACCCGACGGTGAACTCGTACCACCGCCTGGTGCCGGGCTACGAGGCCCCGATCTCGCTGGTCTACTCCTCGCGCAACCGCTCCGCCTCGGTCCGGATCCCGATCACGGGCACCAACCCGAAGGCCAAGCGCATCGAGACCCGCTTCCCCGACCCGTCGGCGAACCCCTACCTCGCCTTCTCGGCCCTGATGCTCGCCGGCCTCGACGGCATCCAGAACAAGACCGAGCCGGCCGCCCCGATCGACAAGGACATCTACGAGCTCCCGCCGGACGAGATGGCCGAGATCGCCCAGGTGCCGACCTCGCTCGGTGCCGTGCTCGACGCGCTGGAGGCCGACCACGACTTCCTCACCGTCGGCAACGTGTTCACCCCCGACCTCATCGAGACCTGGGTGGATTACAAGCGGGCGAACGAGATCGCGCCGGTGCAACTGCGGCCGCACCCGCACGAGTTCGAGCTGTACTACGACATTTAGGTCGCAAATTGATCGAATTACTCATATTCGGTCAACGATGGCCCCGGACTCTCCGGGGCCATCGCCATCTCGAGGAGCAGGTCACCGAGACGGCGCCGACTGGACCGCCGTCGCTCCGGCTCCCCTGTTCGCCGCGGCCACGACGAACGGTGTCGCGTCCTCACGGCCACCTGGGTCTGGGCCGCGAAACCTAGATCACCACGACCCGCATCGATGGCGGCACTCAGGTTGCCGAGCGCCGCGGAGAAGACCCGTGGAGCCCGGGACGAGGAACATCCCGACGAGCCCTGCGTTTCAGGACGCTCGCGATCCTCACGTCCTGGGACACCCAGACCGACGTGGGAGTGAGCAGGGCGAGGATCACCGCCATGCCGGCCCAAGCCGCCTCCGCCCGGAGTGCAGGACAGCGGCCTGCTGGGTGCCGATCTGCTCGGGACAACCAAGGAGACGCGGCGCGTATACGCCGGCAAGATCCTCCACCGGGCCGCGTTCGAGCGTGTTCGCCCGAAGGGGTAGCTCGTGCCGCGTTCGAGTCGGTGCCAAGGGCGACGTTGCGTCAGTCCTCGCCTCGGCGCACCCAGGCCCCGGTCACGTCGCTTGAGGGCGGGTGCCGCCGTCGTTCTCCCATGTCGCTTCTTCAGACTCCGCTCCCTTGTTGGGGGGACCGGCGCTCGCGGCGACGAGCAGGTCGGCAGCCGAGAGGATGTTGCGTTCGTCGGTGGCCGCGTCCATCAGGGTCCGTGCGGTCGCGGTGTGCGTGCTGCTGGGGATCACGAGCAGTTCGAGTCGCTCGCGCGAGGAAAGAATGACGGTCACCAGGTGGGTGTCGTCCTCGGGGAACGAGCCGACCTTGACGAAACCGCGCTGAGCCTTGATCCGGCGGGTGGACGGTCGGTCGGGCTCTGTGTCCCAGTCGGGCGGGGAGAACAGCAGGCGCGCCGGGCGGCCGATGTTGCTCGGGAAGTTGTCGATCAGGTCGGCCCCCTCGGCCTGGAGGTCGCGCGACTGGGGCCACCAGGCACCGTCGAGACGCCGGGTCGATGAGCTGGGGTTGATCGAGATTCTGAGCGGAGCCCGGTCGTTGGTGGTCATGGCGTTGCCTTCTTTCGTGGTGCTGACGGTCCACGTACGGCGAGCCCGACCTGGTGGAGGTGCCCCAGCGCCAGTCGGTACGACGCGAGCAGGGTCGTCTCGGCATAGGCGATCCCTCGCTCCTGGCAGTGCTGGCGCACGACCGGCCGGGCGAGCCTCAGGTTGGGGCGAGGCATGTTGGGGAACAGGTGGTGTTCGATCTGCAGGTTGAGGCCGCCGAGTGCCAGGTCGATGAACGGGCCGCCGCGGATGTTGCGCGAACAGATCACCTGGCGCAGCAGCGGGTCCGCAGCTTCCTCCGCCGTGGGCACCGGCATTCCCTTGTGAGACGGGGCGAACGAGCAGCCGAGGTAGACGCCGAGCACCGCCTGGTGGACGACCACGAACACGATCGCCTGGAGCCAGGTCAGGGCGCTGACCACGAGCGCCAGGTAGAGCACAAGGTGGACGAACAGCAACAGGCCCTCGGCCGATCGGTGCGCTATGCCGGGGCGCAGCAGCGCGCGCACGCCCTCGGCCCGCAGGTTGAACCCCTCGAGCGTGAGCAACGGGAAGAACAGGGCGGCCTGGTGCCGGGTCATCCAGGCTGGCCCACCGCGGCGTTCGCCAGCCTGGTCCGCGCCGAAGACGAACACGCCGGCGGCGACGTCCGGATCTGACTCCAGGTCGTTGGGGTGCGCATGGTGCGCGTCGTGCTTGGCAGTCCACCATCCGTAGCTGAGGCCGTTGAGCAGGTTGCCGAGGGTCAGGCACAGCGCTGTGGTGAGCCTGCGGCTGCGGACGATCTGGCGATGGGCGGCGTCGTGGGAGAGGAAGGCGATCTGCGCCGACACGACACCGAACACGGGCGCGAGCAGGAGAGCCCACCACGAGTCGCGCAGCAGGAAGAGGACCAGCACCAGGACGGCGAGCGCCGCCAGGGCGAGGGCGCCGAGTCGGGCGTAGAAGGCAGGTCTAGGGTGGAGGAGTCCTCGTCGCCGTATCTCCCGCACCAACTCGCCGTAGTCGCTGCGGAGCACCGCGCCTCGAGGATCACTGGTCGACATGACTACTCCCGGATGTCGCAGATCGCGCCGCCGGGGTCCGAGGTGGCCTTATTCGTCGAGGCTACCCCTGCATTCCTAACGGCAAAGGGGTGAGCACGACGTGACGACGACGACGCAGATCCTCGCGGCCATCGGAGCGCGGCACCGCGACGGAAAGCCATTGACCGACCAGCTGTGCATCGACTGCGAACAGTCACTCGGGCTGGCCGGTGTGGGGATGACTCTCATGAACGCGGCCGGTCATCAGGCGGTCATTGGTACGTCGGGCGCCGTCGCCTCTCGTCTTGAGGAGATCCAGTTCGATCTTGGCGAGGGCCCGAGCCTCGACGCCTCGCGCTACGACCGCACGGTCGGCAGCGACGACCTCGGTGACGGAGTGCTGCTGCGCTGGCCGGCTTTCGCCCCGGCCGCGCTGGCTGCTGGGGTCAGAGCCGTCACCGCGGTCCCGCTCAGCGTCGGCGGGGTCCGGCTCGGCAGCCTGAGCATGTACCGCTCCGCCCCCGGCCGACTCGACGTACAGCAGCAGACGGCCGCACAGGCCTACGGGGGCGCTGCCGTCGTCGTGCTCCTCCATCTGCAGGACCGGATCCCGTCCGTAGATCTCACCCGCGACGCCCTGCACCCCGACCTCGGTGCTCCGGTGGCCCACCGCGCCGAGATCCACCAAGCGACGGGCTTCCTCTCCGTCAAAGCGTCGGTCGGCATGACCGAGGCACTGCTTCTCCTGCGCGCCCACGCCTTCGCCGCAGACCGCTCACTGCTCGACGTTGCCCGCGACGTCCTCGCGGGACGGCTGCGCATCCACCCAGAGGAGAGCGAAGATGATTGACACAGACACGGCCCGCCAGGCCCTGGTCCGCGACAGTGGAGGCGAAGACCATGACAAGTGAGCAAAGGCTGGCGCAGGTCTTCGTCGAGCTCGCCGACACCCTCGTCGACGAGTTCGACACGCTCGACTTCCTCTCCACCCTGACCGAGCGGAGCGTCGAGTTG
This sequence comes from Nocardioides aromaticivorans, assembly GCF_013408525.1. NCBI lineage: Bacteria > Bacillati > Actinomycetota > Actinomycetes > Propionibacteriales > Nocardioidaceae > Nocardioides > Nocardioides aromaticivorans. Next base: position 5,063,330 of record NZ_JACBZM010000001.1, read on the forward strand.
CTCAATGCCGATGCCGCCGGCGTGATCCTGGCCGACGCCCGCGGCGTCCTGCACGTGGTGGCCTCCACGAGCGACCGGGCCCAGCTCCTCGAGCTCCTCGAACTGCAAAACGACGAGGGCCCGTGTCTCGACTGCTTCCAGAGCGCGCGTCCGGTCGTCAACGTGGGCGGCGGCGAGTCCCGGGAGCGGTGGCCGCGGTTCAGCACAGCCCTCGCCGAGGTCGGCTTCGCGTCAGCCCACGCGATCCCCCTGCGCCTACGCGACTCCGTGGTCGGTGCGATGAACCTGTTCTGCGCGGCCGACTCCCACCTGAGCGAGGACGACGTCGCCATGGGCCAAGCGCTCGCTGACATCGCGACCATCGGGCTCCTCCAGGAGCGCGCCGTCCGCCAGTCCGGGCTGATCGCCGAGCAACTCCAGACCGCACTCGACAACAGGGTCCTGATCGAGCAGGCCAAGGGAGTGCTCATGGCAAGCGCCGAGATCGACGTCGACCAAGCATTCCGGTTGATGCGCGACTACAGCCGCCGCAACAACCACCCGGTCAAGGACGTCGCCCGCCAGGTCGTGACCCGCACCCTGAGCGTGGAGCACCTACGCCGCTCCTGACGCGGCGCGAACCTGATCGAAACAGCAACCATCTGAGACAGCTCATCGGGGTGCAGCTCGTCAAAAAGCGGTTCTCTCCGCCCGCAACGTCGCGGCTCATCACCGCATCCAGCGTCGATACCGGATCACTACGCCCGGCACCGCTTGATCCCACCTCACGCGTACTGCCCAGTCGAGCTCCTCGTCTCCTCGGCCGCCGTGTCGAGGACGACGGCCGCCGCGACCCGGGCCCACGACACCACCAGAGTTGCTTCGTTGTCCGAGCCAGGATCGAGGACATTCAGCACTCCGGTCGTCTCGTTGCCGACCTGGGAGATCTGCGACCGGACGTCGTCCTCCATGCCCACGGCGATCCTCCACCGCTGGGTCCAGCCGCTCCCGTAAAGCATCAGGTAGGACACGGCGCTACCCTCCTGACCTTGCTGGGTGGAATGACGGTGCCACGGCGTGGGGCCCCCACCATGTCGTGCCGTTGTCGGTCCAACGATCAGCAGGATCGACATCGGGATGTTCTGTGACAAGGTCAAGAATGTCCGCAGCGCAATGCTTGTCTCCGTGCGTCGACGCGGCCAGCAGAGCTTCCGCGCCCTGGTCATCAGTGAAGTCGGGCGGGACCACGAGCAGGTAGAACACGGCTCGCTCTGCTGTCTTGAGCCTCACGACGTGATCGTCGGCTTGGGGAAGCCAACCCACCTTCACATAACCATCGGCGACAGCGACACGCGGCGGTGCCACGGCCCAATCCGGGCGCGACACCGAGGCCCACCCCACCTTGCCTAACCGCGCCGGGAAGTGGTCGACCAGATCGGCCAACTCGACCACCAGGTCGTGGCTACGAGGCCACCATCCGCCATCCACACGGTCGCGTCCGGGGTGGTCCACCATCCGGAGTCGCAACGAACCACGCGCGGGCGAGGAAGCATGGACGGGATTGTTCGACGTCGTCATGACGTCCGCCTCTCGGGCTGCTCCACGCCGGTAGGTTCCGGAACTGGGCAGTCACCACCACTCTACGCCTGACTGACCAACCGCGCGGTGGAGCGGACAGAGCCCAGACTGGCAGGCCGCGCCTCCTGCTCGGGAGTGCCCGTCGGGTAGATACTCCTCACCGTCCCTGAGAGCGATGGCATGACCCAGTTCCGCACCCCCCGGACAGACCCTGCCTTGAACCCGACGCTCCGCGAGCTCCTAGCGCACGGTGAACTGAGGTGATATGAAGGTCGATACAGACCCGCCTGGACCCCGCGAGTTTCTTCGTGTTGGAACGCCAGGGGGAATCACATGTCCGAGCTTTCGGGGCCAACGCCGACGACAACTGGTCGATCCCCACAACCAGAACGCGTTCCGCCCCATCACGCTTTGCGACACGGCGCGACGACCGCGGACGCAGTGCGGCACGGCCACAACCGGCGACCTGTGCGGATCACCGTCATCGACCCTCACGTTCTCTTCGCTCACTCTCTCGCGATGGCACTGGACCCCGAGGGCTTCATCGTCACGGTGATCGACCCTGGTGAGCAGCACGCGTCGCTGGCCACCGTGCTGGCCGCCGCACTACGTAGCGCTGGACGGCTCGTACTACTCGAGCATCGCCTGGGGCCGGTGGGCGACGGACTCCGACTCGTCGCCCCACTGGCTGCATCCGGGGCGACAGTGGTGCTCCTGACCGACACCACCGACCGGGCCCGATGGGGGGCTGCGATACACTTGGGCGCGAAGGACGTCCTGCACAAGACGTGCTCACTGGAGGAACTGGCGGATACGGCCCGACGAGTCCGTGACGGCCTGCCTCTGATGAGCCGAGAACAGCGCGCGACCTTGATCGAGACAGCACGCGCCGACGGGGACGAGTCGCGGGCCACACGAGTCCGACTCGACCGGCTGACCCTACGCGAGATGGAGATCCTCGGCGCACTGATGAACGGCGAACCGGTCCAAGAGATCGCCCGCACGAACGTCGTCGCCGTGGCAACGGTGCGGAGCCAGGTCAAGTCGATCCTGACCAAACTCGAGCTGCAATCACAGATCGCAGCCGTCGGCGCCGCTCACCGAGCAGCCTGGCGCCCACCCAGCTCGCCCCGGAACCCACCGCGGGTGTCGCCGGCATGACCACCTGGCTATGGATCCTGGGAGCTCTCCTGTGGGCCGCGATCATCGCCACCGCCTGGATCTCGATCGCCAGCGCATGAACCGGGCGAACCGAGCGACCAGGTGACCTGGTGAACCGAATGAGGAAGCCCCTAGGACTGGACCGACCTTGACCACCGGACCCATGCCACCGAGCAGCGACCGGACCCCACCCACCAGGAACCCTACGCACCCCGAGCCCCGGCCGGCGGCCAGGCCACGGCGGCTCCGCACCACCCGCCTCAGCGCTGCCTGGGTCGCCGTTGGCATCGCGCTCGTACTTCTCCTACTGCTGATCATCTTCATGCTCCAGAACTCGACGAACGTCGACGTTCGGTTCCTTGGCACCGACGGGCAGATCCCTCTCGGGCTCGCCATGCTGATCGCAGCCGTCGGCGGAGGCGCCGTAGTGGCTGTCGTCGGGATCGGTCGCATCACCCAGCTGCGTCTCAAGCTCCGCCGAAACAGACGCGACAAGGTGGAGCGCGACTGAACGTGGCATTCGCAAGTCTCCCGGCAAACGGCTACCGTGCCACCGGAGATCGGGACCTGCCGAGGCTAGGAGAGATCACGCTCCCCAGCGCCGCCGTCGTCTTCCCACACACCCACCTCGAAGGGCACAACGCCGCCGAAGTGGCTACGCGCCGTCTCGAGGAGAACACTTGCCGAACTCACGTTCCGCTCGTCAGCGGCTCGACGCATCAGATCCTCAGCGACATCGATCTCCGTCCCGCTGGGAATCACGAGCAGATGAAGGCGCTCCCCCGAGGACGTCACGACGATCAGCAGATGCGTATCGTCGGTCGGAAAGGCGCCAACTGGGACGGTGCCATGGCTCGCCGTGATCACGCGCTCCGAAGCACCCTCCGCGACGGCGTCCCAGTCCGGTCGGGAGAAGAGCAGTCGGGAAGGCAGACCGACCAAGCCGGGGAGGTGGTCGACCAAGTCAGCACACTCGATCTGGAGGTCTCGCGACTGGGGCCACCACGCGCCGTCGAGCGGACCCGACGGAAACCCATTGTCGAGCAGGATCCGCAATGGAACCCTCGCAGTCGGCCGGAACGCCGGCTCGGATGGATCAGATGCAATCATCACGCCCTCCCGGTCCAGGGAGACTCTGCCTATCCCGGCCAGGCCCCGGACTCCACCACGTTACTCCGCTCCATCCCGGATCGCACACGCGTGGACGATCTCCCAAACGTGATGTTGGCCGGTGGAATCATTGCGGCAGAACGAAGGCCCGGCGAGTCCCAGCGGAGTTTACGTAGACCGCATGGTGCGAGGGTGGAGCGTCTGGCCTTTGAGCCGAAGGGCTGGCTCCTCAACTACCTGCGAGCCTTTGATCTTGGTGTCGTCGGGCACGACGGTGCGCAGCCAGCCAGCAGTTCTTCGCTTAGTTGGGCTCGCGGCTGCGATTCGGCGTCGCCTTCGCCGGCAGTCTATGCGGGACGACGACCAGGTCGTGGACTCCCGCACGACAGGTCAACCCGACCTCATGAACATGCGTCGCATCCTTCTCGTCGCGATCGCGGCCTTGGAACCGTCGCATTCGGCACCTTGGGCCTCTTCGACGCACCGCCGGGGTCAGTCGCGTACGCAGCCATTGCGAGCACAATGACGCTGTTGAGCATCGCGCTTCTTTGAGTGCCCGTCGGGACCATCCGCGAGACACGAACCCCCGTTAACGTGCCGTGCTGCGGTTCAGCGTTGTCGCTGAACCGATCTCGACTACGACTAGCCAGTCAGGTTCGCGCAGTTCGAGATCACGGTCATGAACGGGACCCGCGAGGTCTACGAGCTCCAGCCTGCCGAGCTCACCACGGCGGAAGGGCTGCTCGGGCACCCGGTCCGGCAGGTCCTCGCCCACTACTGACGCCCCGTGGGCCAGTAGTGGGACGACCCTTTGGTCCGGCCACCCATTCGGCGTACCGTGGTGGTTCAGTCAACCCGGCTCCCTGGCACCGAACCGGTCTAACCCGGAAGGTGATCCATGAGCGAGCGTCTCGAGGTCCACGTCCCCATCAGGCTCGCGATCGAGCACTCCGACGTCGCCGAGGTGCGTGCTGGCGCCTTCGCCACCAAGACCGAGGCCGAGAAGGTCCTCGACTACTGGCGCGCCGTCGGCCACACCAGCCCGATGGGGATCCGTACCCTCCCCGTCTGGGGTACGGCGGACGAGTGGATCGCCGCGGGCGCGATCGCTGCCAGTGGCGAGCCGTCGCCGGAGCCGGCGCCGCCGGCCGCCGTCGGCTGAGGAACCACCCGCTGGGCACCACCCACGTGATCACGACGCACACGTGGGAGGTTGCTGGATGTTCGAGGGCTTCACCGTCGAGGACGTCGACGTGGGCGATGCGCGGCTGCACGTCCGGCACGGCGGGTGCGGCGACCCGGTGGTCCTGCTGCACGGCCATCCGCGGACCGGCTCGACGTGGCATGCCGTCGCCCCGGCCCTCGTGGAGGCCGGCTTCCGGGTCGTCGTACCGGACCTGCGGGGGTACGGACGCTCCCGCGGGCCGGCGCCGACGGCGGACCACAGCGCTCACTCGAAGAGCGCGGTCGCTGGAGACGTGGCGCGGTTGATGACCCACCTGGGCCACGACGAGTTCGCCGTCGTCGGGCACGACCGCGGCAGCTACGTCGCGCTGCGCCTCGGCCTGGACCAGCCGGACCGGGTTGAGCGGGTCGTGCTGATCGACTGCATCCCGATCAGCGAACACCTGCGCCGCGCCGATGCTCGGTTCGCGACCGCGTGGTGGCACTGGTTCTTCTTCGCCCAGCCCGACATCCCCGAGCGGGTCATCAACGCCGACCCCGACAGCTGGTACCGCGGCGACCCTGACGTCATGGGCGCGGAGAACCACGCCGAGTGGCGCACAGCCGTGCGCGACCCGGACGTCGTCCGGGCCATGCTGGAGGACTACCGCGCCGGGCTGACGATCGACCGCGAGCACGAGGAGGCGGACCGGGCCGCGGGCCGGCGGCTGGCCATGCCGCTGCTGGTGCTCTGGTCGCTCCGTGACGACCTCGAGGACCTGTACGGCGACCCGCTGGCGATCTGGCGTGACTGGGCCACGACCGTGTCCGGCCACGGGATCGACTCCGGCCACCACCTCGCCGAGGAGGCCCCCGACGAGCTCGTCGCA